>DATLGI010000126.1:0-56064 GCA_035540535.1 Pseudonocardia sp.
GCTTGCGTACTCTTCGCACCCGATAGGTGTCCTCTCGACCTCGATCACCGTGTCATCGCAAACACGATCATCGCAGGTCAGCGGACACCTATCGCCATCTCACCGTCTAAGGCCGCCCGCTACTCGCGGATTCGGGTCAGAACCAGACTTTTCGGCCGCCAACGGGACGTCCGACGTTGCCGAGGATGAGCAGGACGACACCGACGATGAGCAGGATGCCGCCGATGTAGTAGAGCAGGCTGATGCCGGTCAGATAGCCGATCAGCAGGAGAATGAGGCCGAGAATGATCATTTGAGCCCCTTCGGTGGAATGGTGGGGGGAGTTTAGACTTCGCGGCCCACTCGCACACGTTCTGGGTGGCGACTCGCCGTCCGGCGCTCAGGAACCGTCCCGCTCGCGCGCGAGGTATCCGGCCAGCGCCACGCGCCAGTCCGGCAGCCTGATCCCGTGGGCCCGTGCCCGACCCAGGTCGAGCACGCTGTTCAGCGGGCGGGGCGCGGCGCCGGGCCGATCGGCGAAGTAGTCCGCCGTGGTCGTGTCGGTGACGGCGAGGTCGGCGCGGCCCACGGCGGCGAACACCGCACGGGCGACATCGGCCCAGGACGCGGGCTCGCCGGAGTTCGTCAGGTGGTAGGTGCCGGGCGGGGCGGCGCCGGTCAGCAGGTCGACGATCCCGGCGGCCAGGTCCGTCGCGAACGTCGGGCGGCCGATCTGGTCGGCGACGACCGTCGGCGCGATCCCGCGCGCCGCCAGGCCGAGCATCGTGCGCACGAAGTTGCGGCCCTCACCGACCACCCAGGTCGGCCGCACCACGTAGTGGCCGGGCACGGTGGCCACCGCCAGGTCGCCCGCGGCCTTCGTCGCGCCGTACACCGACAGCGGCGCCGGCGGGTCGTCCTCCCGGTACGGCGCGGTGCTCCGCCCGTCGAAGACGTACTCGCTCGACAGGTGCACGAGGGTGAACCCGTGCCGGTGCGCCAGCCCGGCCAGCACCGACGGTCCCGTGGCGTTGGCGCGCCACGCGGCGACCCGGCCGTCCGGTGTCTGCGCGCCGTCGACGTCGGTGTACGCGCCGGCGTTGAGCACCACGTCGTAGGCGGACCAGTCGAGGTCGGCGTCGGCCGCCGTCGCGATGTCGAGCGCCGCTCGGGGCAGCGCGTCGGCGTGCGGGAGCGCTGCCCCGAGGGCCCGGCCGATCTGCCCGCCTGCGCCGAGGATCAGGGCTCGCATCAGCTCACCGGCACGACGTCGGCCAGCGGGGGGTGGCCACGGTCCTTGGCCGACCGGATCGCGCGGTCGGCGGGGATCGGCCAGTCGATGCCCAGGGCGGGGTCGAACGCGTCGACGAGGGTGTAGCGCGCCTCGGGCGACCAGTGCGCGTTGACCAGGTAGGTGTAGGCGACGTCGGGGGTCAGGGTCTGGTACGAGTTCGCGCACCCGCGCGGGACGAAGATCGCGTTCCCGGCGTGCAGATCGAACGTCTCCACCCGGCCGAACCCGGCCCCGGCACGCAGGTCGACGATCGCGGCGAACGCCCGGCCGTGCGCGAGCGAGACGTACTTGTCCCACGGCTCGGCGTGCAACCCGCGGGTGACGCCGGCGTCGGCGTTGAACGAGACGTTGCCCTGCACGATCTCGAACGGCGGGAAGCCCTGCGCGGTGAGCTTGGCGCGCTGGAAGCTCTCCTTGAACCAGCCGCGCTCGTCGGAGTGCACCGGGATGTCGACGTGCAGCAGCCCGGGGATGGAGGTCGCGGTCAGGGTCGGCTGGTTCATCGGCGCGAGTCTCGCACTGCCGGACGCGCAGCCGGTGTGCGCCCGTCCGGGTGGCGCGGGCAGACTGCCCGGGGTGAGCTCCGCTGAGAACCGTCCGGGAACCGACCGGTCCGACTACTCCGCGCGCCTGCTCGGTCTGGAGCAGGTGTGGTGGAAGCGACTGCTCGACGTGCAGGCGCCGTACCGCTGGAACGTCCGGCGGCTGCGGCTCGGGCGCACGCTCGACGTCGGCTGCGGGCTCGGCCGCAACCTCGCCCACCTCGGCGGCGCGGGCGTCGGCGTGGACCACAACGCGGAATCGGTCGCGGTGGCGCGCTCGCGGGGGTTGGCGGCCTACACCGTCGAGGAGTTCGTCGGCGGACCGCACGCCCGCCCGGGCGCGTTCGACAGCCTGCTGCTGGCCCACGTCGTCGAGCACATGACCGAGGCGGACGCGCGCGCCCTGCTCGCCGACTACCTGCCCTACGTCCGTGACGGCGGCAAGGTCGTGCTGATCACGCCGCAGGAGCGCGGCTACGCCACCGACGCCACCCACGTCCGGTTCTGCGGCTTCACGGAGACCGCCGCGCTGTGCGAGGCGGCCGGGCTGCGCGTGGTGCGGCAGTACTCGTTCCCGTTCCCGCGGGCCGCTGGCCGGGTCTTCCCGTACAACGAGTTCGTCACGCTCGCGAGGCGCTGAGGCCCGCACACCGTCGACAACGACGTTGTTGCGGTTTCGGGCGCCGCAGAACAGCGGCAACGTCGTTGTCGACGGGCGCGCACCGGTGCCCGTCCGCCCGCCGTACGGTGGCGCGGTGGCCGGTGTTCTGAGTGGCAGGTGGGGCACGGGCCTGCACCTGGCAGCCGGTCTCGGCGTGCTCGGTGCAGCCGGGTACGCCTACGTCGCGATCGTGGGGCACGTCTTCGCCTCGCGGGAGACGGCCGCGCTGGTCGGCGCGCTGATCTCGGTCTACCTGCTGATCAACATCATCGGCCCGGGCGTGTTCGCCGCGCTGGAGCAGGAGACGAGCCGGGCGGTGAGCGCGGCCGTCGCGCGGGCCGAGTCGATCCGGCCGATCGCGCGGCGCGCGGGCCTGATAGCGGCGGGGTACGCGGCGGGCGCGGGACTCGTCGTGCTCGTGGCATGGCCGCTGGTCCTGGCCCGCGTCCTCGACGGGCGGGTCGGGCTGCTCGTCGCGCTGCTGCTGGCCGTCGCCGGATCGGCGGGCATCTACTGGGTGCGCGGGATCCTCGGCGGCCGCCAGCGGTTCGCCGCGTACGCGGCGACCCTGTACCTCGAGGGCGGGCTGCGGGTCCTGCCGTGCCTGGCCCTGCTCGTCGTCGCGGTGCGGGAACCGGCCCCGTACGCGCTGGCCTTCGCCGCGGGCTCGGCTGTGGCGGCGGCGGTGCTGTGGCCGGTGGCGCGGCCCCCCGCCGACCCGGCGCCGGCGGCCGACCCGGCGGGAATGCTCGGCTCGATGTCGCTGCTGTTCGCGGCCACGGCGCTGGGCCAGCTCGTCGCGAATCTGGCGCCGGTGGTGGTGGCCTACCGGATGCCGGGTGACCCCGTCACCGCGAGCGTGTTCGCGGCGACCTTCGTGCTCGCCCGCATCCCGCTGTTCCTGTTCGCGCCGGTGCAGGCCGTCCTGCTGCCCAAGCTGACCCGCGCGGCCACCCTCGGCGACCGCGCGTTGCTGCGCCGACGGCTCGGCGAGGTGCTCGCCGCGGTGGCCGGGGTGGGCAGTGCCGGACTGGTGGCCGGGGTGCTCGCCGGGCCGGTGGTGGCCGAGGTGGTGTTCAATGCGGTCCGGCGCCCCGGCGCGGGCCTGCTCGCCGTGCTCGGGCTGGCGACCCTGCTGATGATGGCCGCGCTGGCGCTCCAACCCGCCCTGATCGCGCTCGGCCGCCAGCGCGACGTCGCCGTCGCCTGGGTGGCGGGGACGGTGGTCCACGTCGGGGTGCTGTGCGCCCCGGCCGATGCCGTCGCCGCGGCGCTGGTCGCCCAGGCACTGGGCCCGGCTCTGGTGGCCGCGATCCTGGCGGTGCGGCTGCGCGGCGCCCTGCGCGAGCGGGCGGTGACCGCGCCCGCGCCGCGCTGATCGGGCCGCAAACCGACCGGATCGGGCGCGCGAGGGCGACGCCGGTAGTTTGTCCGGAGCAGCGATGGGGAGCCGATGGGTCTGGCCAACGACGACGTCTGGGTCGTCATCCCGGTGTTCAACGAGGCCGGGGTGCTGGAGTCCGTCGTGCGCGAGACGCTGGCCGTGTTCCCGAACGTCGTGTGCGTCGACGACGGCAGCGGCGACGGCTCGGCCGACATCGTCCTGCGCACCCGCGCGCATCTCGTGCGCCATCCGGTGAACCTCGGCCAGGGCGCGGCGCTGCAGACCGGCCTGTCCTACGCCCGCAACCGGCCGGGCGCGGCCTACTTCGTCACGTTCGACGCCGACGGCCAGCACCGGCTGGAGGACGCCGCGGCGATGGTCGCCGTGGCCCGCTCGGGCGAGGTCGACGTCGTCGTCGGGTCCCGGTTCCTGGGTTCGGGCCGGTCGGTGCCGCCGCTCAAGCGCCTGGTCCTGCGCACCGCGGCGCTGCTGAGCCCGTCCGGGCGCCGCCTCGGCCTGACCGACGCCCACAACGGGCTGCGCGTGTTCACCCGCCCCGTGGTGGACGACCTGCGGATCACGATGAACGGGATGGCGCACGCGTCGGAGATCGTGTCGTACCTGGGCGGGTCGCGGTGGCGGGTGCGCGAGGTGCCGGTGTCGATCCGGTACACGGAGTACTCGCAGGCGAAGGGCCAGTCGCTGGTGAACGGAGTGACCATCCTGTTCGACCTGTCCGTGCGCAGTCGGAGAGGCTGACCGATGCTCATCCAGTTCCTCCTGATCCTCTCGGTCATGGTGGTGTTGATCGTCGTCGCCCGCGCCGGGGGCGCGGCGTACGTGCAGGCCAGCAAGCGGGTGGGCCTCGTGGCCTTCGCCGCCGCGAACGTCTACGCGGTGCTGCGACCCGCGGACGTCACGGTGGTGGCGCGGTTCCTCGGCGTGAACCGGGGCACCGACCTCGTGCTCTACTCGCTCGTGGTGGCCTTCATGCTCGGCATGGTCAGCATGTACGTCCGGTTCCGCGTGGTCGACCGCCGGTACACCGAGCTCGCCCGGGCCGTCGCGATCCGCGAGGCGGAGTCGGTCAACAGCCGACGCGGTCTGCGTCAGGACGACACGGGACAGCCGTGACGACCGTCGAGGTGATGCTGCCGCACTACGGCCGGCCCGCACTGGTGCACGAGACGATCCGCAGTGTCGTCGCCCAGGACGACCCGGCCTGGCGGCTGACGATCGTCGACGACGGGACCGACGACGAGGTGCGGGCGTGGTGCGCGGGCCTGGGTGACGACCGGGTGCGCTACCTGCGCAACGAGAGCAATCTCGGCATCAACCGCAACTTCCAGAAGTGCGTCTCGCTGGTCCGCGAGGAGCTCGTGGTGATCATCGGGTCCGACGACCTGATGCTGCCGAACTACGTCCGGACGGTGCGGGCCGTGCACCGGACGCACCCCTCGGCGGCGGTCATCCAGCCCGGCGTCGAGGTGATCGGGGCCACCGGCGCCGCCTCCACGACCCTCGTGGACCTGAGCAAACGGTGGATCTACGCGCCCCGGCGGCGGTCGACGACCGTGCTGCGCGGGGAGGAACTCGCGGCGAGCCTGCTGCGCGGCAACTGGCTCTACTTCCCGTCGCTGTGCTGGCGCTCCGAGCCGTTGCGCCGCACCGGTTTCCGCGAGGGTCTCGACGTCGTTCAGGACCTGGCGCTGGTCCTGGACCTCGTGCTCGACGGGCAGTCGCTCGTCGTGGAGCCCACCACGTGCTTCCGCTACCGCCGCCACCGCGGCTCGGTGTCCGCGGTCCAGGCGGCGGACGCGCGCCGGTTCGCCGAGGAGCGGCACTTCTTCCTCGACGCGGCCCAGCGGATGCGTGATCGCGGCTGGCGGCGCGCCGCGAGCATCGCCCGCCGACACCTGTCGTCGCGTCTCAACGCGCTGACGCTGCTGCCGGGGGCGATCCGCCGGGGCCGATCGGACCACGTGCGAGCGCTACTCGGGCACGCCCTGGGCCCCTCCGGGTCGTCGCATGCGCCGTTCGTCGGGTAGCGGCACCCCTGCTCTAGCCTGGGATTCGCCATGCGTGCCGCGCCCGAACCAGGAGAGAGGCCCTCTCGGTGAAGATCGCCGTCATCGCACTGGGGAAGATCGGCCTCCCGCTGGCGGTGCAGTACGCCGCGAAGGGGCACTCGGTCGTCGGTGTCGACGTGAACGCCCGGGTCGTCGAGCAGGTCAACCGCGGGGTCGAGCCGTTCCCGGGCGAGGCACACCTGCAGGACAGGCTCGGTGCGGCCGTGCGGGTCGGCCGGTTTCGGGCCACCACGGACTACGCGGAGGCAGTGCCGGACGCCGACGCCGTGGTCGTCGTCGTGCCGCTGTTCGTGGACGACGAGGCGCGCCCGGACTACGGCCCGATGGACGCGGCGACGGAGGAGCTGGCGCAGCACCTGACCGCGGGCACGCTGGTGTCCTACGAGACGACGCTCCCGGTCGGGACCACGCGCGGCCGCTGGAAGCCGATGTTGGAGAAGGGCTCCGGGCTGGTCGAGGGGCTCGACTTCCACGTGGTCTTCTCGCCCGAGCGGGTGCTCACGGGTCGCGTCTTCGAGGATCTGCGCAAGTACCCCAAGCTCGTCGGCGCCCTGTCGCCCGCGGGCGCTGAGAGCGCGACCGCGTTCTACGAGGCCGTCCTGGACTTCGACGTCCGTTCCGACCTTGCCCGTCCGAACGGCGTGTGGGACCTCGGCTCGGCCGAGGCGAGCGAGCTCGCCAAGCTGGCCGAGACCACGTACCGCGACGTCAACATCGGGCTGGCCAACCAGTTCGCGCGCTTCGCCGCCACCGCGGGGATCGACGTCTACCAGGTCATCGAGGCGGCGAACTCCCAGCCGTACAGCCACATCCACCGCCCGGGGATAGCCGTGGGTGGCCACTGCATCCCGGTGTATCCCCGGCTGTACCTGTGGAACGACCCGGAGGCGACGGTCGTGCGCGCGGCGCGGGAGGCCAACGCCGGCATGCCGGCGTACACGGTCGGCCTGCTGGAGGGGGCGCACGGCGATCTCGGCGGTGCTCGTGTGGCCGTCCTCGGTGCCTCCTACCGCGGTGGGGTCAAGGAGACCGCGTTCTCCGGGGTGTTCTCCGTCGTGGAGGCGTTGCGCGGGTGCGGCGCGATCACCCTGGTGCACGACCCGCTGTACACGGACGTGGAGCTGAGGGCGCTCGGCTTCGAGCCCTACCACCTCGGGGAGCCGGTCGACGCCGCGGTGCTGCAGGCCGACCACCGCGAATACGTCGAGCTCGCACCTGTCGACCTGCCAGGCATCGCCACCTTCGTCGACGGCCGGCGGGTCAGTTCCGCCGACCGCTGGGCAGGGGTCACCTACCGCGCCATCGGCATCGCGTCGTGACGCGGGGACCGTCGGGAGGGTCGGAGAACCATGTCGTTCGCTGCTGAGAGTGCCGAGGTGGCGCGGACGGCGAAGCTGGGCGCGGGGACGAAGGTATGGCACCTCGCCCAGGTGCGGGACGAGGCGGTGCTCGGTGACCACTGCGTCGTCGGCCGCGCCGCGTGCATCGGTGTCGGTGTCCGGGTCGGGGACAACTGCAAGATCCAGGACCAGGCACTGGTGTACGGCCCCGCCGAGCTGGGCGACGGCGTGTTCATCGGGCCCGCCGTCGTCCTGACCAACGACACCTACCCGCGGGCGGTGAACCCGGACGGCACGCTGAAGAGCGCCTCGGACTGGGACGTCGTCGGTGTCACCGTCGCCGGCGGCGCGTCCATCGGTGCTCGGGCGGTATGCGTGGCGCCGGTCCGCATCGGGGCCTGGGCGACCGTCGCCGCCGGCGCCGTGGTGACCCGGGACGTACCCGACTTCGCGCTGGTCGCGGGCGTGCCCGCGCGACGGGTCGGCTGGGTGGGCAAGGCCGGGGCCCCGTTGCGCCAGGAGGCGGACCTGTGGGTCTGCCCGGTGACCGGCGCGCGCCACGTCGAGGTCGACGGCTCTCTGCGCGAGCGCGACACCCCGGGGTGAACCCGCTCAGCGGGGCAGGTGATCCGCGACCAGAGCCCGGACGACGGCGGCGTCCTCGGTCGAGTTGAGCACCTCGGCGGCCTTGTGCGCGTTGTGCTTGTACGCGCGCACCTGCTGCGGGTCCAGCGCGGCGAGGGTATCGCGCATCGCCTCCGCGGACGCGTCGGGAACGATCGGACCGAGTTCGTGCTCGATGATCAGCCGGTTGGTCTCCGGCGCGGACCCGAACACCACCGCGAGCCTCGCCTGCACGAAGTCGAAGATCTTGTTCGGCAGCATGAACCGGTGGTTCGGGGTGAGCGGCGGCAGGCTGAAGACGCCCACGTCGTATCGGTTGAGGGCCCGTACCAGCTCGTCGGGGGGGACCGGCGGATGCAGCGTGATGCGCGGGTCGCCGGCGACCAGCGCGCGAAGCCGGTCGAGGTACCGACCGCCGTCCCGGCCGGGGACGAGGTACAGGTCGAACGTGAACGCCGGCGGCAACTCGGTCACGGCCTGGATGAGGGTCTCGAGGTTGCGGCCGGGAATGGCGGCGCCGCTGTGAACTAGGCGAATCGCGCCCTCACGAACCTCGCCCGGTTCCAGGTCGTGATACCGACCGGTATTGCGCACGGTGCGGGGGTGAATTCCGAACCGATTACGGTAGAGATCCCCGATCGAGTCGTTCACCACACTCACGGCGTGCATCTCGGGCAGGTACTTGCGGCACTGGTAGGTCATGTACGGCCTCACGAGCAGACGCCACGACAGGACGTGTGCGCGCTCCTCCGGTGCCCACTCGTGCATGTCGGCGACCACCGGCGCGCCCTGTGCGACACGATGGCCGAGGGCCATCGCGCGCGCCTCGTTCGCCATCACGATGTCGTAGCGCTTCCCCTCGAGCAGGTCGAGCGCCGCGCGTACGGCCGGGGCCAGGAACTCGACCCGGTCGAACCTGCGCATCGCGAGCAGGGCGACCCCGACCGGCGTCTGCGGCAGGGACGGTAGGTCGGAGTCGATCCGCAGGTGCTCTGTCGCGAGGCGGGGCGCGGTGCCGTATCCGACCGTCGTGACCTCCCCGAGATCGGCGAGTACGTCCAGTTGTCGAAGCACCCGGGCATCACGGTTGATATCGGAGAAGGAAATGCAGAGGATTCGCGGGCGATTCCTGCCGTCCACCATGGCCCAGCAGTCTATCCGCGGCGGGCTCGTGCACCTCGATCACGTCGCGGGAGTGAGCGGCATCCGATTCAGTAGTATCGCGGCGTGATGGCTTCCGACGTCCCGCGGACGGGCCGCGTCCTCGGATTCGGGGTCGGCGACGCGCTCACCGCCGGTCGGCCACCGGGAACGGTCCTGCCGTGATGCCGGTCCCGGCCCCCGCCGCCCCGCCGTCGGTGCTGCACGTCAACGACGCGGCGTTCACGGCGCGGCGGCTGATCGCGGAGGGCCGCCGCCGCGGGTACCCGTGGCACCTTCTGCCGAGGGCCGCCGCGGACCAGGAATGGCGGGGGCTCGCCGGCCGCGGCCGGCGGGCGCTCGTCGGCGCGGCGTGGGTGGCCCGGCTGGGCGTGCTGGCCCGCCGCCACGACGTCGTGCACGTCCATTCGGCCTCGACGCTCACCCACTCCCGGTGGGGTTCGCGGCGGTTCGTCCTCCACTGTCACGGGAGCGACGTCCGCACCGCCCAGTACGACCCGGCGCGTACCCGCAGCATCCGTGCCGGGCTCCGCGCTGCCGAAGCGGTCTTCTACTCGACCCCCGACCTGGCCGAACACGTGCTGCCACACCGCGCGGACGCGGTCTACCTCCCGGTGCCCGTCGACACGCACAACATCGCGCACTGGGTTGCGGGGCCGGGGAAGCCGCAGGTCGTGTTCGCCTCCCGCTGGGGCCCGGAGAAGGGCGCTTCCACCCTGCTCGACATCGCCCGCGAGCTCGTCGTCAGCCTCGGCGACCGCGCCGATGTCGTCGGGCTGGACTGGGGCCCGCAGGCGGTCGACGCTGCCGCGCTGGGGGTTCGCCTCGTCCCGCGCAGCGACCACGCGACGTACCTCCGGCTGCTGGCCGGGGCCCACGTCGTCGTCGGCCAGGCGACGGGGATGCTCGGCGGTAGCGAGCTCGAGGCGCTCGCCGCCGGTTGCCCGCTGGTCGTGCCGGTTGCGCTGCCTCTCTACGCCGCGGCGCCCCCGCCGGTACTCGGGGGGAGCGTCGGGGATGCGGTGGCCGCGGCCGTCGCACTCGTCGACGGGAACGGGTCGCACGACCCGGAGGTCGCGAGGAAATGGGTCCGCGACGAGCACGGTGTCGATCGGGCGGTCGACACCGTCCTCGAGGTGTACCGCGACGTCCTGGCCCGTCGATGAGCGCCGGCGACCCTCCGCACGTCCTCGCCCGGATGTTCACAGCAGTCCGGATCGACGCCCCGACCCGTACCTCCTTCGCCCGCGCCGGCGCGCTCAGCACCGTGGGCCTGCTCGCGCAGGGGTTCCTGCGGTTCGCTGCGGCATTCCTCGTCGGTCGGATCGCCGGCGGCGCGGAGCTCGGTGTGCTGGCCTCCGCCATCGCGACGGCCACGATCCTGTCGCTGCTCTGGCCGACGACGACGGGCAGCGCGGCCTCGAAGTTCCTGGCCGGGGCGCGTGGGGCCGCCGACCGCGCGGAGGTCTCCGCGACCGCGGCCCATCTCCGGCGGCGGACCGTCGAGACGACGACGCTGCTGGCCTCGGTGAGCGTGCCCGTCTGGCTGCTCCTGGACGGCGGATCGTGGGCCGGGGCCGCGAGCGTGGCCGCCCTGACCGTCGCCTACTCCGGCTACTCGTTCACCCGCGGCGTCCAGTTCGGAGTCGGCCAGGTGCCGCGCGCCATCGGGTGGGACGTCACGAGCGTCGCCCTCGGGCTCGCGGCGCTCGCCGCCCTGCTGCTGGCCGGGGTACGCGGCCCCGCTCTCGTCCTGTCCCTCGTCCTCGCCTACGCCGCCTACACCGTGGCCGGTTGGCCCTACGGGGTCGCCGGCAGGCCGGCGCGGCAGCGACGCCGCGAGCTCGACGGGTTCGTGGCGCTGGGCGTGATCGGGTCGCTCGCCAGCACGGGATTCCTGCAGCTCTCGCAGATCGCCGCCCGGTTGGTCGGTGGCGACGCGGCGGCGGGCCAGTACGCCGCCGCCCTCTACCTGGCCACCCCCGCGTCGATGCTGGCCGCGTCACTGAGCCTCGTCCTGCTGCCGTCGCTCGCCGAGACGTGGGGCCGCGGTGACGAGCGCGGTTTCCATGCTCAGACCGACCGCGCCATGCGCGCGTTCAGCGTGCTCGTCGTCGGGATCTTCGGCTCGATCGTGCTCTGCAGCCGCGCACTCGTCGAGCTGGTCTGGGGCGCGGAGTTCAGCAGGGCCGCGGACCTCCTGCCCGTCCTCGTCGCGGCGGTCCTCGCCACCAACCTGGGTGTGGTCAGCGTGAACGCCCTGACCTCGCGATCGCGGCGGGGGATGCGCCTCACGATGAGCGCCAGCCTCGTCGGGATGACCGTCGGCGTCACGGTGTGGCTCGTCGCCGGGACCCGGATGGGCATCGACGCGATCGCCCTCGGGTACCTCTGCGGCACCGTCGTCATCGCCGCCGCCGTGGTCGTTGCCGCCTGGCGCTCGGGTCGGCACGCCTGGGGTCCGCTGTTCGGCAAGATCGCCCTCGGTGTCGCGGTGTTCGGTGCGATCGCGGCCGTCCAGCGGCTCGCGGACCTTCCGGTCCTGCTCGATCCCGTCCTCGCCATCGCCTTCCTCGCGGCGTGGTGGCTGCTGAACCGCGCGGAGGTGGCGCGGCTGCCGCGGCCGTGGTCCTCCCGTCGGCGGTGAGGGTCGGCTCCGGATCGAGCCCTCCGGACCGGTGCGCGTGACCGGGCAGGTAGCTTCCGCTGGCGTGATGCCCGCCGCGACGACCTCGACGATCCGGCGGTCGACGAGGGTCACGCTCGTTGCCGCGGCCATGGCCGCGTTCCTGACGCGCCTGCCGTTCACGCTGGGAGCCGGCGTCGGAGCCGACGCCGACGCATGGCGGCTCGTGCTCGCAGGACGGATGCTTGCCGACACCGGGGTGTACCAGGCGTCAAGACCACCGAGCTACCCGCTGGTCGAGCTGGTGGCAGCCACCATCGCCGGTGCCCCCTGGTGGGTGTACCCCACCGTGACGGCTGCTGTGGGCGCCGCCGGCGCACTCGCCTTCGGCGACCTCCTGCGGACCCTGCAGGTTCACCCGTGGCCGGTGCCGGTCGCGGGGTACGTCCTGACGCCGGTCATCTATCGCAACGACGTCACCTTCATGGACTTCACCTGGTCGTTGGCCTTGTTGCTCGGCGCGCTCGCCCTGGCGGCGCGCCGAGCGCACCTCTCCGCGGGCCTGTTGCTCGGCCTCGCGATCGCCGCACGGCCTTCGACCGCTGTGCTGGTCGTCGTCGTGGCGGCCCTGCTGGTCCTCGAGCGCGCACCGCTCGCGACGTGGGCTCGGGTGTTCGCATCGGCCGCGGTGACCACCGCTGCGTTCTTCGCGGTACCCGCGGTCAGCTACGGGGGCCTCCGGTTCGTCTTCGCCTACACCGCTGCGGTGCCGTGGCCCGTCGCTGCCGCGCACGCCAGCAGCGGTGTGTGGGGCGCATTCGGGACGATCGCCATGGCGGTGGCGATCATCTCCGCCGCGTACCGGCTGCTGTGCAGCCCTCCGCACCTTGCCCCGCGGCAGAAGCAGTGGCTCCTCGCATCCCTCGCCGGGATCGTGGCCACGCTGGCCGCATTCGCCGCCCTGCCCCTCGAGGCGGCCTACCTCGCCCCGGTGGTGCCGCTGACCTGGTTGGTGCTGGCGCTCACCGTCCCCGTCGCTCAGCTGGCCGGTGTCGCGGCGGTCGTAGCCCTGTCGTCGTTCGTCACCCTCAGTCCGGCGCCGGCGTTCGGACGGACGGTCCTGCACGACCACGCCGATCGCGTGACCGCCGCCCGCTACGCCGACGCGGTGACCGACGCCCTGCGTGACCAGAGGCCGGGCACCATCGTCGTCGCCGGTACCCGGATGCCGCAGCTGCTGGCGCTGCAGCCACGAACCGTCCTGTCCGGCGCCGAGTTCACGCTTCCGGACCGGAGGGTCGGCATCGCGGCGTCGGTCCCGCTGCCCGACGGGCCGACGCTGGTGTACAGCGTCGACGACATCGCGCCCGGCGACCGCGGTGCGCCTCGCGTCCACGTGCGCGGGGTCCGGGACCCGGCCTCCCCCGAACTCCTCGTCTCGAACCGCTAGCACCGGCCGGTGTGCCTCTCGGAGGTCGCCCCCGCAGGCCCTGTCGCCCGCCCCCACCCGGCCGGCTCGCCGACCGGGTTCCATAGGCTGCGCGGGTTCCACCAACGACGCGAAGGGCCACGCGTGACCAAGGGCTTCATCCCGGCCGCCCGCCCCATCATCGGTGAGGCGGAGCGAGCGGCCGTGGATGCCGTGCTCCTCTCCGGAATGCTGGCGCAGGGTTCCGAGGTCGCCACGTTCGAACAGGAGTTCAGCCGGGTTCTGCTGGACGGACGCGCGGCCGTGGCGGTCAACTCCGGCACGGCCGGCTTGCACCTCGGGTTGCTCGCCGCCGGCGTCGGTCCCGGCGACGAGGTGATCGTGCCCTCCTTCACGTTCGCGGCCACGGCGAACGCGGTCGCGCTCGCCGGGGCGACCCCGGTCTTCGCCGACATCGAACCCGAGCACTACTGCCTCGACCCCCGCGACGTCGCGGGCCGGCTGACCGAACGCACCAGAGGGATCATGCCCGTGCACCTGTACGGGCACCCGGCGGACATGGTTGCCTTCGAACGGCTGGCCGAACGGCACGGC
Organism: Pseudonocardia sp.; assembly: GCA_035540535.1. Classification (GTDB taxonomy): domain Bacteria; phylum Actinomycetota; class Actinomycetes; order Mycobacteriales; family Pseudonocardiaceae; genus Pseudonocardia. The sequence continues at coordinate 13,725 of DATLGI010000126.1, forward strand.
CTCGCGCTCTACGAGGACGCCGCGCAAGCGCACGGCGCCAGCCTGGCCGGCAGGCGGGTGGGAACGTTCGGCGCCGTCGCTGTCTTCAGCCTCTACCCGACCAAGAACATGACGTCAGGTGAAGGCGGAATGGTCGCCACCGCGAAGCCCGAGTGGGAGCGGACCGTTCGCCTGCTGCGCAACCAGGGGATGTTGCGCCAGTACGAGAACGAGATAGTCGGCTTCAACGCCCGGATGACCGACGTGCACGCCGCGATCGGGCGAGCGCAGCTGGCGAGGATCGGGGAGTGGACGGCGGCGCGCAGGGCCAACGCCCAGTTCTTCGACGAGAACCTTGACGGGGTCGACCGTCCCGCGGTGGCCGACGGGGCCGTGCACGTCTACCACCAGTACACGGTGCGGATCCCGGAGAACCGCGACGGGTTCGCCGCCGCGCTGAGGGACGAGTACCGGATCGGATCCGGGGCGTACTACCCCACGCCGACCCATCGACTGCCCGCGTTCGCGCGCACCGACGACCTGCCGAACACGGAGCAGGCAGCACGGACGGTGCTGTCCCTGCCCGTGCATCCGTCGCTGGATGACGAGGACCGGGAACGGATCGTCGCCGCAGTGAACACCCTCGCGAAGGCGGGTGCCTGAGGTGGCTGCGCTGCGCGTCGGGCTGATCGGCCTCGGCATGATGGGACGCCACCACGCCCGCGTGGTTCGCGAGGTCGACGGGATGGACCTGGTCGCCGTCGCGGACGCCAACGGTGACCCGCACGGCGTCGCCGACGGGCTGCCCGTGCTCGGTGACGTCGAGGCACTCATCGACGCGGGCATCGACGTGGCCGTCTGCGCCGTGTCCACCGGGATGCACGAGGAGATCGGCATTGCGCTCGCCGAGGCGGGCGTGCACACGCTGATCGAGAAGCCGATCGCCCACAACGTCGAGGCTGCGTCGCGGCTGGTCGAGGCATTCGCGGTGAACGGTGTCATCGGCGCCGTGGGCCACGTCGAGCGGTACAACCCGGCGTTGCAGTCGATGCGCGCGCGCATGGCATCCGGTGATCTCGGCGAGGTCTATCAGATCGCCACCCGCAGGCAGGGGCCGTTCCCGGCCCGGATCGCCGACGTCGGGGTGGTCAAGGACCTCGCCACCCACGACATCGACCTGACGGCGTGGATCGCGCAGTCCGAGTACGCGAGCGTCGCGGCGCAGGTCACGACCCGCTCCGGACGGGCCCACGAGGACATGGTCGCGGCGACCGGTCGGCTGGCGAACGGCACCATCACCAACCACCTCGTGAACTGGCTCTCGCCGATGAAGGAGCGGGTGACCGTCGTGACCGGCGAGAAGGGCGCGTTCGTGGCGGATACGTTGACCGCCGACCTCAGCTTCTATGCCAACGGCGTGGTGGCCACGGAGTGGGAGTCCGTCGCGAACTTCCGCGGTGTGACCGAGGGTGACGTCACGCGGTTCGCGATCCAGAAGCGTGAACCGCTCCGGGCCGAGCACGAGGCGTTCCGCGACGCCGTGCACGGCCGACGGGCGGACATCGTCTCGCTCCAGGACGGCCTGAACACCCTGCGGACGGCGGAACGGCTGCTCGAGTCGGCCCGCCGGTCCGCCGAGAGCGGCTGACCGCATGGCGGGCAGGGTCACGATCGTCTCCCGACTGTTCCGGCCGGAGCCGGCCGCGGCCGCCTACCGCCTCGGAGCCCTGGCCGACGAGCTGCTGGCGCAGGGCTACGCCGTGTCGGTGCTGACCACCCGGCCTCCGGACGGGGCGGCGGCCGACGACGCAGGCATCGACGTCAGGCGCTGGCCCGTCCTGCGCAACGGCGAGGGCAGCGTCCGCGGCTACCTGCAGTACCTGAGCTTCGACCTGCCGCTGTTCTTCCGCCTGCTGTGCTGCTCGACCGACATGGTCGTGGTCGAACCACCGCCGACCACCGGAGCCGTCAGCCGGGCGGTGTGCGCGCTGAAGCGCATCCCCTACTACCACTACTCCGCCGACGTGGTGTCCACTGCGGCGCAGGGCATCGGCGTGAATCGCGTGGTGGTCCGGGTGTTGAGGGCCGTCGAACGCTGGGTGCTGCGGGGTGCCCGGCAGGTCATAGCGGTGTCGGACGGCGTGCGCGACGACCTGCTGGCGCTCGGGGTCCCCGAGGAACTCGTCACGGTCGTCGGGGTGGGGGTGGACACCGGCAGGTTCGAGTTCGCCCCCGACGCCGCGACGGGCTCGGCCAGGAAGCTCGTCTACGGCGGCACGATGTCCGAGCTGCACGGAGCCGAGGTCTTTGTCCGCGCCTTTGCGAGGATCGTCGACAGGCATCCCGACGCCCGGATGCTCATGGTCGGGCAGGGCTCGGACGTCGTGACGCTGCGGCGGCTGGCCGACGAGCTGGCTCCGGGCAGGATCGAGTTCCGCGGGCCGCAGCCGCCCGAACGGCTGCGCTGGGAGTTCTCCACGGCTGCGGCGGCCCTGGCCTCCCTGAAGCCCGGGTGCGGATACGACTACGCCTTCACCACGAAGGCGCTCTCCGGTCTCTCGGCCGGCGCGCCGGTGATCTACGCCGGAGTCGGTCCGATGGCCGATCTCATCCGCCGGAACGGACTCGGCTGGGCCGTCGAGTGGCACGAGGCCGCCGTGGCCGAGGCGATGGACGAGGCGCTGAACGCCACGGTGACGACGAGTCGCCGGGTCGAGCTCTCCCGGTGGGTGTCGAGGAACCACAGCCTCCGCTCGGTTGCCGCGAACGCGGTGAAGGCGATCGGGTAGGGCCGTGCGGAGAGCGGGCGCGGCCGATCGCGAGGGGTCGGCTCCGGCCGCCGGCCCCTCCGGCAGTGCCGGGGCGAGGTCCGTTCGCCGACGCGACACCGCTAACCTGCGGTCGGTGGTTGACTCGGACGCTCGGACGGACGCGCCGTCCCACGGGCCGCTCGCCTGCGGTCCGGGCCGTCGCCGGGTCGCCTGCCCGCGCTCGACGGGCCGAGCCTCGTGATCGCTTTCGACGCGGTGAGCCTCCTCGCCGGCGTGATGCTCGCGGTCGTACCCGGTCTGGCACTGATCGCGGCCTGCGGAGTGCGGAGCCCTCTGCTGATCATGGCGCTGTCGCCGACCGCGTCGATCGGCCTCTTCCTGGTGATCGCCGCCCTCGGTGGCGTGTCGGGCTTCTCCTTCGACCTGCTGGCTGTCGGCGTGGTGACGGCGGCCCTGCTCGCGGTGGGGTTGACGAGGGCGATCCGATCGGGCGTCATCCGCCGGCCGACCCGACCTCGCGCCGTTCCGTCGATCGGTCTGGGCCTCGTGCTCGCCGGTGCCGCTATCGGTGCGACCACCTGGTACCGCGGCATGGACGGGTTGGCGACGGTGGGCCAGGAGCACGACATGGTCACCCATCACCTCGTCGTCGCCTTCATCGCGCGCACCGGCCTGGCGGGTCCGTGGCAGTTGATGCCGTCCGACCTGCTCGACGGCGGGGCGACGTACTTCTACCCGGCGGGATCACTCTACGGGCCGGCGCTGCTCGCCTCGGCCGGCATGGACGTTGTCAACGCCCTGAACGCGATGACGGTCGTCTACCTGGCGGTGGGCTGGAGCACCTCGGTCGCCGTGCTCACCTACCTGGCCGCGCGCCGGCTGCGACTCGGTGACTCCGGCGCCTGGCTGGGCGCGGGCTGCGCCGCAGTACTCTCCGCCGGCCTGTATCGACCCACCTTCCAACTCATCCACGACGGCGGCATCTACCCGACAGCCGTCGCCCTCGCCCTCGCTCCGGGCCTGATCGCGGCGTTCCTCGCGGCGGGGAACCAGAGGTGGCCGCTGTCGGTCCCGCTCGGATTCGGAGCCGCCGGCATCGTCGCCGCCTATCCGGGTGCCGCCCTGACTGTCGGGATCAGCGTCGCCGCGTGGTACGCAGGCGATCTCGTGACCCGGGAGGGGCGCACCCGGCTCACCCGCGCCGTTGTCCCCATCGCGGCCGCCGGCGTCGTCGGACTGATCGTGGCACTGCCGCTGCTCCTACGAGCCTCCGGATCGGTGGCCGGGGTGGCCGGCTTTCCGGCCAACGCGCCGGCCACGGCCTTCGGCGATGCGCTGGGCAGCACGATCGGGCTCCCGTACGGGGGTTACCTCGACCCGGACCGGGCCATCGGTCAGCTGGCGATGACCGGGCTCTACCTCGTGGGCGTCGTCACGGTCGTCCGGTTGGGGCGGGGCCTGGGACCGGTCACCGCCTGGGCCTGCTGGGCGGCCATCACCTTCGGCGCGTTCCGGAGCCCGGGCACGGGGTTCGAGGCTCCCGTGACCGGCTTCTTCTACAACGCCCTGCTGCGGATCTGGTCGCACGTGGCGCTGTTCGTTCCCGTGCTGGCCGCGCTGGGCGTGGTGATTCTGACCATGGCCGTCGTCGGGGTCGTGCGGCGGCACCTACCCGTGGTGGTGCGGGGCTCCTGGGCGGTCTCCGCGCTCGTCGTCGCCTTCGTCCTCGCCTTCCTGTCGGGCCCCGGCTCCCGCTCCGCCGAGCTCGCGGCTGTCGCCGTCTCCGAACGCTACGGCGATCCGGAGTTCACCAGGGTGACCGCCGACGACCGGGCGGCCATCGAGTGGCTCGCCGAGCGGGTCGAACCGGGGCAGCGGGTGCTGAACTCCGCGAACGACGGGTCGACCTTCCTCTATGTGGAGGAGGGCATCCCCGTCGTCAACGTCGCGACACTCGGTACGGGGATTGCGCCGTACACCCACCAGCTGCTCGAGTCGTTCGACAGCTACCCGACGGACCCGGCGATCCGCGAGCAGTTGGTCAGGCTGAACGTCGCCTGGGTGTACGTCGACTCCGAGGCGCCGGGGATCGGGGCGGGGCGCTCGCCCGGCGGGTGGGCGGATCCCTCCGTGCCCTACACCCTGGCGCCGGGGCTGACGGACCTCGACGAGCAGAACCTCCCGGGTCTCGAGCTGGCCTTCCGCGAAGGATCGGTGTCGGTCTACCGGCTCGATCTGGAGAGCGTGCGGGCCCTGTCCTGACGCGGTCGCTGCCCGGGCATTCGGAGACTGGGGGTCACGCCAGCACGGGTCCGACGGACGGGGTCAGCGTCTCCCCGCAGGACGACCGCCGCGCCCGCGACATGTAGTGCCCGCGCCAGTGCATCCCCACCGTCTGGGCGTGCGCCGTCGCCGCCGCCAGGCCCTGCGGAGTCGCGAGGTCGCGGCGTACCCACCACCCCGCCGTCTCCCTCACCTTGAGGATCGGAACCCAACCGGCATCCATCCGGGGATCGTCGAGCAGACCGGACGCGGTCGCCCATCCGCCGTGGAGCTCGATGAACTCCGGGCGCACCTCGTCGAGGACGTGGTCCCGCAAGCCTGCCATGTCCTGGTCACGCCAGAACCGGGCCACCACCGGCGAGGTCAGCCCGCCGAGGTCCAGCACCTGGTAACGGCTGCTCAAGGCTGCCCCACCGATGTCGGGTGTGGCGATCCGGCCGGAGGTCACGCCGAGGATGCGGCCGAACTCGTTCACCGTCGCACCCATGACCTGCGCGGTCGCGCACATCGTCGTCGTCGGCGTAGCCCGGAACCGTTCGGCCGCACCAGCCCACGCCACGCCGGACACCGTTGCTGCGACCAGCCCGACCGCCACTGCGATGACTCGGGCCCGGGCCGCCAGTCCGGGGAGTACCACTGCGGCCGCGGCGGCCGTGGCGACCGCGGCCAGCGGCCACACCGGGGTGGCGAACCGGTGCTCACCCATCCAGTCGGCCTCCAGCACCGCATAGGCGACCAACGCCAACCCGAGCGGCGTCAGCACGGCCACCAGGCCGGTGCGTGCCCGGCCGGGCGCCGCCAGCGCGGCGCCGACCAGACCGACCGCCACCACGGTGAGTAACCACCCGCCGTAGGCGACCAGTTGTGACGGCCGCTGCAGGTCCTCCAGCCCCGGCGTGCTCTGGGCCTTGGCCAGAGCAGTGTTGGGCAGCCACATGCCGAAGGTCGCCATTCGCCACCACAAGTAGAGACCAACCGGGACGGCGAACACCACCAGTGACACCGCGACGGCCGTGGCCGCCCGGGAGGATCGACCGCGGAACAGGAGCAGCACCGCGATCGGATAGGCGGCCACGTACACCAGCCCGTCCGGGCGGGTGAGCGCGGCGAGCGCTGCTAGCAGCCCGCAGCACGTGGCGACATCCCACCCGCCCAGCTGCTCACGGGTAGCCGCCCGGGCCAGCACCGCGGCGAGCCACACGGCGGCCGCGGCGAGCAGCGGGTTCTCCAACCCCGAGGTCGTCCAGATCGCGAAGGACGGCACCCCCGCGACCGCCACGCCGGCGCCGGCGGTGACCACCCCGGGGGCGGGGACCCGCACGGCCCGACAGATCACGAAGAAGGCGGCGAACATCGACGCACACAGAACCAGCGCCAAGGCCTTCGGCAGCAGGACCAGGTCCGGCACCCCGAACCAGGCCCCGCGGTCGAACAACCCCAGCCAGCGGGCGACGACGAGCACCGCGAGCCATGCCGGGTTCGACCAGCCTTCCACCTCCTCGGCGCCGGGTTGCAGCACCGGACCGGCGCCGGTAGCGATCGAGCGGGCGTAGGCGAACGTGATCGCCGCGTCGTCGACGATCCACCGCCCGTACAGCGACTGGTGCCAGGCGAGCACCACGGTCGGGAGAGCTGTCGCGGCCGCAGCGGAGAGCCGTGCCCGACGGCCGCGGGTGGCGTGTTCGGGGCCGAGCAGCGGCAGCGGGCGCTCACGCAGCGACGTCATGGGCGCCCTCCTCCCGCCGGGACCCGCCGGCCGCCGGAGGCTGCGGGTGCATCGAGGTGCTCCCTACCCGTTCACCCCGTCGACGACACCGGCGAGGTCATGAGCGGAGCGTCGGGTCGGGACCGCAGCGCGCGTCTCGGCCCGCTATCCGGCGGCGGGTTCCGACGCGCCGCGGCAAGCCGTGATCCGGTACAGCGCCAGCCCGCCGCCGGCCTCGACGAACTCGAAGCCGGGCGCCTCGTCGAGGTCCGCGATCCCGGGGTAGAAGTAGGCCCGCTGGTCCCACTCCGCGACGGCCAGCGGACCCGCGATGGCGTGGGTGACGCCGAGGTCGGCGGCGATGCGGCACACGCGCGGGTCGGTGGCCGCGTCGCGCAGGTTGCGGGCGAGGTAGCGCTGGTCGTCGGTCCACTCGCCGTCGAGGTGCGGGAACAGCACCCGGTGCCCGGTGAGCGCGAACAGCAGCGCGCCGCCGGCCCACGGGTTCTGCGCAACCACCGCGCCGTCCGGGATGTCGTCGGCGATGCGTTCGAGGAAGGCGCGCCGGGCCGGGTCGAGGAAGTCCCCGCCGGCGGCAGGGTAGGTGACGGTCATGAAGCCGGCGTGGTCGCGCAGGTACAGGCCGCCGGAGGCCGCGACGAGCACGGCGAGCAGCGCGGCCGCGACGGGGAGGGGCCCGGGTCCGCGGACGGTGCGGGCAGCCCAGCCGGCGGCGGCCAGCAAGCCGACGACGGCGAGGGGCACGCCGGTCAGCGGGAGCATCGCGGCGAGGCGGTAGGGGTCGTTCCACCAGATCCCGGTGAGCGCCGCCGAGACCGCAGAATCCGACGCCGACGCGAGCACGAACAGCGCACCGGTCATGACGTGCGCGGGCAGCAGCCACCGCAGCGCTCGGTGGCGGGTGGCCACCGCGGCGCCGCCGAGGACCGCGAGCGCGAGGGACCACGCGGCGCCCTGGTTGTTCGTCGCGTGCAGTAGAACCTCGCGGGCGGCGTCGGGCGCGGTCTGGTAGGCGGGCCAGTCGAACTCGCGCACCACCTCGAACAGCGGCGAGAACACCCAGAAGTAGATCGCGGTCGCGCCCACCGCGAGCGCCGCCGCCGACACGCCGAGCGCGGCCCACCCGCGGCCATCGCCCCGGAACCGCCGGACGGCGGCCACGACTCCCCACCCGAGCGGGAACGCCGCGACCAGCGCGAGGGTGAACACCGTGTTCGGGTGTGCGAACCCCAGCGCGACGGCGCACCCCGAGCCGATCACCACGGCCTGCCCGCAGCCGAGCCCGCCGTCGCGCCCGAGCCCGGCCACTGTCACCGCTGCCGCCAGCCCGACCGGGACGAGGGCGAGCCCCAGCAGGTTCGGCCACAGCACCCCGAACGTCATCAGCGACCACGGGAACGCGATGAACGCCAGGGCGACGACCGGGGTCACCAGCATCGCCGGCGCGGACCGCCCGACGAGCGTCCGCACCAGGACCAGGCAGGACAGCGGCCACACCAGCGCGGCGACGACGACCGCCGCCGCGTTGGACGCCAGCGGGATCGACCCGCCCGCGGCCGGGACCAGCAGCGCCACCAACGAGTGCCACCCTGCCGGGTAGAACGCGACCTCCGCCGCCGGCGCGGCGAGGACGCCGACCACCAGCGACGACGCCTCGCCCGTCGCGCGTATCCGCGCCACGGCGTTGTAGTGGAAGATCGCGTCGAAGGTCTGCGACAGCGCGTCCGGCCGCTGCATCCCCGCGGCGGCGGTGGCCGCCCCAAGCAGCGCCGCGACGGTCAGTCCCGCGGCAGCGGCGCCACCCTCGGACCCGCCGGCTCGTGCCCGCAACCACCCCGACTCACGTCCGGATCCGCCCCGACTCGCGGGGCTCCGGCGGCGGGCCGGTGCCCGGCCGAGCGCGGCCACGAGCACCGCCAGCCCCGCGGCGGCGAGCGGGACGGGCGGTGACCACGGCACGCCCAGCCCGCCGGCCACCACCGCCGAGGAGCCGATCACGGCGACCGAGGCGACCGGCGCCACCCCCCAGGCGAGGATCCCGCGCAGGCCCAGCGCGAGCGCGACGGCCAGCCCCGGACCGAGCAGCAACCCTGCTGCCAGCAGCGCGGGCGGGACGACGGCGAGCCAGCTCATGCGGCGGTGCGTCCCCTTCGCTCCCGATCTCCGATCTCCGGTCAGCGTACTGACCGGGCACCGCCCGATCCGGCCCGCCGACCCCCGCGCCGCTACCCTCGGTCGACGTGACGTACGAAGGGTGGGATCTGGTCGTCGTCGGCTCCGGTTTCTTCGGGCTGACGGTTGCCGAGCGGGCGGCCACCGAGCTGGGCAAGCGGGTGCTGGTGCTGGAGCGCCGCGCGCACATCGGTGGCAACGCCTACTCCGAGCCGGAGCCGGAGACGGGCATCGAGGTGCACCGCTACGGCGCGCACCTGTTCCACACCTCGAACGAGCGGGTCTGGCGGTACTGCAACCGCTTCACGTCGTTCACGAACTACCAGCACCGCGTGTTCGCCCGGGTGGGCGACAACGTCTACGCGTTCCCGATGAACCTCGGGCTGATCAACCAGTTCTTCGGGCGTTACTACACCCCCGACGAGGCTCGCGCGCTGATCGCCGAGCAGGCGAGCGAGATCGACACGAAGGACGCGCAGAACCTCGAGGAGAAGGCGATCTCGCTGATCGGACGCCCGCTCTACGAGGCGTTCGTCAAGGGGTACACGGCGAAGCAGTGGCAGACCGATCCCAAGGAGCTCGCCGCGTCGATCATCACGCGGCTGCCGGTGCGCTACACGTTCAACAACCGGTACTTCAACGACACCTACGAGGGCCTGCCGACGGACGGCTACACCGCCTGGTTGGAGCGGATGGCCGACCACGACGACATCGAGGTGCGCCTCGACGTCGACTACTTCGACGTCCGCGACGCGATCCCGGCCGGCACGCCCGTCGTCTACACCGGTCCGCTCGACCGCTACTTCGACTACGCGGAGGGCGCGCTCGGCTGGCGGACGCTCGACTTCGAGCAGGAGGTCGTGGCCACCGGCGATTTCCAGGGCACGTCGGTCGTCAACTACAACGACGAGCACATCCCCTTCACCCGGATCCACGAGTTCCGCCACTTCCACCCGGAGCGCGACTACCCGGCCGACCGGACCGTGATCATGCGCGAGTTCTCGCGGTTCGCGGAGCCGGGCGACGAACCGTACTACCCGATCAACACCGCAGAGGACCGCACGAAGCTGCAGCGTTACCGCGAGCTGGCCCGCAAGGAGACCGCGGCGTCGAACGTGCTGTTCGGCGGGCGCCTGGGTACCTACAAGTACCTCGACATGCACATGGCGATCGGCTCGGCGCTCACGATGTTCGACAACCGCATCGCCCCCTACTTCACCGACGGCCTGCCGCTGTCGGGCACCGAGACCAGCGAGGACTGAGCCGCACCCGATGACCACCGCCGCGACCGCTGTCAGCAGCCTCCCGCCGACCGAAACCCGCCCGGCCGCCCACCTGCTGCAGCGGGTGATCCTGCCGCGCTCGGTCGACCCGACGGGCGTGCGCGCGCTCTACGTCGACGAGCGCAGGGCGATCACGCTGGCCACGGTGCCGGACCCGATGACGCTGCGCCGGCCGCTCGACGTGGTCGGCGCGACGGCCGGGGCGCGGCGGCTACGGGTGACGTCGCGGACCGGTGCGGTGCTGCCCGAGCAGAGCGAAGTGTCCTTCGCCGCGTATTTCAACGCGTTCGCGGCCGGCTACTGGCGGCGCTGGAGCACGCTCACGACGGTGCAGCTGCGCCTCGACGTCGAGGGCGCGGGGCGCGTCGAGGTGTACCGGTCGAAGGCCGACGGCGCGCAGATCTTCGAGCGCGGCGAGGTGCTCACCGGCGGGCGTCGCCACATCGACGTCACGCTCGACCTGCGCCCGTTCGAGGACGGCGGCTGGTACTGGTTCGACCTCACCACCGACGACGCCGAGCTCGTCCTGCACGGCGGCGGCTGGTACGCCGCCGAGCCGGGGCGCGGCCGCGCCGCCGTCACGATCGGGATGCCGACGTTCAACCGGCCCGACGACTGCGTCGCGACCCTCACCGCGATCGGCGAGGACCCGCTGGTCCTGGACGCCGTCACCGCGGTGATCCTGCCCGACCAGGGCACGCGCAAGGTCCGCGACGCGGCCGGGTTCGAGACGGTCGCGGCGCGCCTGGGCGACCGGCTGCGCGTCATCGACCAGCCCAACCTGGGCGGCTCCGGCGGCTACGCCCGGGTGATGTACGAGGCGCTGGGGTCCACGGACTGCGAGCAGATCCTCTACATGGACGACGACATCCTGCTCGAGCCCGACTCGGTGCTGCGCGCCGTCGCGTTCTCCCGGTACGCGCGCGAGCCGATGCTCGTCGGCGGGCAGATGCTGTCGCTGCAGTCGCGTTCGCAGCTCTCGACGATGGGCGAGGTCGTCGACCGCAACGCGTTCCTGTGGCGCAACGCCCCGCTCACCGAGCCGCACCACGACTTCGCGGCCCGTTCGCTGCGGCAGAGCGAGTGGCTGCACCGGCGGGTCGACGTCGACTACAACGCCTGGTGGATGTGCCTGATCCCGCGCTCGGTCGCCGAGGACCTCGGGCTGCCGCTGCCGCTGTTCATCAAGTGGGACGACGCGGAGTACGGCCTGCGGGCCCGCTCGCGCGGCTACCGCACGGCGACGGTGCCGGGCATCGGGATCTGGCACATGTCGTTCCTGGAGAAGGACGACACCAGCGACTGGCAGGCCTACTTCCACTACCGCAACCGCTACGTGGCCGCCGCGCTGCACGGGCCCGACAACCCACGCGCGCTGCTGATCGACACGTTCAAGCGCTCGCTGCGCCACCTGATGTTGATGGAGTACTCGGCGATGGCGTTGCAGCACATGGCGCTGCGCGACTTCCTCGACGGTCCCGAGCGGCTCTTCGAGACGCTGCCGACCGTGCTCGGCGAGATCCGGGCCACCCGGGCGGAGTACGACGACGGGCGCCCGCTCGACTCGGCCACCCAGGTGCCGCCGTCGGAGCTCGACGCGCTGGCCGCGCAGATGTTCGCCGGACCGCCGACCTCGAAGCCGGCGATCGTGAAGGGCCTGCTGCGCAGCGTCGTGCACAACCTGCGCGCCCCGGACCCGGCGCACCGCGAGGTGCCGCAGCGCAACCTGCCGGCGAAGTACGCGCAGTGGTTCACCCTGGCCCGGCTCGACTCGGCCACCGTGTCCACACCCGACGGGCGCGGCGTCACCTTCCGCCGTCGGGATCCGCAGCTGTTCCGCGAGCAGCTCGCCACGTCGTTCTCGCTGCTGCGCCGGATCGGCCGGGAGTGGCCGCAGCTGCGCCGTCGCTACCGCGACGCCCAGCCCCATCTCACCGGCCGCGAGGGTTGGAAGCAGATCTTCGAGGCGTGAGACCGCGCCGGCGCCTCGGCCCGGTGCTGGTCGCCGCGCTGGGGCTGCTCACCGGGCTGCTCGGTGTCGCCGCCGTCCTCGCGCCCGTGGACGCCGACGACCCGGTCGTGACGTGGCCGCGGGCCGGGGAGCCGCCGGCGTCGACGGTGTTGCCGCTCTCGCCGTACCGGCCGCTGGAGCTGCGCGCGACCGTTCCGTGCGCCACCCTGCGGGCCCTCGACGCGCGCGGCGGCGGCGAGGCCCTGCGGACCTTGCCGGCCGACGTCGACCCGGAGCTCGGCTCGGGGCTGGTCGTCGCGGTGCGGGACGGGACGGTCACCGTGTCGGCCGGCCCGCAGCTGGTCGTCGAGCCGCTGGCCGAGGATGGGTGCGCCTATGCCGTCGAGGCCGACGGCGGTGGGCTGCGGGTGCTGCTGCGCACCGACCCGCCCACCGAGCCCGACATGGAAGCATGTCGGGCTTTGCGGGCCCCCTCCCAGGCCGACGTGGAGCCATGTCGGGCTCCGGAGGCCGGTGCGGTGCTGGTCGAGCGGGCGGATCTGCTGCCGCCGCAGGTGGCGATGCTGCAGACCGAGGCCGAGGGGTTGCCGGAGGCCGCGGGGCTCGCGGTGGAGCTGCGCCCGGACGCGCGGTACGAGTCCTCGCCGTCGGCGCTCAAGCTCGCCCTGCTGGTGGCGCACGCCGTGGCGCTGGCCGTGCTGCTGGCGCTGGCCCGGCGGGCCTGGCCCGGCCGCGGCGGCGCGCTCGTGCGGCCGCGGGCCTCGGTGGCGGACGCCGGCGTTCTCGTCGTGTCCGCCGCCTGGGCCGTGCTCGGCCCGATGAACATCGACGACTCCTGGTACGCGCTGATGGCCCGCAACGCGACGGCATCGGGCTACGTCGGCAACTACATCTACCAGTTCAACGTCACCGAGAATCCGTTCGTGCTGGCGCAGTACGCGATGCAGGCCTGGGGATCGCTCGGTGGCTGGGGCCTGCTGTGGCTGCGGGTCCTGCCGCTGGTCTACGGCCTGGCGACGTACGCGGTGCTGCGGGTGCTGCTCGCCACCGTCCTGGGGCGTGCGCATCCGCGGGTCGCGCCGTGGGCGCTGGCCGGCGCGCACCTGGCGTGGTTCCTGCCCTACGGGATCACGTTGCGACCCGAGCCGCTCATCGTGCTCGGCTCGGCGGTGGTGCTGCTGCTGGCGGAGCTGGCGCGGCGGCGGGAGTCGATCGGGCTGCTGGCGGCGGCCACCGCCGTCGCGGCGCTGACGATGACGGTCTCACCGACCGCGCTCGTGGCGGTCGCGCCGCTGGTGCTCGCGCTGCCGTTCCTGTGGCGTCGGCTGCGGGCCGCCGGGGTGGCGGAGCGGGTGGCGGCGGTGCTGCTGGCGGTCGCGACCGCGACGGTGGTCGTCCCCGTCGGGTTCGCCGACGCGTCGCTCGGCGACGTGCTGGAGTCCGTCGCCGTGCACCGCTGGTACTACCGCCAGCACCCGTGGCACGACGAGTTCGTGCACTACGCGAACCTGCTCGGGCCCGATGACCAGGGCGCGTGGGGCAAGCGGCTGCCCGTGCTGCTGACGCTGGCGGTGCTCGGGGCGAGCCTGGTCGGGCTGGGCCGCCGAGCCGGAACGGGTGGCCCGAGCGGGCGGCTGCTGCGGGCGGCGGCGCTGGTCACGGCGCTCGGCCTGGTGTCGATGTCGCTGACGCCGACGAAGTGGGTCAACCACTTCGGCGCGGTCGCGGCGCCGGCGACACTGCTGCTCGCGCTGGCGCTGCTGCGTTCCCCGGTGCCGCGCCGCGCCCCGCGCGCCGCCTTCGCGGCCGCCACCGCCCTCGCGGTCGCGGCCGCGTCCGTCGCCTTCGCGGGGCCGAACCTGTGGCGCCCGTTCGGCGACTGGGGCCAGCCCTTCGGCAACCACCGCGTGCTCGACACGCCGCTCTCCTTCGCCGCCACCGCTCCCGGGATCGGCCCGCTGCACCTGCGCAACCCGCTGCTGTGGCTGGCGGTGGCGACCCTCGCGGTGTGGTGGGCGCGGCGGGCCGGGCGGGCTCCGGCGCCCGCACCGGACCGGGCCGTGCTCGGCATGGCCGTCGCGGGCGGGGTGGCGCTGATGCTGCTGGTGTTCACCGCGGCACCGCTGTCGCACGCGCCCGGTGCCTCGGTGGCCTCGACGAACCTGGCGGCGCTGCGCGGTGACGCGTGCGGGCTCGCCGGCGAGGTCCGCGCGGGCGGGCGTCCGGTCGCGGAGGTCGTCGCCGGTACGCCGGTGTTCGCCGACCAGGTCTCCGCGGTGCTATGGCCGTGCGTGGACCAGATCGCGATCGTGCACGGCATCGCCGAGGCGCCGCGGTTCCGGTTGCGCGCCGGTGACGGGCTGGAGGGAGCGGTCGAGGAGAACAGCACGTTCGCCCCCAACGGCGGCACCCTGGTGCAGGTCGACCGGGTCTCGCGGTTCGTCGAGCTGCCCTCGGCCCTGGATCCGCCTGGCGGCGAGCCGATGATGCAGTGGGGGCATGTGGAACAGGTCCGCTACCGCCACCCGGGCGGCGGGTACGACCTCGTTGTCGGGGCGGTCCGCCGGTCGGGCTGGGAGCGGTTGCCGACGCTGGCCGGGGAGGCCTATACCGGGCGGCAGTTCATCGGCTGACGCTCGGACGTCGACGATCCGCCACGACCATCGAGAGCTGCGAGCAGTGACCCTTCTGATGCGATGATGCGGTAGCATCGTCGGCGTGCGCACCACGCTCGACCTCGACGAGGACGTCGTCGAGGCGGCCCGGGAACTCGCGGCGGGGCAGCGTCGCTCGCTGGGCTCGGTCATCTCCGAGCTCGCCCGTCGCGGGCTGACCCCGGCGAGGGTCGAGGTCGACGGCGATCTCCCGGTCATCCGCGTCCCCGTGGGTACCCCACCGATCACGCCGGAGATGGTGCGCCGAGCCCTCGACGAACGCTGATGTCGGCCCTGCTCGACGTCAACGCGCTCGTGGCGTTGGCCTGGGACTCCCACGTCCACCACGCACGGATCCGTCGGTGGTTCGCCGACCACGGCCGCGACGGCTGGGCGAGCTGCCCGATCACGCAGAGCGGATTCGTCCGAGTCTCGTCGAACCCGCACATCCTGCCCAGCCCGATCGGCGTCGAGGCCGCTCGCGGTGTGCTCTCGGCACTGACAGCCGTGTCCGGCCACACCTTCCTCGTCGACGACGTCTCGGTGATCGCCGAGGACGTCCCGACCATCACCGGACACCGCCAGGTCACCGACGCGCACCTGCTGACCCTCGCCCGGCGCCGCGGCGCGCGGCTGGTGACCTTCGACGGCGGTCTCGCTGTCCTCGCCGGACGCCGCGACGTGGAGCTGCTCACTCCGTGGTGAGGCCCGGGCGGGCGTCCTCCAGCCGGTACAACCGCGCCCAGTTCTCCCGCGACGTGAGCCGCGGCATCGCCGCTCGGTACAGCTCCGCGGCGCCCGGACCCTCGCGCCGGAGCCGGTTGAGCACGCGGGCACCGCGTTTGGCCAGGGCCGCGGCGAGAGCGCGATCGCGCCGGCGTATGCGTACGCCCTGCTCGGACGCGTCCGTCACAGCGGCGCGCTCGAACAGCGACACGTGCCACCAGTGCGCATCACCCGCGGTGACGAGGCCCGTGGGATGGGCCGCGCGGCCGGTGACCTGGTACGCCACCCGCTTCAGCCAGGTGAGGTGTGGCCGGCCGGGCCGGTTCGACGCCCTGCGGACCTGCAGGTCGCGGAAATCCTCGTCCAGTGACGCGACGGGGTGCACGACGGTCTCCGGATACCCGGCACGGACCTGGCGGATCCGGGCGGCGACGGCGACCGACCCGTCCTCGAGCGTGCCTGGCCCGTCGAGGAACTCCTCGACGGCGTCGAGCAGGGTATGGGTGAGCCCGTACTGCATCGCCACGAGGTACTGGCCGAGCAAGCCCGCCACCTGCCGTACGACGACGCGCAAGTGGAACGGCGTGTGCAGGGCGGCGGTGATGAGGGCGTTGCGCAGGTTGAAGTAGCGGTGCCAGTCGTCCCAGTTCTTCCACCCGAAGTCCGCGTGCCAGACACCGGCGCCGGGCAGGGAGATCGACGGGAAGCCGTGGGCCCGCGCCCGGTAGCCGAACTCGACGTCGTCCCACTGGAAGAACACCGGCAGCGGGTAGCCGATCGCGCGGACGATCGATGCCGGGATCAGGCAGCTCCACCAGCCGGTGTACTCGGTGTCGGCGCGCCGGTCGAGGACGTTGGGGCGGCCCTCGTGGTCGACGCCGAGCAGGTAGCTCTCGTGGAGCCCGTCGGGCATCGGCTGGCCGGCGAGCAGGCGCTGGGGATCGGCGTACTCGGCGCTGATGTGCAGGTGGCCCGGGTGGAGAAGGTTGAGCATCTGGCCGCCGACGATCGCCGGTCGCGCCGTGCTGGCCGCGAAGGACGTGAGCCGGATCAGGATGTCCGGCTCCAGCAGGACGTCGTCGTCCATCAGCAGGACGTCCTCGTCCGCGGCCGACTCCCCGGCGGTGGCCTCGAACAGGCCGCGGGTGAACCCGCCGGCCCCGCCGAGGTTCGGCTGGCGCAGGTAGACGAGCTGGTCGCCGAGGCGGTCGGCGAGGGCCGCGAAGCGCGGACGGGACTCCAAGGGGTCGGTGCCCTGGTCGACCACGCGAACGACACGCACCGCCGCGAGCGCTTCCGGGTCCTCGCTCAGGGTCTGCAACGTCGTGAGGCAGTCCTCGACCCGGTTGAAGGTGCAGATCACGACGGAGGTCGGCGCGATGCGCTCGGGCGCCGGAACCGACCAGCGGACGTCGGAGAGGGTCATCTCCCCGGTCTCGGTGGCGGCCTCGATCCACATCCCGCCGCCGTCGACGAACCGGTCGACCGGGCCGACGAGGCGCACGGTCTGCTCCGTCGCGTCGGTCACCTCGCACGCGGCGACGATGCGCCACACCTTGTTCGTGTCGGACGCCAGGAGTCGAAGCCGCCCGGTGCCGCTGACGACGGCCGACACCTCGACCTCCGAGACCGTCGTCCAGCGCTGCCAGTAGGTGGCGTGGAATCGGCCGAAGTAGGTGTTGGTGCTCAGCCTGGTGCCTGGCTCGAGGTGCACCCGCCGCCGCTCGCGGCGGGCAATCCCCTGCTGCACCAGGGCGTAGAGGTCCTCGGGTGCCACCGCCGACGGGCCGAAGAAGAACAGGCGTTGGGCGACCAGGCGCGCGGGCCCGGCGGCCGGGGACGCTGATGGTTCGGTCTCCGGGGCGGGGATGGAGTCCTTGCTGTCCGGTGTGCGAAGCATGCGAAGGAGCTGCCCTCTCCTCGACGGCGCGGGATGCGGCATTCATTCTGGGTGAGCATCCGTGACGTCCTCGTCGCGGGGTCCCGGCGAGCGGCGGTCGCCGGCCGCGCCCTCGCCCTGGATAGGGTCGCCTCGGTGAGCGACGGCGAGGTGGCGATCGATCCGTCGGGCCGGATGCCGCGCGGTGCGTCGGCCGCGGCGCTGCTCGCACTGGTGCTGTTCGCGCTGGTCGGGATCGGCGGGCCGCTGGTGGGCGCCGGGGTGTTCGCCGCGACCGACGAGCTGGTGCAGCACAGCCCGTACCGCGACGCCGGGCTCGCCGGAGAGGTGCAGAACACCTACCTCGACGACACCTGGGACACGATCATCCCCAACACGCTGCTGTTCGCCGACGCCCTGCGCGACGGCGAGATCGCGGCCTGGAACCCGTACATACTGGGCGGGGTCCCGCTCGGGGCGACGCCGAACTTCGCCGTCGCGTCGCCGCTCACCGTGCCGTACTACCTGCTCCCCGGCTGGTTGGCGCCGGCGTGGGTGAAGCTGGTGGAGATCGTCGTCGCCGCCGGGGGGTGCTTCCTGTACGCGCGCCGGCTGGGGCTCGCCCGCGCGCCCGCGCTGCTCGGCGGGCTCGTGTTCGTCTCCAGCGCGTTCCTCGTCGCCTGGACGAACTGGCCGCAGACGCGCACCGCCGCGGTGATCCCGTTCGTGTTCTGGGCACTGGAGCGGATCGTGCAGCGGCGCCGGGCCGGAGACGCCGCGATCCTCGCGGTCGCCGTCGCCGCGATGCTGTTCGGCGGTTTCCCGGCGGTCACGGGGTACGCGCTGCTCGCGGGGGCGGCGTATCTCGTGGTGCGGGTGCTCGCCGAGCATCGAGCCCGGCGGGGCGTGCGCGCGCTGGTGGCCGCCGGGGTCGGCGTGCTCCTCGGGGTGGCACTCGCCGCGGTACAGCTGGTGCCGTTCGTCGCGCAGCTGTCCACTTCGCTCGTCGAGGGCCGGGCGCAGACCCCGGGCGACCATCTCCCGCACGAGGCACTGATCACCGCCCTGGCGCCGTTCGCCCTCGGCACCGTCGAGCCGGGCGAGCCGCCGCCGTTCCTGCTCGGCGTGAACATGGTGGAGGCGCTGTCCTACGTCGGGGCCGCGGCGCTGGTGCTCGTCGTCGTCGCGGTGGCGGCGGCACGGCCCGCGCGGGCGCTGGTGCCCCGAGGGGTCTGGGCGTTCCTGGTGGGCGCCGCCGGATCGGCGATCGTGCTGATCTATGTCGGCGGTCCGCCGCTGGCAGCGGCGCAGGAGCTCCCGGTGCTCTTCGCGGACAACTATGTCGGCCGCCTCCGTAGCGTGCTCGGCTTCCTCCTCGCCGTGCTGGCGGCGGTCGGCTACGCCGTCCTGCTAGACCCGCGCCCGGACGGGGCGCCCCGCCGGGGGGTGCCCCGCGTGGGCACGGTCGCCGGCCTGGTCGCCGTGCTCGTGGCCGGCGGGCTCTGGGTCGCGGCGCGGTCGGTGGCGAGGACCGTCGACGTGACTGCCCGGGACGGCCTGGACCGCGTCGCCCACCTCGACGGCGAGCTGGCGACCGCGTCCGCCCTGGTGGCACTCGCCGTGCTGGGCGCGGCGGCGCTGTGGTGGATGCGTCCCGCCGGTGTCCCCGGCCGCCGGCTGGGTACCGTCGCGGCGGCCCTGCTACCGCTGCTGGTCGCCGGTCAGGCCCTGATGCTGGTGCGCGACTACTGGCCCCGCAGCGAGCGCGCCACCTTCTACCCGGTCACCGAGGTCCACCGCTTCCTGGCCGCCGAGCTCGGCCACGACCGCTTCGCCTTCGCCAGGAACGGGATGGCCGTCGGGGCGAGCAGCGTGCACCGCCTGCGGGCGCTCAACGGGCACACGTTCGTCGACGCGCGCTACAGCGAGCTCGTCGAAGCGCTTCCCGGCGACCAGTTCGGCGACCCGCCGACGCTGCCCGTCCTGGCGGCGGACGCGCGGGTCGCCCGGGCCCCGGTGCTCGATCGACTCGGCGTCCGTTACTTCGTGACCGCGCCGGAGCATCCGGTGCTCGGCGTCGAGACCCCGCCGCCCGGCGGGTCGGTGGTGACGCTGCGGCCCGGCGAACCGGTCGCGGTCACCCTCACGGCCCAGGCGCCGCTCCGGGCCGTCACCATCGTCCCCGTGGCGACGCCATCGGATCCGGCCGCAACCCGGGTCGAGGTGGTACTGCGGGACGGCGACGGGCGCCCACTCGCCGGCGCGTCCCGCGCCGGCCTCGACATGGCGGCAGGTGTGCGCTTCGCCGTACCGATCCCGGAGACGCAGGCGGTGCCAGCGACGGTCGAGTTCGTGCTGCACGCGCCTCGGTCCCTGCGGGTGGTCGGCACCGACGGCGGTGTGGGGGTCGGCACGGTGCAGGCGCGCGACGACGGACTTCGGCTGGTCTTCGCCGGTGGCTCGGTCGTCTACGAGCGGGAGACCAGCCTGCCCCGGATCCGCTGGGCGTCGTCGGCCGTCGGCGAGCCGGATCCGGCGCAGCGGCTGGCGCTGGTGGTCTCCGGTGGAATCGACGCGGACACCGTGGTGCTGGACGAACCGGGGGACCTGGCGGACACCGGGGACGCGCGGGTCCGTGTCCTCCGGGACGGTGTCGACGAGGTGGTCGTCGAGGTGGACAACGACGGCGCGGGCTGGCTCGTCGTCGCCGACGCCCTGCAGCACGGGTGGCGGGTGGAGGTCGACGGAGAGCAGGCGGAGGTGGTGGCCGCTGATCACGGACTCGCCGCCGTCGCCGTTCCGACGTCGGGGACGCACCTCGTGCGGTGGGAGTACGGCCCGGCGTCCGGGACCGTGGCCACCGCGGTGAGCGTGGTCGCCGCTTCCGCACTGGTCGCGGTCCTGCTGTACGACCTCCGTTATCCTCGGCGACGCCGGGCTGGGCGCGAGAGGGCGCATCGCCCGGGCTCACCGCTTTCGAGGCGACCCACGAGGCCATGACACTCCAGCAGCCCGCGTTCACCGAGAGCACCCCCGTCCGTCACCCGGCGGTCGTGCCGGACCCGGACGGGCGTCCGGTCACCGACCGGCAGGAGCGCGGGCAGGTCGACGTCACGATCGTCCTGCCCTGCTACAACGAGCAGGACCACGTGCTCGACGAGCTGGAGCGGATCAGCGGCGCGATGGACGCGAGCCCGCTGTCCTACGAGCTGCTCGTGATCGACGACAAGTCCACCGACGGCACGCTCGGCGTGCTGAAGGACGCGCTACCGCGCTTTCCGCACATGCGGCTGATGCCGTTCCAGCGCAACGGCGGCTCCGGCACCGCCCGCCGGATCGGCACCCGCGAGGCGGCCGGGCGCGTCGTCGTGTGGACCGACGCCGACATGACCTACCCGAACGAGCGGATCCCCGAGTTCGTGCAGTACCTGCAGGACAACCCGCACGTCGACCAGGTGGTCGGTGCGCGCACGAGCGAGCAGGGCTCGCACAAGTTCCTGCGGGTGCCGGCGAAGTGGGTGATCCGGCGGACGGCGGAGTTCCTCGCCGGCACCAAGATCCCGGATCTGAACTCCGGCCTGCGCGCGTTCCGCCGCGAGGTGGCCCTGCCGTACCTGCGGCTGCTGCCGCCCGGGTTCTCCTGCGTCACGACGATCACGCTGTCGTTCCTGTCGAACCAGCACCCGGTGGACTACCTGCCGATCGACTATGCCAAGCGGTCGGGCACGTCGAAGTTCCACTTCCTCCGCGACGCGTACCGCTACCTCCTGCAGGTGCTGCGGATGGTCATGTACTTCAACCCGCTCAAGGTCCTGATGCCGCTGGCGCTGGTCCTGCTCGCCGCGGGATTCGTCAAGGGCGCCACCGACCTGTTCCGCTACGACCTGCGGATCACCACCAACGCCACGCTGCTGTTCGTCACCGGGCTGATCATCGCCGCCGTCGCCCTGCTCGCCGACCTCATCGTGCGGTCCCGCGGTGACACCTGACGCCGGGCCACCTCGCTGATGGGGTCCCCACCCGGCCGCTGGCGTGCGCTGCTGCGGGTGGTGTTCGCCGCGCTGTTCGTCGTCGCGGTCGGCGTGCTCGTGGCCACGCAGTGGGGGCAGGTCCGGCCGCTGCTCGGGCGGCTGTCGGTTCCGGCGGTGCTGGCCGCGGCCGCCGCCGTGCTCGCCGGCATCTTCGGCACGTTCCTGTGCTGGCGCGCGCTGCTCGCCGACCTCGGCTCCCCGCTGCCACTGGCCGGGGCGATGCGGGTGTTCTTCCTCGGCCAGCTCGGCAAGTACCTGCCCGGGTCGGTGTGGCCGGTGGTCGCGCAGATGGAGCTGGGGCGGGACTACAAGGTGCCCCCGCGCGCATCGGGCGCGGCCGTCGTCGTGTTCCTGCTGGTGCTGGTCGGGACCGGGCTGGTGATCGCGGTCCCCGCGCTGCCGCTGCTCGGCGGCGCCGCCTTCGAGCGTTACTGGTGGACGGTGCTGGTGCTGCCGCCTGCGCTGGTGGTCGCGAGCCCGCCGGTGCTGAACCGGCTGATCTCGACGGCGCTGCGGCTGGCCCGGCGCGCCCCGATGCCGCGGCCGCTGTCCGGCGGCGGCATCGCACGGGCGGCCGGGTGGGCGTTCGCCTCCTGGGTGGCGTACGGCGGGCACGTGTGGCTGCTGGCGGTGCAGCTCGGCCCCGGCCCCGGCGCACCCGGCGGGCTCGGGCTGCTGCTCGCGGCCACCGGCGCGTTCGCCGCGGCCTGGACGCTGGGATTCCTCATGGTCGTCGCCCCCGCAGGCGCGGGGGTGCGCGAGGCGGTGCTGATCCTGCTGCTCGCCGGGGCGCTGGCCACCCCGCAGGCCACGGTGATCGCGGTGGTGTCCCGGCTGCTGTTCACCGCCGGCGACGTCGTCTGGTGCCTGCCCGCTCTCGTCGCGCACCGCCGCGCGCACTCCCGCCCATGACCGCCGCTGCGGCCGTGATCCACGGCATCAGCGGACCGTCGCCCAGATCGTCGTCCACGGGAAGGGCGTGGTGACCGCCCGGACGTCGGCGACGGTCGAGACGAACCGCGTGAACGCCCGGGTCGACCAGTGGTTGAGGTGACCGGGCGTGTTGCCCAGGTCCTTCACGTAGCGGCCGGCGACCAGGTTGCAGCCGCGGAAGATCGGCTCCCGGGGCACCGAGACGACGATGTGCCGGTTCGCGACCCGGGCGAGCTCGCCCAGCCCGCGCACCGGGTCGGTGAGGTGTTCGAGCACCTCGACGGAGACGACGACGTCGAACTCGCCGTCGCGGAACGGCAGGTGGTCGGCGTCGGCGTGCAGGTAGTGCGGGCCGGGGCGGCCGGCCCACTCGCGGCGCAGCCCGGAGTCCGGCAGGTCGAGGCCGAGCACGGTGTCCCAGCGCTGCCGCAGCTTCTCGGCGATCACGCCTTCGCCGCACCCGACCTCGAGGGCCCGCCCGGTGGTGACCACCGGCTCGCGGCGGACGGCGTCGAGCTGGGCCTCCAGGTTGCGCACCCAGCGCGCGGTGAGCCACCGGATGGCCGGGTTGCGCGCCGTGTACTTCGGCGTGTGGTTCCCGATCACGACGTCCGGCGTCTCGTAGACCTGGCTCACCCGGGCGAGGCTACCGGGGGCCCTCAGCGGTGGCCGGTCGGGCGGCCCGGGGGCGGCTCACCCGTCGGCGCGGGTGCGGGAAGGCCGCCGGCCAGTCCAGCAGGCCCGGTGCGTCGCCGACGATGTCGGTCAGCGCCACCAGCCGTGGCACCCGGGGGCGAGGCGACGGCCGGGCCGTGCGGCCGGCCGTGCCGGGGGCGCTGCCGGTGCTCGGCAGCTGGCCGGCTGCGGACGGCGCCACCGCGAGTTGCGCGGCCTGGTTCGCCCTGCCGGACCCGGCGCAGCGCGCGCGGCCCCGGGTGCACCCCGCCGGCGTCGTCGACAGCACGGTGGCGGGGCCGGCCGACCGGGCGTCGAGGTCGCGGATCCCCGCACACCCGATCCGTGCCGCCAGCTCCAGCGGCGGCCGCAGCGCCACCAGCGGCGCCGCGACCGGCGCCGTCCCGCTACTAGCCATCCGTGTCCGGTCCCGCGCGCGGGAGGGCGAGGGCGCAGGATCAACCCATGACGTCGACGACCGCGGACCTGAGCCCCGACGAGCTGCTGACCACCACCCGCTCCGTGCGCAGGCGCCTGGACCTCGACCGCCCCGTCCCGCTCGCACTCGTCCGCGAGGCGCTCGAGGTGGCGCTGCAGGCGCCGACCGGTGGCAACGCCCAGGGCTGGCACTGGGTCGTGGTGACCGACGCGGAGAAGCGGGCGGCGATCGGGGAGTACTACCGGCAGTCCTACGCGCGGTACCGCGCCTCCGCGCGCTACCCCGGCCGCGCCGGCGACCTCGGCGGTGCGCGCGCCGCGCAGCAGCAGCGCGTCGCCGGGAGCGCCGACCATCTCGCCGAGGTCATGGGCCGCGTGCCGGTGCACGTGATCGCCTGCCTGACCGTCGGCGAGACGCTGCCGGCGGGCAACCAGGCCGGGCTGTGGGGCTCGCTGCTGCCGGCGGCGTGGAGCTACCAGCTGGCCGCCCGGGCGCGCGGGTTGGGCACCGCCTGGACCACGCTGCACCTCGGCTACGAGGCCGAGATCGCCGAGCTGCTCGGCATCCCCGCCGACGTCCGGCAGGGAGTGCTGCTGCCCACCGCCCACTACACCGGCGAGACGTTCCGCCCCGCGCGCCGCGCCCCACTCGACGAGGTCCTGCACGTCGACGGCTGGTGATCTGTCAACGCGACACGCCGTGCCGCGGTCGAAGAGCATTGCTGTGGGTGACAGTGGCTCGCGGCCGTCGGGGCGGCGAGCGGGCGCCGCGATCGCCCGGACGCCACGGCTGTTCTCACGCACCGTGACGTTTCGTGGCATCCAGGTACGGGTGCCGCCGGCCTCGCACCGCGCGTCGCGGTGGTTTCGTTGTGCCGCCTGTGACGATCGTGGCCGCGCAGACCACCCACACCGGCGACACCACCGCCGGTCCCGCCGCCGTCTCCTCCGGCGAGTTCCGGGGTCTCACGGGGCTGCGCATCGTCGCCGCGGTGTGGGTGGTCGCCTTCCACTTCCACTTCACGCCGTCGCCAGGGGTCACGGAGGTGGTCGGCGTGCTGGGGCCGCTGATCACCTCCGGCGCCCTGGGCGTCGACCTGTTCTTCGTGCTGAGCGGGTTCGTGATCGCCCACACCTATCTCGACCGGCTCGGGCCGGCCCTGCACGTCGGCGACACCGCACGCTACGTCTGGGCGCGGATCTGCCGGATGTGGCCGCTGTACGCGCTGGTGGTGAGCCTGTTCGGCCTCTGGCTGGCGGCCCGCGCCGGGTGGGGCCACGACGATGAGATCGCCTTCCAGGCGGTGCAGCCGGTGGTCAGCGGCGGGGAGTGGCTGGCCCAGCTGGGCATGGTGCACCTGTGGGACGACGCCTTCCTCGACGGCGCGTCCTGGGTCGGGCCGACCTGGACGATCAGCGCCGAGTGGCTGGCCTACCTGCTGTTCCCGGTGGCGGCGCTCGGGTTCTTCCGGCTGCGGAACCTGCCCGCCGGGCTGCTCGCGGCCGCGTCGGTGGCGCTGATGCTGCCGATCGCCATGGCTTACCTCTCCTCCGGGCACCCCTACTACCCGGGCAGCTGGCTGGTGCGGGTCCTGTGCGGGTTCGGGGCCGGGGTGCTGATGCTGCTCGCCGTGCGCCGGCTGCACGGCGCCGGCCGGGTCGCGCCGGAGCGGGTGCGCCGGGCGGCGTCCGTGCTCGCCTGGGCGGTGCCGCTGGGCGTCGCGGCCGGGCTGTGGTTCGGCGAGCTGCTCGGCGCGGGCCGCGGCGGGGCGGTGATCGTGCTGTTCCCGCTGGTGGTCGGCGCACTGGCGCTGGCCGACCGCGGCCCCGCGCGCGTGCTCTCCGGGCACCGGGCGGTGTACGGCGGACGGATCTCGTACGCGCTCTACCTCGTGCACATCCCGATGTTCGAGATCTACTGGGTGGCCGCCCGCCGCTTCCCGGAGCTCGCGCCGGATACGCTGCTCGGGCAGGTCCTCGGGCTCGCGGTGCTGCTGGGCACGGTCCCCGTCGCGATGGCCGCCTACCACCGGGTGGAGGAGCCCGCCCGGCGCCGCCTGCGGGCGCTCGCGCCGGTCGCGCCGGATGGCGGTTCCCGGGATGGCGGGTCGCGGGAAGCCGCGCCGCGCGGCTCCGGACCGCACGCCTGCTCGCCGCTGCGGCCGCGTCGCCGCGGCGGGGTCTTCCGGCCCGCGGGCCGTCCGGTGCCGTGCCCGAAGCCCGCGCCGTCGGG
Organism: Pseudonocardia sp.; assembly: GCA_035540535.1. GTDB lineage: Bacteria > Actinomycetota > Actinomycetes > Mycobacteriales > Pseudonocardiaceae > Pseudonocardia. Next base: position 39,480 of record DATLGI010000126.1, read on the forward strand.
GCAGGCCGTCGCCCGGCCGGACCTTCCGGTCCGGCCGCGGCCGGTACCCGGGCTGCCCGGCCCGCGCCATGCCGCCACCCCGCACCGGCGTCCGACGCTGGCGGCCGCGCTGGTCAAGGCCCGGACCCGGCCGCCCGCGCACCGCGTCGCCGACATCGAGCGGGCCATCGGCGTCCGCTCCACGATCCTCCACGCGGGGAGCTGAGAGGGAGGTCCGCCCCTTCCCGCACGGACTCCTCGACCGTGCGGGAAGGGCGGCATCGTCGTCAGCCCACCGATCGCCGACGTCGACGTTGCGGTGATCGACGAGGGCGATGCCAGAATCTCGACCTCGACGCCGGCTATCCGCCACCCTCGGCTTCGCCGGGCCTCGCGCGCGTCGCCGACGGACCCGGCTGCGGCCGGACGAGCACCACCACGATGTGTGCCCGGCTCCGGTGCCGGCGGATCTCGACGTCCGACGCCCAGCAGGCGGCCGCGAGCCGCGACCGCGTGGCGTGGAACGCGTGGACGTCGACGCCGGCTGGGCACCAGAGCGTGATCTCCACGCCGCGGTCGCGCGGAGCCGCCCACAGCACCGCGGGCAGGCGGCCGGACCAGGTCAGGAGCCCGCACTGGACCATCCCCACCCGGAGCCGGTGGGTGGCGAGCACCGTCCGGGCACGGGCGTGGAGGACGTTGCGCGCCGCGGGCCAGCCGGCGTAGCCCACCGCTCCCGCCGCGGCGACGGCCACCGCGGCCATGGGGTGCGTGGCCGTCGCGAGGGCGTCCAGCCCGGCCGGAACGCCGAGCCCGGCGCCGAGCTCGTAACGCCAGCGCCAAGGCACGGGCAGGATGCTGCGCCGACGGCGCCGCGGCCCGTACCGCTCGAAGAAGTCGTCCCCCGGGCCGCTGCGGTTCGTCCCGCCCCACCTCACCGCCGCTCACCCCCGCTCGGAGCGTGGTCGAGCGTGACCACCCCGGTTCCATCGCAGGGCTCGCAGAGGCGGGAACCATCGAGGCCGGTGCCGGAGCAGAGCGGGCATTCCTGGCGGAGGTCCCAGATGGGCAGCCGGTACGTGTGTGTCCGGGTACCGGGCTTGCGGTGGATCTCGTAGCCGCGGACACGGAGCGGCCGGTCGGCGCGCTCGGTGACGTAGCGGTCGATCCCATCGAACAGACGGGCGAGGAGACCTCGCCTCCGGCGGTACTTAGGGGTACCTTTCATAGGGTGCTCCGGTTCTGGTGACGCGGGGTCGGGGCACTACGTGGGGCCCGGCTGTGCGACCGGACCCACGCTCTCCTGCAGGGGTGCGTCGCATGCGCTGCAACGCTCGCGACGCACCCTTGCCCAAATCAGACAGCGCCCTTCAATGACGCGTCGGGCGGGGCGCGGCATGGCGGACTGACCGCGCTCCTGAGTTGTGCGCGGTGTGTCCTCCCCCGCTTGGCATGCGGTTTCCCTGAGCGGTGTAACGTGGCCGAAGCGTTCACCGGCTCCTCCTACACCGACTGTCTGACCCTGAGTAGGGACCGATGTCAGCGGATGACGTCCAAGATACTGTGTTGCTCCCCACAAAGGTAGGGGGCAACGCACGTATGCCGACACGCCAGGCCTTCGGCGAGGAACTCAGACGTCGACGCACTGCCCGCAAGATGACGCAGGGCGTCGCAGCGCGCGGCCTGGGAGTGCAGCGCGCGACACTGACCCAGTGGGAGTCGGGCACCCATCTGCCCTCCGCCGAGAAGGTGCGCGCGGCGGACGACTACTTCGGCGCACGAGGCGCCCTCATCGCCCTCGCCGACGCCGCCCGCACCGGTGCTGCGCCGCACGCAGCGCCACGCAAGCTCACCCTCGACGAGGTCTTCATCGCCGTCGGCCGTACCCTGCGCGCCCGCCTCCAGCCCGCGGAAGGTGACCGTCCGCCCGGCTGGTGTCACGACCTCGCCCAGCGCGCGACGCCGACGCCGCTGAGCACCGCGTACGGCATCCGCACCCTGCTTATGCTCGACGGTCCCGGCGTCGATCTCCGACCGCTGGCGCGGTTCATCTGGCATCGGCACGGTGAGGGTGGCTGGGTTATCCGGCACGCCGGACCTCCTCGCCCGGAGGCGACTGCCGCGATGGTCGATGCGCTCACCCGCGTGGCTCTCGATGTTGACCTCGACGATGCCTGGTGCGGGCTCGAGCGATCGGTCGACGACCACGCACGGGCGCACCCGTTCGTCCTCTGCGTAGTCCTGGAGACGGCGGCCCGTTTCCGCCCGACCGAACCGTTCACCGCCCAGCTCGTCGATCATCTTCTGGCCGCCCGGCGACGCTTTGACGATGCAGAGCTGTGGCCGGCGAACGCGACGGTCGATCCCCGTCGCATCGAGCCGTCGATGGTGCACACGGCCCGCGCAGTAGCGGCGTTGCGCGCGGCACAGCATCAGCTCCACCGCGACGACGTCGCGGAGGCCGTCGACCAGGCCGTCCGCTGGATCACCGACACTGAGCAGGACGACGGCGTGACCGAGGTCCTGCGACCGGACCCGGCAAACCGCTCGGCGGACGTCCCGATCAACCACTTCACCGCCGCCTGGGTGGTGAGAGCGCTTGCCGGCCACCCCGGCGTCCCTGGTCCCCGAATGAACGCTGCGTTGCAGCGACTGTGGGACTCCTACCTGCCCGACGACGCCCTTTGGGGCTGGAAGCACGACGGGCAGATTCCGCTGTGGATGGCGCACGACGCCGTCGCAGCGCTGCGCGCCGCGGCACTCGCGGGCTTCCCCACCCCCGTCGTTGTTCCCACAGCCGGAGAATGATCGTGACCGTTCCCCTGGTGGCCGCCCCGGTCCACCTGCCGACCCGAGTCGGAACGCACCTGGCCCGTGCCGGGACTGACGCCGTGCACCTCCTTGATGCGGTGGCCTCGCTGATCGTCGACCCGCCCACCCTCGGGGGCTGGCTGCGCTCCCTGATCGATGATCCGCGCTCCGCCTCCCCGATCGCCAAGGAGTCGTACTGGCACGTCAACGGCTTCGCGAAGCTGGTCCTGCACAGCGAGCCGAGCCATCGGGTCCGGTTACATGTTTGGCCCGAAGGTCCGGGTCCACGCGGTGAGACCGACCCGCACTCCCATCGGTGGGACTTCGCTTCCGCGGTTGTGGCCGGTCCTGGCCTGCTTGTCACGGAGTTCCAGGAGGGACGACCGGGCCTGCCCATCGTCCGCTACCGATACACCGGCGGCGCGACCAGGAACTCGTTGAGCTGCGACGGCGATGCATCGCTGCGGGAGGTGTCGCGTCGCGAGATTGGCACGTTCGACACCTATGCAACCGACATCCGCGCGGTACACACTGTGGGCCCACTGTCGTCCGCGATGACCGCCACGCTCGTCGTGCAAGGACCGCACCGCACGGATTCCACGAGGGTTTACCGTGTGGCGGGCGCGCCCGACGAGTCCCGCAGCGAGCCCCTCGATGAACTCGACGTCCGGCTGCTTCTCGCCGAGGTGATTGCGGCGATCCCCGACGGGAAGGGGGTGCCGGGTCGGTGACAGCTCCGGTGCACGAGACGCTCGGCGATCTCGGCGAGCGACGCATCTTCACCGAGATCCTCCGACCTCGATACCACAAGGTCCGTGCGTTCGGCGACGACTGCGCAACGCTGAATGGTGACCTTGTCGTCACCACCGACTCCTGCTCAACGGCCCTCGTCGAGGAGATCGAGATCGGTGATGCCTCCGACACCGGCTGGTTGCTCGTCACGATGAACCTGTCCGATCTCGCCGCGGCTGGCGCACGCCCCGAGGGGCTGGTCGTCAACTACACCCTCCCGCCGCACACCGCCGGCGCCCGGCTCCGCGCACTGATGGACGGGGTCGACGCGTGTGCCAAGCGGCACGGCACGAAGGTCGTCGGCGGCGATCTCCGGGACAGTAACGAGCTTCTGCTCACGGCGACCGCGATCGGGCGCCGCCCACGTCGAAGCCGGGAGCAGTCCCGATCGAGAGGACCGTTGGGTAGGCAGGGTGCGCGCGCCGGGGATCGCCTGCTGGTAGTCGGGTCTCCCGGTTACCTGTGGGGCGCTGCGCTATTGAAGATCGGATGGGCGGTTCTGCCGGCCGGGCTGACGAATCAGGTCTACGACCGCGCACGTCGGCCGATGGCGCAGCTTCGAGGCGGTCGCGTCCTTGCCGCGAGCGGCCTGGCACACGCCGCGATGGACGTCTCCGACGGTCTTTATAGCAGCGTCCGGACGCTCTGCGAGACGAACGGGCTCGGTGCCGTGATGCGCGACCGGATCAAGCTCGACGACGTGCTCGCGGAGATTTGCAACCAGTCGAAGATCAGCACGTTCCAGCTCGGGCAGACCTGGGGGGACTGGCCGCTGCTCATCGCGGTCGCGCCGGCCGACGTCATCAAGGCAGAGCGGATCCTGAAGGCAGCTCGTGTGCCGGTCCGCGAGGTCGGACGGCTGGTCGCGGATCCGGATGCGCTGCTCGTCGAGCACGGAGACGGGCGGACGAGCAACTGGGTCGGGCTCGACCAGGAGCGGTTCTCCACTTCGTCCTGGCACACTCGCTCGGATGCGGTCGAGAGTCAGCTGATCCGAATGCGCGAACTCAGCAAGGGGTGACCGCGTCCCGACTCACACGGGCAGCCGCCGGAACACCGCGCGCGGCAGGTGCCGCAGCACGCTCATCACCCCTCGCAGCGGCGCCGGCGCCCACACCTGCTCGCGGCGCGACCGCACCGCGTCCACGACGGCGGCCGCGACGGCCTCGGGTGTCGTCGCCAGCGGCGCGGGGGGCAGGCCCTCGGTCATCCGGGTGTGCACGAAGCCGGGCCGGACGACCGTCACCGTGATGCCCTCGGGGCGCAGCGCCTCGGTGAGCCCCGTGTAGAACGCGTCCATCCCGGCCTTCGTCGAGCCGTAGACGAAGTTCGACCGCCGTGCCCGCTCCCCGGCCACCGACGAGAACGCGACGATCGCGCCGTGGCCCTGCTCGCGCATCCGCCCGGCCAGCGCCACCCCTACCGACACCGCGGCCGTGTAGTTCACCTGCGCCAGCTCGACGGCGGCGTCGACGTCCTGCCAGGCCCGCTCGTTGTCCCCGAGCAGCCCGAACGCCACCAGCGCGACGTCGACGTCCCCGCCCGCGAACGCCTTGCGGACGACGTCGGCGTGGGTGTCGAGGGCGCGCGCGTCGAACTCCACCGTCTCGACGGCGCACCCGGCGCGCTCCAGCCGGGCCCGGGCCGCGTCCAGGCGCGGTGACGGCCTGCCGGCCAGGACCACCCGCAGCGGCCGGTCCGAGGCGAACGCCTCGACGACGGCCAGGCCGATGTCGGAGGTGCCGCCCATCAGCAGCACGCTCTGCGGATTGCCCACCGCGTCGATCACGTCAGCTCCAGCCTTCTCGCCATGTCCGAGGTGAACACCCCGGTCGGGTCGGCGCCGTCGCGGATCTTGCGCCACTCGTCGAACCGGGGGTAGCCGCGCCGGAACGTCGCCGCCGAGGTACGCGACTCCTTCGCCAGGTACAGCCGCCCGCCCGCGCCGTGCACCAGCTCGTCCAGCTCGTCGCAGAAGCGGTGCAGGCCCCGCGCGATCGGGAAGTCGACGGTGATCGTCCATCCGGGCTGAGGGAACGACAGCGGGGCGGCGTTGCCGTCCCCGAAGCGCTTCAGGACGTTGAGCCCCGACGCGTGCGGTGAGGTGGCGATCTTCTCGACGATCCGGCGGAAGGTGTCCTCCGCGCCGAACGGGACACCGAACTGGTACTGCAGGAACCCGCGCCGCCCGTAGACCCGGTTCCAGTCACCGAACAGGTCGAGCACCTGGTAGAAGGCCGTGATGTTCTGGATCGCGCCCCGCTGGCGCTTCGGCGCCTTGCGATACCAGAGCTCGCTGAACGCGCGCAGCGTCGCCCGGTTGGCCAGCCCGGAGGGGAAGACGTCGGGGAAGCGCAGCAGCTGCGGGGCGTCGAAGCGCAGGGGGTCGGCGCGCCTGTCCGGCGGGAGCTGGTCGAGCGTGGCGAGCGAGCCGCGGGTGAGCACCGCGCGGCCCAGCGCGGCGCCGGTCGAGGTGGTGTCGAACCAGGCGGCGGAGTACCCGTAGCGGTCGTCGGAGCCGTCGGTGAGCAGGCCCATGAGCTCGTCGAGGTCGCGGGTGCGGTCGGTGTCGACGACGAAGTAGGCCGACTCGGTCCGGTGCAACCGCACCGCGGCCCGGGTGACCACGCCGGTCAGCCCCATGCCGCCGACGGTGGCCTGGAACAGCTCGTCGTCCGGCGTCAGCCGCCGCACCTGCCCGTCCGCGGTGACCAGCTCCAGCCACGGCACGTGGTTGCCGAAGCTGCCCTTGGTGTGGTGGTTCTTGCCGTGCACGTCGGCGCCGATCGCGCCGCCGACCGTCACCTGCCGGGTGCCGGGCAGCACCGGGACCCACAGCCCGAGCGGGAGCGCCTCGCGCATCAGCGTGTCGAGGCTGACCCCGCCGTCGACGACCGCGATCCCGGACTCGGCGTCGATCGAGTGCACGCGGGCGAGGCCGGTCATATCCAGGACGGTGCCGCCCGCGTTCTGCGCCGGGTCGCCGTAGGAGCGGCCGAGCCCGCGGGCGACGATCCCGCGCGGCCCGGCGGCGGCGACGGCGTCGGTGACGTCCTCGACCGTGGCGGGGCGCAGCACCCGCGCGCGCGTCGGGGCGGTGCGCCCCCATCCCCGGAGGGTCTCGGTGCTCGACATCGGCGCCAGGCTACGCCGGGATGGCGGGCCGGCACGGCGTGGGCGTGGCCGCGGCCGCACACAGCGGAGGTCTGCGGCACACAAGCCGCGGCTCGTGTGCGGCGGTGGACGGTGGTGTGCGGGGTGCGGGGGTGCGGGCAACCCTGTGGGACGCTGGCGTGCGTGCTCACCGTCGGCGCCGCCCCCGCCGACACGGCTCCGTCCACGGCCCGCGGCCGCCGCGGCCCGCATCCGCTGTGGTTGATCGGCGCCGCCTACCTGGCCGGGTCGCTCCTGCTGCACCGCCGCGTGCTCCCCGACCTGCGCACCACCGTGGTCGGCACCGGCACCACCGACCACGACGTCTTCATCTGGTGGCTGCACTGGGTGCCCTGGGCGCTCCTGCGCGGGGAGAACCCGCTGCTGAGCGACTTCCAGAACCACCCCGACGGCGTCAACGCGCTGTGGAACACGGCGGTGCCGCTGCTCGGGGTGCTGCTCGCCCCGGTGACGCTGACCGCCGGGCCGGTGGCCGCGTACAACGTCGGGATCCTGCTCGGACCGGTGGTGTCCGGCGTGGCGCTGGCGGCGGCGCTCGGCCCGTACGTGCCTCGCTGGGGCCCGCGCGCGGTGGCCGGCGCCCTGTACGCGTTCAGCCCGTTCCACCTCGCGCACGCGTCCGTGGCGCACCTGAACCTGGTGTGGTCGGTGCTGCCGCCGGTGCTGCTGTACCTCGTGCACGTGCTGTTCGTGCGCCGGCTGCGGCGGCCGGTGCTCACCGGCGCGCTGGTCGGGGTGGTGCTCGCCGCGCAGACCGTCCTCTACACCCAGACCCTCGGCCTCGGCGTGCTGATGCTCGTCGTCACCGCGGCGGTGCTCGCGGTGCGCTTCCCCGCGCGGGCGCGCGCGGGGATACCGGCGCTGGTCAAGGCCGGGCTGGCGTGCCTCGGCAGCTACCTGGTGCTGGCCGCCTACCCGCTGTACCTGATCCTGGCGGGGCCGGTGCGCCCGCGCGGGCAGATCCGCGACCCGGTGTACTCCGCCGCCGACCTCGCCAACGCCGTCGTCCCGACCCGGCTGACCGCCCTGCGGCCGGTCCCCGGCGGCCTCGCGGAGCGCCTGCAGAGCCATGTCGGCGAGCAGGGCGGCTACCTGGGGCTCGCGATGCTGGCGCTGCTGGTGGTCGCCGTCGTCACCGGCGGGACGGCGGTGCGGCTCGCCGCCGCGGTCGGCGCGGCCGCGTACGTGCTCTCCCTCGGCCCGACGCTCGTCGTGCTCGGCCAGGTCACCGGCGTCCCGCTGCCGTGGGGCCCGCTCACCGGGGTGCCGCTGCTCGCCCAGGCCGAGCCGGTGCGGATGCAGGTGTTCGTGACGCTCGCGGTCGCCGTCCTCGTCGCGTTGTGGCTGGACCGGTTGCCCCGGCTCACCGGCACCGCCGCACCGCTCGCGGCGGGCGCCCTCACCGCCCTCGCGCTGCTCAGCTGGCTGCCCGCCGACGCGCAGCTCACCCAGCCCGCGACGACGCCGGCGTTCTTCCGTGCGGCGCCGGCACACCTCGCACCGGACGACGTCGTGGAGACCCACCCGCGGTTGTCCGGCGCCTGGGGTGGCGGCGCGGCACCCCTGCGGTGGCAGGCCGTGAGCGGTTTCGCCTTCCGGACCACCGGCGGCTACTTCATCGGCTCCGACGAGACGCACCCCGTCCTCGTCGAGAGCCGGTGGACGCCGTACCAGCTCGGGTTGCGCGACCTCGCCCGCGGCCTGCCCGACCCGGGATCCGAGCGGGCAGCCGCGGCGAACCGCGCCCTGCGGGCGACCGGCACGACCGTCGTCCTCGTCGTACCGCCGGCGGCGGGTGACCTGGTGGGCGTCCTGGACTGGACGGCGCGGGTGACCGGCTCCCCGGGCGAGCGCATCGAGGACGTCTGGGTGTTCCCGGTGCGCGGCTAGAGTTGGCCGGGTGAGCGTGCCGGACGGGACGAACCGGGGCATCCGGATCTCCGACGCCGACCGCCAGCGGGCGGCCGAGCGCCTGCACAACGCGCTCGCCGAGGGCCGCATCACGCTGACCGAGCTCGAGGAGCGTCTCGGCGTCGTCTACTCGGCGCGCTACGAGGCCGACCTGCTGCCGCCGCTCGCGGACCTGCCCGGCGGACCGCCGGCGGTCGCGGCCGGGGGCTTGACCGTGCCGGCGGAGAAGCCGCTGGTGCTGCGCACCGGGATGGGGCCGCTCAGGCGGGCGGGCTCGTGGGTGGTGCCGTCGCGGCTGCGGCTGCAGAGCGCGATGGGTTCGGCGGTGCTGGACTTCTGCGACACGGCGGTACCGCACGCCGTCGTCGAGATCGAGCTCGACCTCGGCGCCGGGTCGGCGCGCATCCTCGTGCCCGACGACGCGACCGCGGACGCGGACGGCGTCGTCGCCGCGATGGGCCGGGTGAGGTGCAGCGTGCCCTCGTCGCCCCGGCACGGGGTGCCGCATTTCCGCGTGTTCGGCCGCACCGGGATGGGATCGGTGACGGTCCGGCGCCGCTACCGGTTCGCCGGATACCGCTTCTGATCAGTGATGAACGGCCTCCACGTTGTGCCCGTCGGGATCGCGCAGGAACACCGCGTAGTAGCCCGGGTGGTACTCGGGCCACTCCCGGGGTGCGTGCAGGACCTCCACCGCGGCCGCCACCGCGGCTTCGTGGACGGCGTCGACGGCCGAGCGATCGGGGGCGAGGAAGGCCAGATGCGCCTCCCGCGCCTCGGTGCCGGCGGCCGGCGACAACCAGAAGTCGGGGTGGCCGTCCGGGCCGGACAGCCCGACGACGAACTGCTCGCCGACGGGGAAGCGCATGGCTTCGTGCACCCCATGGCGGCGAACGTGCGCAGGTAGAAGGCGAGCGACGCCTCGACGTCGGCCACCTGGATCCCGATGTGATCGAGCATGGCCGCACCGTATCCGCCACCACCGACGGTTCCCGCCGTCAGCGGAAGCGCCGGCCCTCGTCCCGCCGGTAGGCCCAGACCGCGAGCGCGGCGGTGGCGAGTGTCCAGCCGGCGAGCGTCGCCAGCGCCACCCCGCTCGGTGGGACGCCAAGCGCCCACAGCACCAGGTCGCGGGCGCCCCGAGAGGGCAGCAGCATCGACACCGTCTGCAGCCAGCCCGGGAACAGCATCGGCGGCAGCAGCAACCCGCCGCCGAACGCGAGCGGCAGGAACAGCAGCTGCGCCACCGGCAGCGCCGCCTTGACCGGGAGCGAGTAGCCGATCGCCGGGATCACCGCGACGACCGCGAAGCCGCAGCCGTTGAGCAGAGATCCGGTACCGCGAGTCGGGAGATCGGGTCCCACGGCGTGCCTGGCCATGGCCCCGGGGGCCCGCCCGGCCGCCTCGCTACCCTGCACCGGTGACGAGCACGCGCCCCGTGCCGACCGGCCTCGCCGCGCAGATGTGGCGGTTCGTGCTGATCGGCGGGCTCGCCGCGTTCGTCGACTTCGGCGTCTACCACGCGCTGCTCGGCCTCGGCACCTACGTTCATCTCGCGAAGGCGATCAGCTTCGTCTGCGGCACCACGACCGCGTACCTGCTCAACCGCCGCTTCACCTTCGCCGCCGCGGGCGGGGGGCGCCGGCTGGCTGGGTTCATGCTGCTGTACGGCACGACGTTCGCGCTCAACGTCGGGATGAACGCGCTGATGCTCGCCGTGCTGCCGCAAATCCCGCAGCGGGTGAGTCTTGCCTGGGTGATCGCGCAGGGCACCGCCACAGTGATCAACTTCGTGATGCTGCGCACGGTCGTCTTCCGCACCCCCTGACTCCCCACCCCGCGAGTGCGCCGCTCTGTGCGCGCGAAGGTGCCGTTTCGTGCTGGGTGCAGGTGAGGGGTCGGACCAGGCTGCGCGTCGCTCGCGCGCTGACAGCGGCGCACTCGCGCGCATTGAGAGGCGCACTCGCGCGCGTTGAGGGGCTCACTCGCGCGCATTGAGAGGCGCACTCGCGCGCATTGAGGGGCGCACTCGCGGTCAGGGGCGGCGGAAGCGCTCCGCCCGGCCGTCGCGCACGAGCCGCACCCACTCCCGGAACCCCGCCGGGTCGCGGCGGGTCACCAGGAAGTACCAGGCGAACCGGGGTACCTCCAGCAGCCCGATCCGCCGCATCCCGGGCTGCGACACCAGGTACCCGCGGTTGCGGTAGGTGTAGTGCCGTTTGACGGCGTCGTCCGGGTGCCGGGCGTGCAGCCGGCCGCCCAGCATCGGCTTGTCCTCGTCGTGCGCGGCCGGGTGCAGGTACGCCGCCCGCAGCGCCGTCCCGAACGGCAACCCGGAGCGCACCAGCCGCCGGTGCATCTCGACCTCGTCGCCGCGGACGAACAGCCGCAGGTCCGGCACGCCGACGGCCTCGACCGTCGACGCCCGCAGCAGTGCACCGTTGAACAGTGCCGCGATCCCGGGCAGCAGCTCGCCGTCGCTGCCCTCGGCGCCGGCGAGCGCGGCCCGGGAGCGGTGCCAGGTCAGACCGCGGCGGACGGCGAAGGCCAGCCGGTCCGGCTCCGTCGCGTCGACGACGGACGGCGAGACGGCCGCGAGCCCCCGCCGCTGCGCCAGCTCCAGCAGCGTCGCGAGCACCGACTCGTCGGCGGGCCGCCCGTCGTCGTCGGCGAGCCAGACCCACTCCGCGCCCAGCGCCAGCGCGTGCAGCATCCCGAGCGCGAACCCGCCCGCGCCGCCGAGGTTCGTCCATGACGGCAGCCAGTCGGCCGGCAAGCCGCACGCGTCGACGACCTCGCGCGCGGGCCGGTCCGGCCCGTTGTCGACGACGACGAGCCGCGCGATCGGGTGCGTCTGCTTCGCCAGCGCGGTGAGCGACTCGGCGAGCAGCTCGGTGCGGTGCCGCGTCACCACCACCGCGACGACGGAGCCCGCCGGCAACGGAGCGGTCACCGCGCCTCGAGCTCGGCCAGCACGTCGCGGCCCTTGTAGTGGTGCAGCACCTCGCGCAGCGGCCCGTGCTCGCGGACCGTGCCGTGCTCCAGCCAGATCGCGGTGTCGCACAGCTCGGCGAGGAACTCGTCGGAGTGCGAGGCGAACACCAGCATCCCGGAGCGCCCGACGAGCTCGTGCAGCCGGTTGCGGGCCTTGGCGAGGAACTCGGAGTCGACGGCGCCGATGCCCTCGTCGAGGAGCAGGATCTCCGGGTCGATCGACGTGACGACGCCGAGCGCGAGCCGGATCCGCATGCCCGTGGAGTAGGTGCGCAGCGGCATCTCGAGGTAGTCACCGAGCTCGGTGAACTCGGCGATGTCGTCGATGCGCGCCTCCATCTCCCGGCGGGTCATGCCCAGGAACAGGCCCCGGATGACGATGTTGTCCAGGCCGGAGATCTCCGGGTCCATGCCGACGGCGAGGTCGAACACCGGCGCGACCTTCCCGCGGATCACCGCCCGGCCGCGGGTCGGCTCGTAGATCCCGGCCATCAGCCGCAGCAGCGTCGACTTGCCCGCCCCGTTGTGCCCGACCAGCGCGACCCGGGCGCCCTGTCGCAGCGAGACGGTGACGTCGCGCAACGCCTCGATGATCGGCACCTTCGACTCGGTGCCGATCCGGCCCCCGGCGCGTCCGAGCACCGCCTTCTTCAGCGAGCGCGTCTTCGCGTCGAAGATCGGGAAGTCGACGCCCGCGCCGTCGAGGGAGATGCTGACCATTCGCCGTCCTCAGACCCAGTACGCGACGCGGGATCGGTAGTTGCGCAGGCAGACCAGTGCGGTGGCCCAGCCGACCACGGTGATGACGCCGACGACCCACCAGTGCCGCCACACGATGTCGGCGCCGATCATCGGCTGGCGCAGGATCTCCACGAAGTGCATCACCGGGTTGAGCTCCACGAACCGGGCGCGTTCGGCGGCCGCGGTCTGCTTGAGGACCTCGTAGGACCAGATGATCGGGGTCATGAAGAACACCAGCTGGGTGACGCTGGTGATGATCGGCGGGATGTCGCGGAAGCGGGTGGCGACGATGCCGGTGAGCAGCGCGATCCACGCCCCGTTGGCCACGAGCACCACGAACGCCGGCAGCGCGATCAGCGCCGACCAGTCCAGCGGCGGCCGGAAGATCGCGACGATCAGCACCCAGATCACGAGGTTGTGCACGAAGAACAGCGTCTGGCGCCACACCAGCCGGTAGATGTGCAGCGACAGCGGTGCGGGCAGGAACCGGATGAGCCCCTCGTTAGCGATGAACACCTCGCTGCCCTCGAGCACGCAGCCCTCGATGAACTTCCAGATCAGCAGCCCGGTGGCGACGTAGGGCAGGAACTCCGCGAGCGGCTGGCCGAACAGCGTGCCGTAGAGCAGGCCCATCGCGGTGGCGATGACGCCCATGCTGATGCTGATCCACAGCGGGCCGAGCACCGAGCGGCGGTACCGCTGCTTGATGTCCTGCCAGCCCAGGTACCCCCACAACGGCCGCTGCCGCCAGCCGCCGCGCAGGTCACCGAACGCGCGTGACCAGCTCCGCGGCCCCGCGGTCTCGGCGGCGTCGACGGGGCCGTCCGCGGCGCGCGCGTCGCTCGCGGTGACGGAGGTGGACATGGGTACCGAGGGTACCGGCGGCGGTCGAGCCGGTTCGCGGCCGCACCGATCGCCGTGCGTCGGCACGCCCGTGCGCCCGCAGGCCCGCCCGCCTGTGAGCTACCAGCAGGCGCTGACCGACTTCCTCACCACCGACCTCGCCGGCACGGTGCCGGCGACCGTGGACCCGGCGAGCGGCTCGGGCCGGATCACAGACTCGACTGGTCGCGGGAGGGGGTGCTACAGGTACTGGCCGGTGCCGCGGCCGTGACCCTCCTGCGGCGGCTGCTGCCCCGGCATCGTCGGGCCGCCCATACCCGGCGGGAGGCCGCGGCGCATCTGCTCGAGCTGCGCGCGGGCAGCCATCTGCTGGGCGAACAGCGCGGTCTGGATGCCGTGGAACAGGCCCTCCAGCCAACCGACGAGCTGCGCCTGCGCGATCCGCAGCTCGGAGTCGGACGGCGTGATGTCCTCGGTGAACGGCAGGGAGAGCCGGTGCAGCTCGTCGCGCAGATCCGGCGCCAGGCCCTGCTGCAACTCCTTGATCGAGTTCTCGTGGATCTCGCGCAGCCGCACCCGCGACGCCTCGTCCAGAGGCGCGGCTCGCACCTCCTCGAGCAGCTGCTTGATCATCGTGCCGATCCGCATGACCTTCGCCGGCTCGTCGACCATGCCGCCGAGGCCCTGCTGGTCGTCGTCGCCGTCGCCGTTCCCGCTCTGAGGCACGCGCGCCATCCCCACCGGCCGGCCGTCCGGCCCGATGACCATGACCTGCTGCTCGGCGGCGCCCTCGCCCTCGCCCTCGCTGCGCTCCGTCATGCCTCCATCATGGCCCGTCTCGCGTGGCCCCGCGCACTGGCGTCACCGCACCAGGAGGAGCTTGCCCACCACCCCGCCGGCCTCGAGCTGCCGGTGCGCATCGGCGGCGTCGGCCAGCGGCACCCGCCCGTGCACGATCGGGCGCACGCGCCGGTGGGCGATCATCGGCCAGACGCGCTCGCGGACGCCGGCGACGATGGCGCCCTTGCCGCTCGGGCCCTCGACGGGCCGGCCGCGCAGCCCCATCGCGGTGACGCTGCCGCGCTTGCGCAGGAGCTTGCCGATGTCCAGCTCGCCCTTCACCCCGCCCTGCAACCCGATGATCACCAGCCGACCGTCCGGGGCGAGCGCGTCGATGTTCGCGGCGAGGCCCGCCGCACCCATGTTGTCGAGGATGACGTCGGCGCCGTGACCGTCGGTGGCCTTCTTCAGCTCGGCGGGGACGTCGTCGTGGTAGTCGATGAGGATGTCGGCGCCCAGCTCGCGGCAGCGCTCCAGCCGGTCCGGAGCACCCGCGGTGGCGGCGACCCGGGCACCGAGCGCCTTCGCCACCTGGATCGCATGCGTGCCGATCCCGCTGCTGCCGCCCTGGACCAGGAACGTCTCGCCGGCGGCGAGGCGGCCCGCCATCGCGACGTTCGACCAGACCGTGCACGCCACCTCGGGCAATCCGCCGGCGGTGACGAGGTCGACTCCGTCGGGGACCGGCAGCAGCTGCGCGGCCGGTACGGCGACCCGCTCGGCGTACCCGCCACCGGCGAGCAGCGCGCACACCTCGTCGCCGACCTGCCAGCCCTCGACGCCCTCGCCGAGCTCCGCGATCCGCCCCGAGCACTCCAGACCGATGATCTCCGACGCGCCGGGCGGTGGTGGGTAGTTGCCCTGGCGTTGCATGAGGTCGGCGCGGTTGACCGCGCTCGCCACCACGTCGACGACGACCTCGCCGGGCCCCGCGGCCGGGTCGGGGACCTCGCTCCACACCATGTTCTCCGGGCCGCCCGGCTCGCGCACCGTGATCGCGTACATGGCACCGGACGCTATTCGGTCGTCGCGCGGAGCGCAGTCGGGCACCCTCGGGCGATGGACGTCCCGGAACCCTGGCCGCTACGGAACCTGGTGCTGCGCACCCCGCGTCTCGAGCTGCGCCCCGACGACGACGCAGGGCTGCGCGACCTGGTCGAGGAGGCTTACCGGGGGGTACACCCGCCCGACGAGATGCCGTTCCTCGTTCCCTGGACCGACGCGGACCCGCGGTACAAGGGGCGCGGGATGATGCAGTACCACTGGTCGTGCCGCGCGTCGTTCGCCCCGGAGAGCTGGACGGTCAACTTCCTGGTCCGCCTCGACGGCCGGGTGCTCGGCAATCAGGGCCTCTCGGCGGAGGACTTCGCAATCACCCGCGAGGTGCGGACCGGCTCCTGGGTCGGGCTGCACCACCAGGGGCGGGGGATCGGTACGGAGATGCGGGCCGCGGTGCTGATGTTCGCGTTCGACCACCTCGGCGCGCAGCGGGCCCGGTCGGAGGCGTTCTCCGACAACCACGCCTCGCACGCGGTGTCCGCGAAGCTGGGCTACCGGCGCGACGGCACCCGGACCGTCGTCCGGCGGGGGGAGCGCGCCGAGGACGTGCGGCTGCTCCTCCCGGCGGCTGAGCTCGTCCGCCCGGACTGGAAGCTCGAGGTCGAGGGCCTCGACGACGACCTGCGCGGCCTCCTGGGCGCGTGAGCTTCACCCGAGATCGACGCCGCGGGCGAACGTGTCGCAGGCGGCGGGGTCCCCGGTGTCGAGTCCGCGGGTGTACCAGAACTCGCGCTGCGCCGAACTGCCGTGCGAGAACTGGCTCTCGTCCACCCGCCCGCCGCCGAGCTGCGACTGGATGAAGTCGTCGCCGATCCGGGCGGCGGTGTCCAGCGCGGCGGCGACGTCGGCCTGGTTCACCTCGGTGATCAACGGGTCGCCGGACGGCCCCGGCGTCGTCATCGCGTGATTGCCCCAGACGCCGGCGTAGCAGTCGGCCTGCAGCTCCAGGCGCACCGAGCCCGAGGTCGGGCCGGTCTCGCCGGGCTGCACGCGCCGGTTGGTGCCCAGCACGTTCTGGATGTGGTGGCCGTACTCGTGCGCCATCACGTACGCGCGCGCGAACGGCCCGCCCTGGGCGCCGAAGCGGTTCTCCAGCTCGTCGAAGAAGGTCAGGTCGATGTATATGCCCGAGTCGGCGGGACAGTAGAACGGCCCGACGCCGGACGAGGCGCTGCCACAGCCGCCGGTGTTCACCCCGCCGCTGAAGTAGGTGGTCTCCGGCAACGGCAGGGTCTGGCCGGAGCGGGCGAAGGCGTCGGACCAGTAGGCGTCGAGCGAGTTGACGACGGCGACGATCTCGCAGGCGACGTTGCCCTCGACGTCGGCGGTGGTCCGGCATTCTCGCGCGAGCTCCTCGTTGCCCCCCGACCCGCCACCGCTCAAGCCGCCGGCTCCGGCCGGGATGGGCACGCCCGCGCCGCCGGTGCCCCCCAGCTGGGAG
>DATLGI010000127.1:0-10570 GCA_035540535.1 Pseudonocardia sp.
GTCCGGGGCCGGGGGGTGCTCGCCGTCGGCGGGCACGTCGCTCTCGCGGGAGGCCTGGCGGCGCCGCGCCGGGCGGCGCAGCGGGGGCGGCGCGGGCGCCTCCTCCGTCGGGGGAACGGGGTCGCCCGCCGGCGTGCTCGCGCTCTCCTCGGTGGGACGGCCGAGCAGCCGACGCAACCGGGTCGGCACCTCGCGCACCGGCGTGGCGGTGAGCACCAGCAGCGCGTAGGCCACCAGCAGCACCAGCACGGGCGCGGCCACCCAGACCGTCAACCCGCTCGTCAACGGCACCGCGGCGAGGTATCCGACGGCGCCACCGCCCTCCGCCCACCGGGCGGGCTCCCGCGGCGACCCGGCCGCGAGGTGCACGATGCCCAGCCCGCCGAGCGCCAGCAGCAGCGACCCGACCGCCAGCCGCGGGCGCGCCTCGGGCCGCGGCGGGCGCAGCATCAGCAGCAACCCGACGGCGGCCAGCAGGACCGGCAGCACCACCGACCCCAGCCCGACGACGGCGGCGGCCGCCGCCGAGAGCCACCTGCCCACGGGCCCGCCCGCGCCCCAGTACCCGCCGGCGGCCGTGACCACCGACAGCACCAGGAACACGACGCCGAGGCCGTCACGGCGGTGCGCGGGCTCCAGCTCGCGGGTGCGTCCGGCGGCGCGGCCCATCCCGCGGCCGGCACGGACGACCCCGCGCCCGACCCCGTCGATCGCCCGGTCGAGCAGGTCGGGCCGGCGCGGGGCAGGGGTGCGCCGGCCGGGCGACTTCCGGGTCCGCCCGCCCGAGCCCGTGCCACGCTCGGACCGGCCCGCGGTCACCCTGCTCCCCGTGCCCCGTCCCGTCGTGCGTCCGGCCATGGGCGTCACGCTATCCCGGGCGGGTGATCCAGTCCGGGTCCGACGCACGGGCTGCGGGATCCGAGGCCGACGAGGTGGCTCGCGGACGTCCGACCTCGGCAGGGTGACGTGCAGACGTCTCGGTGGGACGGTCCGCGGCAGGATGACTGCGGGAAGGACCGAGGGGGACGAGTTGATCGCACTGATCGTCGTCGGGGTGCTGCTGGTGGCGGGCGGGGTCACCGCGATCCTGTTCGCCCGGCGCACCCGCCGCGACATCCATACGTTGATCGGCGCCGAGACGATGCCGGTGGCCGAGCTGGCCGACCTGCACCGCACCGCCGTCGAGGTGGCCGGGTCCGGTGGGTTCCGCCGGGTCTGCGAGGTCGCGGGCACCGCGGCGCCCGGTGCGGCCGGCCCGCTGACGGCCGAGCTGTCGGGCACCCCGTGCGTCTGGCACCGGCACACCGTGCAGCGGCGCTACCGCCACGTCTCGCACGACGGCAAGGGCCACCGGCGGGTCAGCCAGCGCACCGAGACGGTGGCGGACCTGGCCTCGGCACAACCCTTCGCCGTGGTCGACGGCACCGGCGCGGTGCCCGTCCGGCCCGAGGGCGCCGCCGTGGACGCCCCGGAGAAGGTGGTCAGCCGATTCGAGCCGCACACCGCCGACCCGGACGGGCCCACGGTGTTCGGGATCCGGCTGCCCGGGTTCGACCGCGACGACACCGTCGGCTACGAGTACACCGAGTGGGTGCTGCGCCCGGGTGCGCGACTGTTCGTGCACGGCGAGGCGGCGGACCGCACCGGCACGCTCGCCTTCGGCCGCCCGGACACCGGCCCCTACCTCATCTCCACCCGCACCGAGCAGGAGATCCGGGCCGGCAAGGAGCGCACGCACCGGTGGCTCGCGCTCGGCGGGCTCGCGGGCGCGGTGCTGGGAGTCGTGCTGCTCGGGCTGGCCTTCCTGCTCTGACCGGCCTCGGTGTCCGGTCGCCGCCGCCCCCGCACGCTCCTGTCCCGGTTCCGCTGAACGCGAGGCGGGGCGGCAGGTCACGGGTAGCGGGTGAGCACCACCCAGGTCGTCGTCCGCACCGTCTCGCGCAGCCCCGCGATCCGGTCCAGCACCGCGTCCAGCTCCGCCGCGCTCGGGGCCGACACCAGCAGCATCAGGTCGTACTCCCCGGTCACCGTCTCGACCTCGCCGACCCCGGGCACCGCCCGCAGTCGCCGCACGTAGCCGGTGACGTCGCCGGTGCGCACCACCAGGCCCACCCGCGCCCGGTGCGCGGCCGCGCTGCCCGGCCAGGCGACGTCGGCGTGGTAGCCGCGGATCACGCCGTCGCGCTCCAGCCGCTGCACGCGGGCGAGCACCGCGGTGCGCGAGAGCCCGACGGCGCGCCCCAGCTCGGCCATCGACGCGCGGCCGTCCGCGGCGAGGCGGGCGAGCACGGCGCGGTCCAGGCCGTCGAGCTGACGATCCGTCGATGACACCGGCTCATCCTGGCATTTCCGTCGGTGCACACCGACGTTCTGCCCGCTGCGCGCCGACGCCCGGATTCCCGACACTGGAGGCATGATCCCCGCCGCCGTCACCCCGGACCGGGTCCACGAGACCCTCCGCCGCCACCTGCTCGTCGACGGGTTCGACCTCGTCCTCGACACCGGCGCCAGCCACGGATCGTGGCTGGTCGACGCCCGGGACGGTACCCGCTACCTCGACCTGTTCAGCTTCTTCGCCTCCGCGCCGCTGGGGCTCAACCACCCCGCGCTCGCCGACGACCCGGCCTTCCGCGCCGAGCTCACCGAGGCCGCGCTGAACAAGCCGTCGAACTCCGACGTCTACACCGTGGCGCTGGCGGCGTTCGTGGAGACGTTCGAGCGCGTGCTCGGTGATCCGGGGCTGCCGCACCTGTTCCTCGTCGAGGGCGGGGCGGCCGCGGTGGAGAACGCGCTCAAGACCGCGTTCGACTGGAAGCGCCGGCACAACGCGATGCACGGCCGGCCGGCCGAGCGGGGGACGAAGGTGCTGCACCTGCGCCGGGCATTCCACGGCCGCAGCGGCTACACGCTCTCGCTCACCAACACCGACCCGGTGAAGACGGCGCTGTTCCCGACGTTCGACTGGCCGCGCGTCGAGTCCCCCGCGATCCGGTTCCCCCTCGACGAGCACCTCGACGAGGTCCGCGCCGCCGAGGCACGCGCGCTCGACCAGGCACGCGCCGCGTTCGCCGCGCACCCGCACGACATCGCCTGCTTCATCGCCGAGCCGATCCAGGGCGAGGGCGGCGACAACCACCTGCGCGCCGAGTTCCTCCAGGCGATGCAGGAGCTCTGCCACGCCCACGACGCGCTGTTCGTGCTGGACGAGGTGCAGACCGGGGGCGGCACCACCGGCACCGCGTGGGCCTACCAGCAGCTCGGGCTGCGCCCCGACGTCGTCGCGTTCGGCAAGAAGCTGCAGGTCTGCGGGATCATGGCGGGTCGCCGGGTCGACGAGGTGCCCGACAACGTCTTCCGGGTGTCGTCGCGGATCAACTCCACCTGGGGCGGCAACCTCGCCGACATGGTCCGCTCCCGGCGCTACCTCGAGGTGATGGAGGCCGACGGGCTGATCGAGCGGGCCGCCGGGCTGGGCAAGCGACTGCTCGACGGGCTGGGGACCGTCGCCGGTGTGGACAACGTCCGCGGGCGCGGGCTGTTCGTCGCGCTCGACCTGCCCGACGCCGGCGCCCGCGACGCCGCGCTGCACCGGCTGCACCGCGACGAGCGCGTGCTGGTGCTGGGCTCCGGCGAGCGCTCGATCCGGCTGCGCCCGGCGCTGACGATCTCCGAGGACGAGTGCGACCTCGCGGTCGCCGCGATCGAGCGGGCGGTGCGGGCATGAGGGCCGTCGGCTCGTTCGTCGACGGGAAGTGGCGCGACGACGCGTCCGGCGGGCACTCGCGGTCGGTGAACCCGGCGACGGGTGAACCGGGGGCCGACGCGCTGCTCGCCGACGCCGGGACGTTCGTCGAGGCCTGCCGGGCCGCGCGCGACGCGCAGCGGGGCTGGGCCGCCGCCCCGGCACCGGTGCGCGGGCGGGTGGTGGAGCGGATCGGCCGGCTCGTGGAGGCCAACGCCGAGGCGCTGGCGGCGCTGGTGACCCGAGAGATCGGCAAGCCGATCGCGGAGGCCCGGGGCGAGGTGCAGGAGGTGATCGACACCTGCGTGTTCTTCACCGGTGAGGGCCGCCGGCTCTACGGGCAGACCGTGCCCAGCGAGATGCCCGACAAGCAGCTGTTCACCTTCCGGGTGCCGGTCGGTGTCGCCGCGATCGTGACCGCGGGCAACTTCCCGGTCGCCGTCCCGTCCTGGTACCTGGTGCCGGCGCTGCTGTGCGGCAACGCCGTGGTGTGGAAGCCGGCGGAGTACACCCCCGCGATCGCGGAGGCGTTCACCGAGCTGTTCACCCACGCCGGGCTGCCCCCGGGCGTGCTGAACACGGTGCTCGCCGACGGCCCGACCGCGTTCGACGGGCTCGCGGCCGCGCTCGACGCCGGGCTGGTCGACAAGATCGGGTTCACCGGGTCGTCGGCGGTCGGGGTGCGAATCGGCGAGCTCGCCGGGCGAAACCTGCAGACCCCGTGCCTGGAGCTGGGCGGCAAGAACCCGCTGGTCGTGATGCCCGACGCCGATCTCGGCCTGGCCGTCGAGGGCGCCCTATTCTCCGGTTTCGGAACGGCCGGGCAGCGCTGCACCTCGCTCGGGACGGTGATCGTGCACGCCTCGGCGCACGACGAGTTCCTCCGCCGCTTCGACGCCGCCGTCCGCGGCGCCGTGATCGGCGACCCGACCCGCACCGATGTGCTGTACGGACCGATGATCTCCGAACGGTTCCTGGCGTCGTTCACCCGCCACCTCGACCTCGTGCGCCCGCACCACACCCTGCACGGCTCCACCGGCACCGGTCGGATCACCGCGGACAACCCGCGCGAGTGCTTCACCGGTGACGCGACGGCGGGGCTCTACGCCCACCCCACCATCGTCTCCGGCGTCCGGAGCGACGACGAGCTCGCGAACACCGAGACGTTCGGGCCGATCGTCGGCGTCGCCGCGTTCGACACGTTCGACGAGGCCGTCGCGCTGGCGAACGGCCACGGCTACGGCCTGTCCGCCGCGATCTACACCCGCGACCCGGTGCACGCGTTCCGCTTCCGCGAGCGGGTGAGCGCGGGGATGGTCAGCGTCAACAACTCGACCTCGGGCGCCGAGGCGCACCTGCCCTTCGGAGGCAACGGCCGCTCCGGCAACGGGTCGCGCCAGTCCGGGATCTGGGTGCTCGACCAGTTCACCCGGTGGCAGTCGATGAACTGGGACTTCGCCGGGAGGCTGCAGAAGGCGCAGATGGACGTCGCGCAGGACGCGGGCGTGCGCGCGGACCCGGGCTACCGGCTGCCGTAGCTCGCGGTCGCGCTGCTCGTGCAGGCGGGATCCGGGCCCCGGACTGCTCCGGACGGCCGTCGCGGTGCGGCGTTCGGGGCGGGATCCTGGTGGGCCGTCGAGAGGGGGCCCACATGACCGAGCTCGATCTCAGCTACGCCGGTGATCCGGCGAACTTCGCCACCGGCCTGCAGGAGGCCCTGGCCGAGCAGCCCGGCCACGTCCACCACGGTGGACCCATCGAGACCGTCCGCCGCGACCGGTACCGCGGCCACGAGATCACCATCCGCACGACCTACCTGATCGAGGTGGACGGGCACCCGCTCGGCGGGCACCTCAGCGTCGGCCGCAGCGGCGACGTCCAGGTGCACGCCCTGCCCAACTACACCTTCCCCTCGGCCGTCGACATGGTGCGCGAGCTCATCGACGTGTTCCCGGAGGGCATGGGGGACGGCCCGCCCGACCACGGTGGGCAGCACGGGCACGACCACGGGGGTGCGCGATGACCGCCGTCCGCACGAACGTCGTCAAGGATCCCGCGGCCCGGACCGCCTTCGTCGAGGGGGTCACGGCGCTGAAGGCAGAGTTGGTGGAGCAGGACGGCACCGTCCTGACCACCGCCGACCTCGGCATCCCCGGCATCGACGCCGCCACCCCACCGCAGGAGCTCTCGACCTACGACGTGTTCGTGTTCTGGCACCACCGCACGATGATGATCCCGACGCCGCAGGGCAGCGGGCGCAACGCCGCCCACCAGGGACCGGTGTTCCTGCCCTGGCACCGGCTGATGCTGATGTTGCTGGAACGCAACATCGCCCGCGTGCTCGGCCGGCCGGACTTCGGCCTGCCCTACTGGGACTGGGCCGCGGACGGCGAGCTGCCCGTCGCCGCGCAGCGCACCGCGCCGCTGTGGGACGGGACCACCACCGGCATCGGGGGCGACGGGGACCTCGGCGCGAACGACGACGTCCCGGACGGCGCGTTCGGCGCCGGCACCGGCTTCCGGGTGCACCTGTGGTCGGACCGGTTCGGCAACCTCCTCGCGGTCGACCGGCCGCTGCGCCGCCGGCTGGGCCGCAGCACCGTCGCGCCCCGGCTGCCCCGCGAGGAGCACCTCACCGCCGCGCTGGCCGAGGCCGACTACGACGAACCCGAGTGGGACGCGGACCCGGCCACCCCCGGCTTCCGCAACGTCATCGAGGGCTGGCCGGACCTGCCGGGCTGGCGGCGGCCGAACCTGCACAACCGAGTGCACGTGTGGGTCGGCGGGGACATGTCCCCGGCGACGTCGCCCAACGACCCCGTCTTCTTCCTCAACCACTGCTTCGTCGACCGCGCCTGGGCGGCCTGGCAGGCCCGGCCGGGCGACCGCGGCTACCGTCCGCCCGACACCGCGCCGGCCGAGCTGTTCCGCCACCGCCCGGCCGACCCGCTGTTCTCGGTGTTCCGGCGCGACGCCGCCGGCACGCCGTGGCTGGTGCGCGACATGTTCGACGTCTCGGCGGTCTACACCTACGACTCGCTCGACTGAGGGAGCGGGACGGCAGGGTGCCCCCGGGTCAGGACCCCGGGGGCACCGTCGTCGATCAGGGCTCAGGGCCCGGTGTACCGGAAGATGAACAGCCCGTGGTCGCGATCCGACGCGGCCACGTACTCCACGCCGCCGACCTCGAACACCTGCACGCCCCAGAAGTTGTTGCCCTCCGGGTCGATGTAGTTCCCGACCTCGACGATCTCGCCGTCCTCGACGCTGACGACGCGCAGCCCGGCGGCGTAGTAGGAGATGTACGCCAGGTCCGCTCGGGTCGGTGAGACGGCCACCTCGTGCACGGACAGGTCACCGGAACCGGTCGCGAACTCCGGGTCGTGTGCCTGGTCCACCGCGTAGGTGTCCAGCTCCGCCAGCTTCCCGCCGCCGTTGCTGTACAGGTGCACGTAGCCCCAGCCGTCGAAGAACGACGAGAAGGTCAGCGTGTCCCCGGTGGCCCCGAGGGGGATGCCGGACTGTTGCGAGTCCGCCGGCAGCGCGAGGCACGCCGCGTCGTCGTACGGCTGGTCGAACAGGTCGAACCCGGCGCCGCGGGGCGCCACACCGAACGTCGGGATGTCACCCGCGACGCTCATCCCCAGGGTCTGGTTGCAGGCGTCGGAACCGACCCGGTTGAAGATCAGCACCGCGGAGTAGCCGCCGGCCGCGATCACGTTGGCGACCTTCTCGGTGAAGGTGCACAGGCCGCGCTCGACGACGGCGACCTGGGTGCCGTCACCCGCCGGGACGGCCGGGTCGGCGTTGCAGGCCCGACCGACGAACTTCGACTGCCCGGTGATGGTCTGCCCCGGTTCCAGCGGTGTGGTGCCGTCGCCCTGGCCGGCCGGGATCTCGACGCCGTGGGTGTCGTTGCGCGCGACCAGCCCGTACGGGTTGAAGTCCTCGTCCGCGGCGATGACGTAGGCGTTGTCCGCGGTGAACTCGGCCTGGTGCGCGTTGCCCTCCGGCGCGACGCCGGGCAGCTCGGGGTCCTCGGCCGCGAAGTCGGTGTCGGCGAGGTAGAACGCGGCACGCGGGTTCGTGACGTCGAGCTGCACGTACCCGCCGTCCCAGTAGGACACCAGCATGACCTGCCGGCCGTTGATCTCCTTCACGATCACGTCGTGGTGGAAGACCTCCACCAGGTTGTCCGGCGTCGCCTGCACGATCCGCGGGAACTGCTCGTCGAGGTCGTACTCGGCGATCACCCTGGGCTTCTTCGGGTCGGTGATGTCGAGGATGTCGACGTCCTTGCCCTCCTCGTTGTCGACGATCACCGCGTAGGCGTTCGCGCCCGCGTCCCAGGCGAAGACGCTGTGGATCTGGTTCACCGCCTTCTTGCCCTGGCCGGGCACGTTCTCGTCACCGATCCCGACGGCGAGCGGAGTGGGCCGCGCCGGGTTGGTGACGTTGTAGATGTTAAGGCCGCCGACGCCGACGCCGGCGCGACAGATCTCGTTGTTGGTGACGAGGATGTCCCCGGTGAACTTCGGGGTGTCGACGGCCAGCGCCTGCACGCCCTCGCCCGGGTAGGAGCCCTCCTTGGACGGGACGAACGCGACCTCCCGCGGCGCCGCCGGATCGCGCACGTCCACGACGTGCACGCCGTTGGGCTCGCAGGTCTCGCCACCCCAGGCCGCGAGGTAGGCGTAGCCGTTGTGCACGCCGACGTCGGCGATCTTGCCGGGGACGACGTTGCGCAGCTCCAGCCGGCTGACCAGCTCGACGTTCTCGACGCTGGGCGGCAGGTGATCCTCGGACCCGCCGTGCTGGCCGTGCACGTCGTGGCCGTGGGTGGCGCCGGCGTTGTCGATACCGCCGTCGTCGCTGCTGATGCCGTCGTGTGCCGAGGCCGTGCCGCCGAGGGTGGCGGCGAGCGCGACGGCGGCGGCGAGGCACACTCCCCCGCGGAGTCTTCGGGATCGGGGCACGGGCTCCTCCTGCGTAACCGGGACGGGGACGGTGCCGGACGCCGAGCTCACACGCATCTCACGCCGCCACCGACGATCACCCTCTCCCGAACCGCCCGCAGGGGTCAGGGCCGTCGGCCCAACCTGCGAGCAGCTGGTCCGAGCCCATCCGGCCCAGGTCAGACCGCGATGACGATGGGCACGATCATCGGCCGGCGCCGGTAGGTCTCCCCGACCCACTTCCCGACCACCCGGCGCACCGACTGCGCGATCCGGTACGTGTCGGTCACGCCCTCCTGCTCGGTGCGCGACAGCTCGTTCTCCACCAGCGGCAACACGCCGGCCAGCGCCTTCGGATCCTCCGAGAAGCCCCGTCCGGACAGCGACGGGGGCGCCACCGCCCGCCCCGTCGCGGCGTCCACCGCGACCGTGACCGAGATGAAGCCGCCCTCGCCGAGCACCAGCCGGTCGGCCAGGGTGGGCTGCTCGATGTCGCCGGAGGCGAGCCCGTCGACATAGGCGCGCCCGACCGGCAACCGCCCGGAGATCATCGCCTTGCCGTCGACCAGGTCGACGACGACGCCGTTCTCGGTGAGCACCACCGAGTCCCGCGGAACGCCGGTGAGCTCGGCCAGCGCGGCGTTGGCGCGCAGGTGGCGCCACTCGCCGTGCACCGGCATCACGTTGCTCGGCCGGGTGGCGTTGTAGAGGAACAGCAGCTCGCCGGCCCACGCGTGGCCCGAGACGTGCACCCCGCGCGTCGTGCCCTGGTGCACCACGTGCACCCCGGACCGCACCAGACCGTTGATCACGCCGTAGACCGCGTGCTCGTTGCCGGGGATCAGCGAGCTCGACAGGATCACGGTGTCGGTCCGGCGGACCTGCAGCGAGCGGTGCTCCCCGCGGGCCATCCGGGACAGGGCCGCCATCGGCTCGCCCTGCGACCCGGTGCAGATGATCAGCAGCCGGCGGTCCGGCACGTCGTCCACATCGTCGAGCTCGACGAGCGTGCCCTCCGGGACCACCAGCAGCCCGAGGTCGATCGCGATCTCCATGTTGCGCAGCATCGACCGGCCGACCAGGCAGACCCGGCGGCCGTGGCGGACCGCGGCGTCGACGATCTGCTGCACGCGGTGCACGTTGCTCGCGAAGCAGGCGACCAACACGCGCGCGTCCGCGGCGCCGACGGCCGCGTCGAGGGCCGGGCCGACGGAGCGCTCCGGCGGCGAGACACCGGGGGTGTCCGCACCGGTCGAGTCGACGAGGAACAGGTCGACGCCCTCGTCGCCGAGCCGGCTGAATCCGGGCAGGTCGGTGAGCCGCCCGTCCAGCGGCACCTGGTCGAGCTTGATGTCGCCGGTGTGCAACACCAGCCCCGCCGGCGTGCGGATCGCCACCGCCAACGCCTGCGGGATCGAGTGCGTCACCGCGAAGTACTCGCACTCGAAGCGGCCGTGCTGGAGCCGGTCGCCCTCGTTGACCACGCGCAGGTTCGGGGTGAGCCGGTGCTCGCGGCACTTCGCCGCCACCAGCGCGAGCGTGAACGGCGAGCCGACGACGAGCAGGTCCGGCCGCTGGCGCAGCAGGAACGGCACCGCGCCGATGTGGTCCTCGTGACCGTGGGTGAGCACGAGCGCGTCGATGTCGCCGAGCCGCTCGGTGATCACCCGGAAGTCCGGGAGGATGAGGTCGACGCCCGGAGAGTCGGCGTCGGGGAACAGCACCCCGGCGTCGATGACGAGCAGGCGCCCGTCGTGCTCGAGGACGGTCATGTTGCGGCCGATCTCGCCGATCCCCCCCAGGGCGACGATCCGCAGCGCACCGGGCTGCAGCGGGCCCGGCGGCTGCGTCGGGATGTCCGGCAGGGCCGCGG
>DATLGI010000128.1:0-4555 GCA_035540535.1 Pseudonocardia sp.
GTCCCGGATGGCCATCGCGATGGCCATCCGGGACTCGGTGACGGTGTCCATCGGGGAGGAGACCAGCGGCACCCGCAGCCGGACGCGGCGGCTCAGCCGGGTGCCGGTGTCGACGGCCCCCGGGACGACGTCGGACTCCGCGGGCAGCAGCAGGACGTCGTCGAAGGTCAGCCCGAGCATCGCCAACTTCGGCGGAAGAGCGGGGAACTCGCTGGTCATCGTCGCCATCTCCGCATCGCCGAGAGAATCGCTCGCGGGCCAGGGCGTCGAGGCCGGCGGCCGGGGCTCCCGGCTCGACACACCCGCCGGCCCATCGTATCCACGCGCGGCGGCCGGACCGACGGGTCGTGGCACCCGCAACTGGGGGGGCCGGGCCTGTCCGGCGCGGAGTACCCTCGCCGGGGTGTCACCTGACGCGCTGCCACCCGACCCGTTCGCCGGGGATCCGCACGACCCGGCGCTGTCCCTCGACTCCCCGGCGCAGGACGGCGACGAGCTGACCGAGGCCGAGCGCGACGAGGTCGTCGCCGATCTCGCCGACCTCGCGGTGTACCAGGCGCTCCTGGAGGTCCGCGGCGTGCGCGGGATCGTCGTGGACTGCGGCGACTGCGGCGAGCAGCACTACCACGAGTGGAGCCTGCTGCGGGCGAGCCTGCAGCAGCTGCTCGACGAGGGCCAGATGCGCCCCCACGAGCCCGCGTTCGACCCCGACCCGGCCACGTACGTCACCTGGGAGTACTGCAAGGGCTACGCGGACGCCGTGCTCTCCGACGGCTGACCGACCGACCACGCCGACGGCCCCCGTTCACCTGGTGAACGGGGGCCGTGGCGTGCCGGATCAGGTGGCGGTGGCCACCCCGCCGGCGGTGGTGGTCCCGTCGGCCGACGTCCCGGTCGCCCCGGCGGCGCCGGGGAGGCTCTGCGCCGGCTGGCTCGACGGATCCGTGGACCCCTCGGCCGTCGCGCTCGGGTCCGCGGTGCCCCCCGAGGTCGGCGTCGTCGGCGTGGTGGGCGGGGTGCTGCTGCTCGGCGGGGTGGTGGGCGCCGTCGTCGGACCCGGGTCGGCGCCGCCGGGCGTGGTGCCGGGGCCCTCGGGTGCCGGGTCGGGCTCGGTGGTGCCCGGCGCGACGACCGGGGGCTGCTCCTCGATCGCCTCCGGGTCGGCCTCCTGCAGCGCCGCGGCGAGCGCGTGCTGCGCCTCGACGAGCTCGGGCTGGCCCTCCTCGACGCGGACCGCGGGCAGTACCGCCTGGGCCAGCTCGAGCTCCTGCGCCGCGACCTCCGTCTCCCCGTTCTCCAGCGCCGCGCGCGCCCGCTCCAGGTGGGTCTGCACACCGGCCGCCGCCTCCACGGACTCGGCCCGCTCGCTGTAGAGGACCTTCGACACACCCCACAGGGCGTCGCCCGGCCGGGCGGCCTCGGCGGTGAGCGAGACCCCCGTCACGGCGACGACGATCAGCGCCGCGGCCGCGGCGAGCGTCGCGAGGTGGCGCCGGCGGTTCCGCGACCGGTCGGCCTGCGCGGAACGCACCGTGGCCATGGCCGTGTCGAGATCCACCAGGTCGGGAATCGGCTCCTCGTCCACCTCGGCCCGCCAGGCGGCGAGCATGGCGACCACGTGGTCGTCGACGTCGTAGCCGCCGAGGCCCGGCGCGGACACCGGCATCCCCGAGGCGATGGCGTTGATGAGCTCGTCGTCGGCCTGCACCGCGGCGATGTCGACGGGCTCGTCGAGCCGGTCCGGCAACGCGCTCGGACGGGTGCGTGCGCCCTTGGGGCGACGCCCGTTCGAGCGGCCCGGGTGCTCGCGCCGGGCGACGAAGCGGTCCTCCCCGGGGGGCTGTTCCCGACCCACCTAGACCACCTCCTCGGGCATCGTCTTGCGCAGGCGGGCGAGTGCACGATGCTGGGCGACGCGGACGGCGCCGGGCGTGGAACCGACGGCGGCGGCCGTCTCCTCCGCGGAGAGCCCCACGCAGACACGCAGCACCAGGATCTCACGCTGCTTGTCCGGGAGCTGGTCGAGCAGCCTGCCCATCTCGCCGGACAGCTCGATCTTGAGCGCCCGCTGCTCGGGCCCGTCGGCGTCCTCGACGTCGTCCGGGACGTCCGCGACCGGTTCCGACCGGTTGCGGGTGGCGGCCCGGTGGGCGTCGATCACCTTGTGGCCCGCGATGCCGTAGACGAAGGCGAGGAAGGGCCGGCCCTGGATGCGGTATCCTGGCAGAGCAGTCAGCACCGCCAAACACACCTCCTGCGCGACGTCGTCCGCGGAGACGGACGACCGGTCCGATCGTCCGAGGCGCGCACGGCAGTAGCGCACGACGAGCGGCCGGATCGTGGCCAATATGCGGCCCACGGCGTTCCGATCACCTGCCATGGCGGCGACGACCAGTTCGTCGGGAACCTCTGTCGTCTCACTCATCGCAGACAGTCGTGCCGGTGTTACGCAGCATGTTCGTCTTCATCCGTTCGTGAGGCGGCCACAGAGCGTCAGCGGCCGAGGTCCTCAGTGCGGACCACCGTAGCGAAGCCGGCCGACGATCCGGAGCCGGCTCCACACGAGGAAGGACGCGCGGGCCGGGCACCGGTTGCCTGCCCACGCGACCGAACGGCGGGCGGCGTGGTCGTGCTGCGCGACCACGCCGCCGTACGGGTGCCCGAGCGGGCAGCGCCGTCAGGAGACCAGGCCGCGCCGGAACCCGTGGGCCACGGCCTGCGCCCGGTCACGGACACCGAGCTTGCGGAACAGCCGCCGAGCGTGGGTCTTGACCGTGTCCTCGGAGAGGTAGAGCTCGCGCCCGATCTGCCCGTTGCTCTTGCCCTGGCTCATCCCGCGGAGCACCTGCAGCTCACGTTCGGTGAGCTGGACGCCGGGATCGGCCGGTGCGCGCGGGGTCGGCACGGCCGTGCTCGCCAGCGTGTGCGCCAGCGCCGCGACGAGCTCGGGGCGGGAGGCGTCCCAGCGCAGGTAGCCGCGCGCCCCGCCGGCGATCGCCGCGGCGATGCTCCCGGCGTCGTCCGGGGCGCCGAAGACGATGACGTTCGCCTGCGGATGGGCGGCGACCAGCCGCCGGGTGGCCTCGACCCCGGCGGGCACGGCGCGCTGCGTGCCGACGAGGACGACGTCGACCGGCTGCCGGGAGAACCGGGCCAACAGCTCGTCCCCGTGGGCCACACAGTCGATGCGGTGCACACCCGGCACCGCGGACATGACGCGCGTCAGCCCCTCACGCACGCTGCGACGATCGTCGCAGATGAGTACCGTCGTCACGACGATTCCTTCCTGCAGCTTCCTGCAGCCGGGTGATGTGCCACCCCCCGTATCGGCGGGTGACCGGCTCACCTTGACACGATCAGGGCGACTTTGTGCCCCCCATTCGGGAGTGCTGCGCCGAGTGGCACTCGTCATGTGGGTTACCGCACTTCGAATGGAGCAGTCAGACTACCGACTGCCACCCGGCGACCGACAGCGACACCCCCATCAGGCGCCGGACATCCGGGTAACCCCACCCGGCCGCTACGCTCGCCGTGGCCTGCCCGGCGTGTCGCCGACGACCGGCCCCGTTCGGCGCACACCCCGTCACCCGCTCGGCCCGTGGCCCGACCCCGACGGCGCCTGCCCCGCCAGGACGCTCACCCGGGCACGGGGCGGTGCCGAACGCGGCGTCGCGCACCCGGACCGGCTCCCCGGCGGCCGTTCAGGCCGGTGCCGCCGCGTGCACGACGAGGTCCACGGCCTGCTGCAGCGACACCAGCCGGCCCGCTCGCGGGGGCAGCCCGACCGCGCTCCAGCCGGGCCCCGCCACGAAGGTGCGGAAGCGGGGACGGGTGCGGGGCAGCCCGCGCAGCAGGCCGGGGTCGGCGCCACCGGGCATCTGCGACCACAGCACCACCACCGCCGGCGCGGTACGCCGCACGGCCGAGGCGAGCGCGTCCCCCGGCAGGTTCGCGCCGAGCTGCCGGCACGCCACCCGCTCGTGCGCGAGCACCGCGGCCAGCACGGCCAGCGGGAGGGCGTGCAGCTCGCCGGGCACGCCGGCGAGCAGGACCGGCCGGCCCTCGCCCGGGGGCGGCGCGGCTGCGGCCCAGACCCCGTAGGCTCCGCCCACGCACTCGCTGACGAGGTGCTCGATCTCCACCCCGGCACCGGTCGACGTCCATCGCTCGGCCAGGGCCACGAGCACCGGGCGAACCACCTCGTCCCACGTCACGACGGGGCCGACCACCCGGATGGAGTCGTCGAGCAGCCACCGCACGGCCACCGGGTCGAGGGCGAGCGCGCCCCGGCCCAGCCCGCGGGCCCGCCTGCCGGCGCCGGGCAGCCGCAGGACCCGCCCCCCGACCCGCACGCGGCCGGCGAGGTCGCCGTCGCCGTCGGCCAGCAGCAGCGGGAACCCGCCGGCGATCAGGTCGGCGGGTCCCTCGGCGGCGATGCCCTGCGCGGGCAGCGCCACCACCCGCGGCCGGTCCGGCGGCACGGCGTCCGGCCGGGGCAGTCGCGCGGCCCGCGCGTAGCGCGCCGCCTCGGCCGGGGAGGCCCCGCGGACCAGGG
>DATLGI010000129.1:0-18505 GCA_035540535.1 Pseudonocardia sp.
GCTCGAGCGCGCGGTGGCGACGGAGCTGGCCGACCTGGCGATGCCGGCGGCGGTCCTGCGCATCGAGCTCACGGCCGGCCCCGGTGACCCGCCGGTCGAGGGCTGCGTCATGTGGCTGCGGGCCAACCCCGGCCTGCCCGAGGGGCTGCTGGCCGAGGCCGCGTCCGGCGGGGAGCTGTCGCGGGTGCTGCTCGCCCTGCACGGCGTCGCCGCGGCGGCCGACGACGGCGCCGCGTGGGTGTTCGACGAGGTGGACTCGGGCATCGGCGGCGTCACCGCGGCGGCGGTGGGGCGCCGGCTGGCCGCCATGGCCGCCGGCCGCCAGGTGCTCACGATCACGCACCTGCCCCAGGTGGCGGCGATGGCCGACGCCCACTACCGGCTGGTGAAGGACGTGGACGGGGAGGGCAGGGCGCTCACGCGGATCGAGCCGGTGGAAGGGGAGGCCCTGGTGGCCGAGCTCTGCCGGATGCTGGGAGCGGCGCCCGACGACGACGGGGCACGGCAGCATGCCGAGGAGCTTCTCGGCCGCAGGGGGCGCTGAGCGCCCCCTGCGGTGGCGCCTACGACCGGATGCGCTCCGCGACCGCGGAGACGACCATCAGGCCCCCGAGGGCGCAGAGGCCGACGAGGAGCGTCTGCTGCGCGTGCTCGGCGGCGGGGAGGAGGGAGCCCATGGCGAGACCGAGCGCCACGAGGATGCCGCCCATGGCGACCTGCAGGCGGGTGCTGACCCGGACCACACTCTCATGACGCATCTGTGCCCTCCTCGGAGCGCGATGACGCGGGCCGCCTCGGTCCGCGAAGTCGGTGGGACGCCGGCCTCGCCGGCACCCCTGTCATCGGCGCGGGCGCGCCGACAACTGAGCGAGCCGCCAGCCCATCCGGCGCGCCGCGGCCGAGCGGGCGCCGCCGGAACTGCCACCCCGCTTCCACGCACGGCGCGGACTTCGCGCCCGGACACGGGTGACGGACGGCCGGCCGGGCGTCCGCGGGGGCGGCTATCCTCAGTCCGGCCGGGGTCGATCGGAGGGAGTCGCCGTGAGTGATGGAGCGGTCAGCTACGTCTTCGTCACCGGCGGAGTCGTCTCGAGCCTCGGCAAGGGGATCGCCGCGTCGGCGCTCGGGACGCTGCTGAAGGCGCGCGGCTGGAAGGTCTTCCTCCAGAAGTGCGACCCCTACCTGAACGTGGACCCGGGCACGATGAGCCCGTACCAGCACGGCGAGGTCTTCGTCACCGAGGACGGCGCCGAGACCGACCTGGACATCGGCCACTACGAGCGGTTCCTCGACCGCGACCTCGGCGGGTCGGCGAACGTCACGACCGGCCAGGTGTACTCGTCGGTGATCGCCAAGGAGCGCCGCGGCGAGTACCTCGGCGACACGGTCCAGGTCATCCCGCACATCACGAACGAGATCAAGGAGCGGATCCTCGCGATGGCCGAGCCGGGCGCCGACGGCACGGCGCCCGACGTCGTCATCACCGAGGTCGGGGGGACGGTCGGCGACATCGAGTCGCTGCCGTTCCTCGAGGCGGTCCGCCAGGTCCGCCACGACGTGGGTCGGGACAACTGCTTCTTCCTGCACGTCTCGCTGGTGCCCTACCTCGCCCCGTCCGGCGAGCTGAAGACGAAGCCGACCCAGCACTCCGTCGCCGCGCTGCGCAACATCGGCATCCAGCCCGACGCGCTGGTGCTGCGCGCGGACCGGGAGATCCCGGACGAGATGAAGCGCAAGATCAGCCTGATGTGCGACGTCGACACCGACGGGGTCGTCGCCGCGCCGGACGCGCCGTCGATCTACGACATCCCCCGGGTGCTGCACCGCGAGGGGCTGGACGCCTACGTGGTGCGGCGCCTGCAGCTACCCTTCCGCGACGTCGACTGGACGGTGTGGGGCGACCTGCTCGACCGCGTCCACCACCCGGACGAGGCCGTGCGGATCGCCCTGGTCGGCAAGTACGTCGACCTGCCTGACGCCTACCTGTCCGTCACCGAGGCGCTGCGGGCCGGCGGGTTCGCCCACCGCGCCCGCGTCGACATCGAGTGGGTGCCCTCCGACGAGTGCCGCACGCCGGCCGGTGCGGCGGCCGCCCTGAACGGTGTCGACGGCGTCCTGATCCCCGGCGGGTTCGGCGTGCGCGGGATCGAGGGCAAGCTCGGGGCGATCCGGCACGCACGCACCCGCGGGGTGCCGATCCTGGGCCTGTGCCTGGGGCTGCAGTGCATGGTCATCGAGGCCGCCCGCTCCCTCGGCGGGCTGGAGGACGCCAACTCCACCGAGTTCGACGAGCGGACCCCCCATCCGGTGATCGCGACGATGGCCGACCAGCGCGACGTCGTCGCCGGCCGCCGCGACATGGGCGGCACGATGCGCCTCGGGGCGTGGACCGCGACGTTGGCCCCCGGGAGCGTCGTGCGCGAGGCCTACGGCGCGGAGACGGTGTCGGAGCGCCACCGGCACCGGTACGAGGTCAACAACAACTACCGCGAGCGGTTGGAGGAGGCCGGGCTCGTGTTCGGCGGCACCACCACCGACGGCAGGCTCGTCGAGTTCGTGGAGCTGCCGACCGGGACGCACCCGTTCTTCGTCGGCACCCAGGCACACCCCGAGCTGAAGAGCCGCCCGACCCGCCCGCACCCGCTGTTCGCGGCATTCGTGCGCGCCGCGCTCGCCTACCGCGCCGAGGACCGGCTGCCGGTCGAGCTGCCCGCCCGGGACCGCACGGCGGCCGTCGTGACCGGGGCGGGCCGGTGAGCGCCTCCTCCCGGCACCACTTCCCGGTGCAGGGCAGCGCGGACATCTACACCGGCAAGGTCCTGGCGCTGCGGTCGGACGACGTGGTCATGCCCGGGGGCCGGGTCGCGGTGCGGGAGATCCTCGAGCACCCGGGGGCGGTCGCGGTCGCCGCCCTCGATCCCGACGACCGGATCATGATGATCCACCAGTACCGGCACGCCGTCGGCCGCCGGCTCTGGGAGCTGCCCGCGGGCCTGCTCGACGTCGACGGGGAGGACCCGCTGGTCACCGCACACCGCGAGCTGCGGGAGGAGGCCGGGCTGGAGGCCGCGCAGTGGTCGGTGCTGCTCGACCTCGTCCCGTCGCCCGGGTTCTCCGACGAGTCGGTGCGGGTCTACCTCGCGCGCGGGCTCACCGAGGTGGGGCGCCCGCCGGGCGGCGACGACGAGGAGGCCGACCTGGCCACCCGGTGGGTCTCGCTGCCGGTAGCCGTGCGGATGACGCTGGCGGGCACGATCGTCAACGCCGTCACCGCCGCGGCGGTGCTGGCGACCCACGCGATCGCCGGTGCCCCGGCGGCCGCCCGGTCCGCCGACGCGGCCTGGCCCGACCGGCCGGCCCGGTTCGCCGCGCGCCGACGCTGACGGCGCAGTCTCGTCCGGCGGGACCTGCGAGCCGACCGGCGCACGGTCGGAAGGCCGGCCCGGCGGTGAACAGCAGATCCCCCGCGCGGCCCGCCGGGTCGTCGCCGGTCGGCCGGTGCGCGTGGCGCGCCGAGGTGCGCGCCCGCGGTTAGGGTCGGGCAATGCGCTTCGGACTCTTCGTTCCGCAGGGCTGGCGGCTCGACCTCGCCGGCATCGATCCCGCCGACCAGTGGGCGACCGTGAAGGGCCTGGCCCGGCATGCGGACGCCGGTCCGTGGGAGTCGATCTGGGTCTACGACCACTTCCACACGGTGCCGAAGCCGACGCAGGAGGCCACGCACGAGGCGTGGACGCTCATGGCGGCCTTCGCCGCCGTCACCGACCGGGTGCGGCTGGGCCAGATGTGCACGTGCATGAGCTACCGCAACCCCGCCTACCTGGCGAAGGTCGCGGCGACCTGTGACGTCGTCTCCGGCGGGCGGATCGAGATGGGGATCGGCGCGGGCTGGTACGAGAACGAGTGGCGGGCCTACGGCTACGGCTTCCCGCCGCCCCGGGAGCGGCTGCGCATGCTCGAGGAGGGCGTGCAGATCTTCCGGCAGGCCTGGACGCAGGACAGCGTGTCGTTCTCCGGGCGGCACTACGAGGTCGACCGCGCGATCGTCGCGCCCCGACCGTTGCAGGAGGGCGGGATCCCGCTGTGGATCGCCGGCGGCGGGGAGAAGGTGACGCTGCGGATCGCCGCGCGGCATGCGCGGTACACGAACTTCGACGGCACGCCCGAGGGCTTCACGCGCAAGTCGGAGCTGCTGGCCGAGCACTGCCGCGACGTCGGCACCGACTTCGCCGCGATCACCCGCTCGGCGAACTACAACGTCGCGATCGGCGCCACCGACGCGGAGGTCGAGGAGCGATTGCAGGCGCTCAAGGCCCGGCTGGCGCCCCTGGTGGGCGAGGAGCGGGCGGAGAGCCAGCTCGGCGGGTTCCGCGGGCTGCCGGGGTGCGGCACGCCCGAGCGGATCGTCGAGAACCTGCGCGGGATGCAGCGGCGGGGCATGACCTACGCGATCTGCTACTTCCCCGAGGCCGCCTACGACCGGTCCGGGATCGAGCTGTTCGAGCGGGAGGTCATCCCGGCCCTGACCTGAGGTCGGCGCGTCCGGCACGGTTCCGCGGGGGTGGTCGGCGAGCATGGGCGGCGTGGGTCCGGCGAGCGCGGTGGAGGCGTACCTGCAGCACCTCGCGGTGGAGCGGGGGAGGGCGGCGAACACGTTGCGGTCCTATGCCGCCGACCTGCGCCGGTACGTCGAGCATCTGAAGGGCGCCGGGCGGGTCGAGCTCGGGGACGTGTGCGAGGGCGACGTCACCGGGTTCGTGGCTGCGCTGCGCTCCGGGTCGGCGCCGCTCGCTGCGTCGTCGGCGGCCCGGGCGCTCGCCGCGGTGCGCGGCCTGCACCGGTTCGCGCTGGCGGAGGGCCTGGTCGGCACCGACGTGAGCCGCGACGTCGCCCCGCCCGCGCTGGCGCGGCGGCTGCCCCGGACCCTGACGATCGACGAGGTGGAACAGCTGCTGGCCGGTGTCGTCGGGGACGGGCCGGTGGCGCTGCGCGACCGGGCCCTGCTGGAGCTGCTGTACTCCACCGGCGCGCGGATCTCCGAGGCGGTCGGGATCGACCTCGACGACCTCGACGAACGCGCGCGCACCGTGCTGCTGCGGGGCAAGGGCGGGCGTCAGCGGCTGGTGCCGGTCGGCCGGCCTGCGCTCGCCGCGGTGGCCGCCTACCGGGTGCGGGCCCGGCCGGCGCTCGCGGTCCGCGGGCGGGGCACGCCGGCGCTGCTGCTGAACGCCCGGGGCGCCCGGCTGTCGCGGCAGAGCGCGTGGCACGTGCTGCGGGGCGCCGCGGAGGTGGCCGGGCTGACCGCGGCCGTCTCCCCGCACACCCTGCGGCACTGCTTCGCCACGCACCTGCTCGCCGGCGGCGCGGACGTGCGGGTGGTGCAGGAGCTGCTGGGGCACGCCTCGGTGGCCACCACGCAGGTGTACACGCACGTCACCGTCGACACCCTGCGCGAGGTGTACGCCACCTCACACCCCCGGGCGCGCGGCCGGTGACGGTCGCGACACGGGGTGCATCGGCGCGCCCCCGCCGGGTGAACGGGCGGGACGTCTAGGCTCCTGGGCTGGACCGGTGCGACCGTCGCGCCACCCGGCACCCGTCAGAGCGGAGCCCGCATGGACACACCGCGGCCCTTCGACATCCGGCCGGACACTCCCGAAGCGGAACCGCCCGTGAGCCCTGCCGCCGAACGGCACCGGCTGCGGGCGCCCGAACCCGCCCCGGTCGTCGAGCACGGCCCGGCACGGGTGATCGCCGTCGCGAACCAGAAGGGCGGCGTCGGCAAGACCACCTCGACGATCAACCTGGGCGCCGCGCTCGCGGAGTACGGCCGGCGGGTGCTGCTCGTCGACTTCGACCCGCAGGGCGCGCTCTCCGTCGGCCTGGGGGTGCAGCCCCACCAGCTCGAGACGACGATCTACAACCTGCTGATGGAACGGGGTGTGGAGGCCGACGAGGTCATCCGCCCGACGGTGGTCGAGAACATGGACCTGCTGCCCAGCAACATCGACCTGTCCGCCGCCGAGGTGCAGCTCGTCACCGAGGTCGGCCGGGAGCAGGCGCTCGGCCGGGCGATCAAACGGGTCCTCGACCGCTACGACGTCGTGCTCATCGACTGCCAGCCCTCCCTCGGGCTGCTCACCATCAACGCGCTGGCCTGCGCCGACGCCGTGCTCATCCCGCTGGCGTGCGAGTTCTTCAGCCTGCGCGGCGTAGCGCTGCTGATGGACACCATCGACAAGGTGCGCGACCGGCTCAACCCGGACCTGCGGCTGCTGGGGATCCTGGCCACGATGTTCGACCCCCGGACGCTGCACACGAAGGAGGTGCACCAGCGCGTCGTCGAGGCGTTCGGCGACGCGGTCTTCGAGGCCGTGATCAACCGGACGATCAAGTTCCCGGAGACGACGGTGGCCGGCGAGCCGATCACGTCCTGGGCGCCCACCTCCAACGGCGCCGCCGCATACCGCATGCTGGCGCGCGAGGTGCTCGCCCGGTGACGCTCACCGCGCCGGAGCCCGCGCTCGACACCGCCGTCCGGCCGGCCCGGTTCACCGTCCGGCTGCACAACTTCGAGGGCCCGTTCGACCTGCTGCTGCAGCTGATCGGCAGTCACGAGCTCGACCTCACCGAGATGGCCCTGCACCGGGTCACCGACGACTTCATCGCGCACCTCACCGCCCTGGGCGAGGATGCCGACCTCGACGAGACCACCGAGTTCCTCGTCGTCGCCGCCACCCTGCTCGACCTGAAGGCGGCCCGGCTGCTGCCCGACGCCGAGGTCGAGGATGCCGAGGACCTGGCGCTGCTGGAGGCGCGGGACCTGCTGTTCGCCCGCCTGTTGCAGTACCGGGCGTACAAGCAGGTGGCCGGCCTGTTCGTCGAGCTGGAGGCCGCGGCGCTGCACCGGTTCCCGCGGGCGGTGGCCCTGGAGGAGCGCTTCGCCGCGCTGCTGCCCGAGGTGCTCCTCGGCGTCGAGCCGGACGCGTTCGCCGCGCTCGCCGCCAGCGTCTTCCGGCCGAAGGCGCCACCGACCGTGGACCTGGACCACCTGCACGCCCCTACCGTCTCCGTCGCCGAGCACGCGGCGCTGCTGCTGGCCCGGCTCGCCGAGCTGGGGTCGGCGAGCTTCGCGACGCTGACGGCCGACTGCGCGGGCCCGCTGGAGGTTGTCGCGCGCTTCCTCGCGGTGCTCGACCTCTACCGGCACGCGACCGTGGAGCTGGATCAGCCGGAGGCGTTCGGGGAGCTGACAGTACGGTGGACACCGCAGCCCCCCCGTCCCCCGACCGGAACGAGCCCGTGACCGACAGCCCGCGACCCGACCTCGCCGACGACGCCGCCCTCGACGGCGCCCTGGAGGCGCTGCTGCTCGTCGTCGACACGCCGACCGACGAGCTGGCCCTGGCCGCGGCCGTCGCGGAGCCCGTCGAGCGGGTCCGGGCCGCGCTGCGGCGGATCGCGGCGGAGTACGCCGCGGCGGACCGCGGGATCGACCTGCGCCGGGTCGGCGAGGGCTGGCGGTTCTACACGCGCGACCGCTACGCGCCCTACGTCGAGCGCCTCCTGCTCGACGGGCAGCGGGCCACGCTCACCCGTGCCGCGCTGGAGACCCTCGCCGTCGTCGCCTACCGCCAGCCGGTCACGCGCGCCCGAGTCTCGGCCGTGCGCGGCGTGAACTGCGACGGCGTGCTGCGCACGTTGCTCACCCGCGGGCTGGTGGAGGAGGTCGGCACCGACCCGGCCACCCAGGGCACGCTGTTCCGCACCACGGATCTGTTCCTGGAGCGGCTCGGCCTGTCCTCGCTGGAGGAGCTGCCGCCCCTGGCGCCGCTGCTTCCCGACGTCGACGCGATCGACGAGCTCGCCGACGCCGGCCGGGCGCGGTCGTGAGCGCGCCGGAGGGACTGCCCACCGGGATCCGCCTGCAGAAGGTGCTGTCGCGGGCCGGGATCGCCTCGCGGCGGGCCGCCGAGGAGCTGATCGCCGCCGGCCGGGTGAGCGTGGACGGCAAGGTGGTCCGCGAGATGGGCCGCCGGGTGGACCCGGACACCGCCGTGGTGCACGTCGACGGTTCGCGGGTCGTGCTGCGCGAGGACCTGGTGCACCTGGCGCTGAACAAGCCCGCCGGGATGCTCTCGACGATGTCCGACGACCGGGGCCGACCCTGCGTCGGCGATCTGGTCACCGACGAGCGGCTGTTCCACGTCGGTCGCCTGGACGCCGACACCGAGGGCCTGCTGCTGCTCACCAACGACGGTGAGCTCGGCCACCGGCTGATGCACCCCTCGTTCGACGTGCCGAAGACCTACCTCGCGGAGGTCGCCGGCGCGCTCCCGCGTGACCTGGGCCGCCGCCTGCGCGAGGGGGTGGAGCTCGACGACGGGCCGGTCGCCGTCGACGCGTTCAAGGTCGTGGACGCGCACGCGGGGCGGACGCTGGTGGAGCTCGTGCTGCACGAGGGTCGCAAGCACGTGGTGCGCCGGCTGCTCGACGAGGTGGGCCATCCCGTGCAGCGGTTGGTCCGCACGTCGATCGCCGAGGTCCGGCTCGGCGACCAGCGTCCGGGGCGGCTGCGCCCGCTGACACAGGCCGAGATCGGGTCGCTGTACCGGGCGGTCGGTCTCTAGACCGACCGGCCTACGCTGCCGACCATGGCGGTGCGGGCGATCAGGGGGGCGACGCAGGTCGAGCGGGACTCCCGCGAGGACATCCTCGCGCGCAGCGCGGAGCTGGTGTCCGCGGTGCTGGAGCGCAACGGCCTGACGAGCGACGACATCATCTCGATCCTGTTCACCGCCACCCCCGATCTCACCGCGGAGTTCCCCGCCTATGCCGCGCGGCAGCTGGGCCTGACCGATGTGCCGCTGATGTGCGCCACCGAGATGGCGGTGCCCGGCGCGCTGCCCCGCACGCTGCGGCTGCTGGCGCACGTCGAGACCGGGCGGGACCGCGCGGAGTTGCGGCACGTCTACCTGCGGGGCGCCGCGGCGTTGCGGACCGATCTGCCCCAGTAGCGCGGCGGGCCGGAGCACGTGGCCGGGAGTGACCGGTGCCCGCACGGCACAATGGGACCCGGACGGGCCGGGGGCGCTGTCTGCAACCGGAGAGGGGCTGATCGGTGACCGCCGAGGGCACGCTGCACGGGGTCGTGGCGATGGACGGGCCCTCGGGTACCGGGAAATCCACCGTCGCGCGCCGGCTCGCCGCGGCGTGCAGGGCCCGCTACCTGGACACGGGCGCGATGTACCGCGCGGTCACCCTCGCCGTGCTGCGGGCCGGGCTCGACGGCACGGACGGGCGGTTCGTCCCCGTCGCGCTGGCCGCCCGGCTGGAGTCGGGCACCGACCCGGGCGCCCCGACGATCCGGCTCGACGGCGAGGACGCCGAGCCGCAGATCCGGGGCCCCGAGGTGACGGCGCTGGTCAGCGCCGTGTCGGCCGACCCGGCGGTGCGCGCGCACCTCGTCGCGATGCAGCGGCGCTTGATCGCCGACGCGCTGGCCGACGGCGGCGGGATCGTCGTCGAGGGCCGGGACATCGGCAGCGTCGTCGCGCCGGACGCCGCCGTGAAGGTCTACCTGACCGCGTCGGCGGAGGTGCGGGCCGCCCGCCGGGAGGCGCAGGACCGCCGGGCCGGCCGCCACCGGGCGCCGGCGACCGTGCTGGAGGACGTCCACCGCCGCGATCGCCTGGACTCCACCCGCGCGGTGTCCCCGCTGCACGCGGCTCCCGACGCGGTGGTCCTCGACACCGACGACCTCAGCGTCGACGCCGTGCTCGACCTCCTCATCGCCCTGGTCCGCGGGCGGGGGCTGCTGCGGTGACCGGGCTCCCCGCGCGGCCCGCGGGGTGCTCGCGAGCCCGGCAGGCAGCGGACCTGCCCCCGAACAGCTCGCCGCGGCTGCACGACCTGGCGCGCTGGGTCGGCACCTGGTGCTTCCGGCCGGTGCTGCGGGTGCGGGTGCACCACCGCGAGCGGATCCCGGCCGCCGGCCCGGTGGTGCTCGTCGCGAACCACAGCGCGTTCGTCGACGGGCCGCTGCTGTTCGGGCTGCTGCGGCGGCGCGCGGTGTTCCTGGTGAAGCAGGAGATGTTCCGCGGGCCGGTGGGTCCGCTGCTGGGGCGGATCGGGCAGCTCGCCGTGCGGCGGGGGGCGCCGGACCGGCGGCCGCTGATCGCCGCGGTGGCGGTGCTGCGGGCGGGCGGCCTGGTCGGGGTGTTCCCGGAAGGCACCCGGGGTGCCGGGGAGGTGGCCGCCGCGCAACACGGGGCGGCGTGGCTCGCCCGGGCGGGCGGGGCGGTGGTGCTGCCGGTGGTGTGCCGGGGGACCCGGCGCCCGGACGGCGCGCGGCGCCGGCTGCGCCCGCGGGTCGACGTGCTGGTGGGAGTGCCGCTGCCGGCGCCCACCGGGAAGGGCCGCGCCGACCTGGCGGCGGCCACCGAGACCATCCGGGCCGCGCTGGCCGGGCTGGTCCGGGAACTGGACGAACGACGGAGTGAGCAGTGAGCGAGCGGTTCGAGACCATGGGATCCGAGGACGGGGCGGCGCTGGCCGCGGCGGGGATCGACCCTGCCGACTTCGCCGGCGGCGACGACATCGACGCGCCCGGCGGCGACGGGGCCGCCGACGATGCGGACCTGCTGGCCGCACCGGTGCTGGCCGTCGTCGGCCGGCCGAACGTGGGCAAGTCCACCCTGGTCAACCGGATGCTGGGCCGGCGCGAGGCGGTGGTCCAGGACGTCCCCGGGGTGACCCGCGACCGCGTGGCCTACGACGCGCTGTGGAACGGGCGCCGCTTCACCCTGGTCGACACGGGGGGTTGGGAGCCGGCCGCCACCGGGCTGCAGGCCGCCGTCACCGCGCAGGCGGAGCTGGCGATGCGGACGGCCGATGCCGTGCTGCTCGTCGTCGACGCCTCGGTGGGGGCGACCGCCACCGACGAGGCGGTCGCACGCGTGCTGCGCCGCTCGGACCGGCCGGTGCTGCTCGCGGCGACGAAGGTCGACGACGACCGGCTGACCGCCGACACCGCCGCCCTGTG
Organism: Pseudonocardia sp.; assembly: GCA_035540535.1. GTDB lineage: Bacteria > Actinomycetota > Actinomycetes > Mycobacteriales > Pseudonocardiaceae > Pseudonocardia. The sequence continues at coordinate 11,045 of DATLGI010000129.1, forward strand.
GCGGCTCGGCCTGGGCGAGCCGCACCCGGTGAGCGGGCTGCACGGTCGCGGCTCGGGCGACCTGCTGGACGCGATCCTCGACGCGCTGCCGGAGAGCCCGCGCGATCTGGGCACCGCCACCACGGGCCCGCGGCGGGTGGCACTGGTCGGCAAACCCAACGTCGGGAAGTCGAGCCTGCTCAACCGGCTGTCGGGCGAGCAGCGATCGGTGGTGCACGAGGTGGCCGGCACCACGGTCGACCCGGTGGACTCACTCGTCGAGCTCGACGGGGAGGTCTGGCGGTTCGTCGACACCGCGGGGCTGCGCAAGCGGGTGAAGACCGCGAGCGGCACGGAGTACTACGCGAGCCTGCGCACGCGGGCGGCGATCGAGGCGGCCGAGGTCGCCGTCGTGCTGATCGACGCGGGCGAGCCGATCGCCGAGCAGGACCAGCGCGTGATCACGATGGTGGAGGAGGCCGGGCGGGCGCTGGTGCTGGCCTTCAACAAGTGGGACCTGGTCGACGAGGACCGCAGGCTCGCGATGGCGCGCGAGCTGGAGCGCGACCTGATCCGGGTCCGGTGGGCCGAGCGGGCGAACGTCTCGGCGCTGACCGGGCGCGCGGTCGGGAGGATCGCGCCGGCGCTTCGCACGGCGCTGGCCTCGTGGGACATGCGGATCCCGACCGGGCGGCTCAACGGCTGGCTCGCCGACGTCGTCGCGGCCACGCCGCCGCCGGTGCGCGGCGGCAAGCAGCCCAAGATCCTCTTCGCGACTCAGGCCCAGACCCGGCCACCGACGTTCGTGCTGTTCACCAGCGGCTTCCTCGAGGCGGGGTACCGGCGGTTCCTGGAGCGCCGGCTGCGCGAGGAGTTCGGGTTCACCGGCTCACCGATCCGGCTGTCGGTGCGGGTGCGGGAGAAGCGCTCGCGCCGGTCCTGACGTCGGTCGGGGCGCTGCCGGACGGGGGGCGGCCGGTCACCCGTTCGGCTCCAGCAGCTCCTGGGCGGCCGGTACGACGGTCCGTTCCGCAAGGGTGCGGGTCGGCGCGTCCCGCCACAGCGCGACCTCGCCCTCGAACCCGTCGGGGTCGCGGAAGGGCACGCTCAGCACCGATCCGAAGTCGTGCACCGTTCCGTCGCTGGCACCCGCGTCGACCAGTCGGCGGCGCGCGCGTTCCAGCCGTTCGGGGTCGGCGACGCCGATCGCGAGGTGGTCCAGGTGGCCACGGTCGAACATCACGGGCAGGCCGGTGGCGTGCTGGTTGCCGTCGATCTGGAACGCGTGCAGGGCGGACCCGGCACCGAGGTCCACGGCGGCGTGGCGGAGGCCGCCCTCGAGGATGTCGAACATCAGCGGGGCGTCGAAGACCCCGCCGTAGAACGAGAGGAACAGGTCGAGATCGCGGGTGACCACCGCGACGTGGTGGATACCGGTGCTCAGTGCCATGTCGACGACCTCCGCTCGCATCCTGACCGTCAGGATGCCTGACGAAGTATGGACCCGGGCCGGTGAGACGTCAAGCCGCCTGACGGCCTAGGCTGGAGCGGTGCCCGGCCTCCCTGCTCCCTCCCCGCCGCTGGCTCGGTTGCTGGGACTCGCGCTGGCCGAGCTGACCGCGCGGCTGCGCGAGCGTCTGGCGGCTGCGGGCTTCGACGACCAGCGCCCTGCCCACGACGCCGTGTTCGCCCACCTGCCGCCGGGGGGGCTCACGCTGTCCGGCCTGGCCGAGCGGGCGGGGATGACCAAACAGGCGATGTCGGAGCTGGTCGTCGACCTCGAGGCCAAGGGCTACCTGCTCCGCCGCCCCGATCCCGCGGACCGTCGGGTACGGGTCATCGAGTTCACACCCCGGGGATGGGCCGCGGTCGAGGTGGCGCTCGCCGCCTTCGCCGACCTCGAACGCGAGCTCGGGGAACGCCTGGGCCCCGACCGGCTCACCGCGTTGCGCGCCACACTGACGGACATCGTCCCCGACGGGGAGGCGCGACGGGCCACCACCAGTCCCGGCCGCATCGTCCGGTCTTGACCGCTCTTGCCGCCCGACATAGTTTCGTGGCGAAGCAATGGCCGATCCGCAGGAGGTCCTCGGTGCCCACCTATGCCTACCGGTGCTCGGTGTGCGGGCCGTTCGAGCTGGTCCGGCCGATGGCGCAGGCCGCGGCCGAGTCGGAATGCCCGGAGTGTGACCGCTCCGCCCGGCGGGTGTGGGAAGCACCGGCCCTGCGCGGCGTCGACCCGACGCTGCGGCGGGCGCTGGACGCCGAGGTCCGCAGCGCCCACGAGCCCGCGGTGGTCGGGACACCGCCGCCGCGGGCCGCGGATCGCCGGCGCGGTCGGGCGACCCGGTACACGACCGACCCGCGGCACCAGCGCCTCCCGCGGCCCGGCGCGTCATGACCGGAGCGGAGGCGCCCTACGAGGTGCACGAGATACCCGACCTCACCCTCGCCTGCGGCCGCACCCTGCGGCCCGCGCGGGTGGCGTACCAGACGTACGGCGAGCTGAACGCCGACCGGTCGAACGCGATCGTCTACCCCACCTGGTACTCGGGCCGGCACTGGGAGAACGAGTGGCTGATCGGCGAGGGGAAGGCGCTGGACCCCGCGCGCTGGTTCGTGATCGTGCCGAACATGCTCGGCAACGGGTTGTCGTCCTCGCCGTCGAACACCCCGCCACCGGCCGACCGGGCCCGCTTCCCCCGGATCACCGTGCGCGACAACGTCGCCGCGCAGCACCGGCTGGTCACCGAGGTGTTCGGCATCGAGACGCTGCCGCTGGTGCTGGGCTGGTCGATGGGAGCGGGGCAGACCTACCAGTGGGCGGTCAGCCACCCGGAGATGGTGCAGCGGATCCTGCCGTTCTGCGGCTCGCCGCGGACCAGCCCGCACAACAGGGTCTTCCTGGAGGGTGTGAAGGGCGCGCTGACGGCCGACGCGGCGTTCGCCGGCGGCTGGTACGAGTCGGACCGGCTGCCGGTCACCGGGCTGCGCGCGGCGGCCCGGGTGTACGCGGGCTGGGGCTTCTCCCAGGCGTTCTACTGGGACGAGGTGTGGCGTGAGCTCGGCTTCACCTCGCTGGAGGACTTCCTGGTGGGATTCTGGGAGGGGTTCTTCCTCGAAGGACGCGACCCGAACAACCTGCTCACGATGCTCGACACCTGGCAGCACGGCGACGTCGGCGCCACCCCCGGCTTCGGGTCGACGGAGGAGGCGCTCGCGTCGATCCGGGCCCGGGCGATCGTCATGCCCGCGGAGAAGGACCTCTACTTCCCGCCGGAGGACGAGCGGTGGGCCGTCTCGCACATGCCGAACGCCGAGCTGCGGGTGATCCCCGGTGTCTGGGGACACTTCGCGGGCGGTGGCGCCAACCCGGCGGACACGGCCTTCATCGACGCCGCGGTGGCGGAGCTGCTGGCGGCCCCGGCGGGTGGCTGACCGGCCGGACGGGTCGCGCTCGGGCATGCGGTAGGCTGACCCGGCTCCTCCGGGAGCGCCGGGACGTGGCGCAGCTTGGTAGCGCACTTGACTGGGGGTCAAGGGGTCGCAGGTTCAAATCCTGTCGTCCCGACGGTCGCGACGAACTATTGTCGCAGGTCAGGGCCCGGGTCTCACTTCTGTGAGGTCCGGGCCCCGATGCATTCCGAGGCCGTTCGTCTCACAGATTCTCACATTCAGTTGTTTGATCTTGCTATCCGAGCAGTCTGGCGAGGGCGTCGGACGCCTCCCGCAGGTGCTCGGCGTTCGGGTGGACGTAGGTCCGTTTCGTGAACGCGAGGTCGGCGTGGCCCGCCCACGCACTCACTACGACGTCGGGTACTCCGCTCGTCGCGAGGAACGTTAGGCAGGCGTGGCGGGCGTCGTAGAGCCGGACCCGTCGAATCCCGGTCTGCTTCATCAGTGCGTACGCCACGCGGCGGAGTTGATCGGTGCGCCACGGCAGCCCCAGCTCGTCGACCAACACGTAGCCGGTCTCCGTGTAGCCGGGGCCGGCCGAGAGCCGCTCGGCGGCCTGCTGCTTCCGGAACGCGCGCAGCGCTGACGTCACCGACGCCGGCATGGGCAGCACCCGCATGCCCTTCTCCGACTTCGGGCCCTTCTCCACCATCGCGCCCGCGACCAGCGTGCGGGTGTTCGCGACGGTCAGCGTTCCTGCCACTAGGTCGACATCGGACCAGCGCAGCCCGCACACCTCGGCGGGACGCATCCCGAGCAGGCTCAGCATGAGCGGTGCGAACAGGCGCTCGTCGCGGATCCCGAGCAGGAATGCGCGCACCTCGGCCTCCGACCACGGCGCACGCTCCGATCTTGCGGCAGCGGCCTGCTTGCGGGCCGCGCGCGGGATCTTCGTAAACGCTGCGACGTTGCGGACCACCATCTTCCGGCGCAGCGCCTCGTTCAGCACCGCGCGGAGCTGGCCGAGCGTCAGCTCGACGGAACGGATCCCGAGCCCGCTCCCGACCTTCCCGCCGCGCACGCGGCCGGAGGTGAGCATCCACTGCACCAGGTCGTCGACGTCCTGCTCGTGGAGGCTCTGGAGCCGCCGAGCGCCGAGCCGGACTCGGACGGGCCTCAACGCGTTCGTGTAGTTCGCCGCGGTCGCCGGCTCGACGTCCACGCAGAGCGCGGGCAGCAGCAGGTCGAGCCCGCGGTCGACGGTGAGGTATGTCGGGAGGACGTACTCCCCGGTGCGGCGCTGGTGGGTGATGCGGGCCAACTCGTCGCGGGCCTCGCGCTTCGTGTCGAACGTGTGCGTCTTCTGCTGGCGCCGCCCGGTGGCCGGGTCGCGGCCGACGTCGACGACGAACCGGTACCGCTTCCGCCCGCCCGGCAGCGTGACGAGCTTGATCTCAGGCACCGGCCCCCCCTTCCTGGTCGTCGATTCGTCGGGCCAGGGCACCGTCCAGCGTCGGGAGCGGCCATTTGTGGTCTCGGATCGCACGTCTCATGACCTGGAGAGCCGTGTCCGCCGTGCGCGTCTCCCGTTCGGCGGCCCGCACGCGGCTCTCCTCCTCCGCGATCTCTTCGGCAGATCCCCCGTCCTCGATGCGAACCAGGTCGTCGAGAGCCCGCTGATACTGGCGCCTGGCGAACTCCGCACGATCAACAGCGTCGTCATGACCGCGGTAGAGGTCGAGAGCCTCCCACGTCCAATCCATCGCCAGGTGGCGCTGGAGCGAATCGCCGGTGCCCGCCGGTAGGCGGGCCTCGCCTGATATCCACCGGGCTGCCCGCCACGAGTCCAGAGTCGTGCCCGGCAACACCTCGAACTCCGCCTCCACCGCGACCGGCACGACCAGCAACAGCGGGGGCACGCCCAACACGCTGGCGAGCGCCAGGAGCTCGGCGAGGCTGATCGTCCGGCGGTAGCCGCTCTCCAGGTTGCCGACCACCGTCCTTTTCATCTCGAAACCGAGCCGGCCCTTCAGCTCGTCGCTGAGCTGCTGCGCCGTCAGCTTCCGTTCCATTCGGAACCGGGCGACCTGTCTACCGGCCGTCTTCGCAAGCGTCGCCATCCATGCCTCTGCATCCGCGGGTTCGACCACGAGTGTCAAGCTAACGGATTCCATCCACGGTGACAATCCACCTGGCCTTGCCACGTCCGCTGGCGCCGTGCGACACTTCCGGCGTCCGCCATCGATGCTGGTATCTATCCCTTCCATTCCAGTTGAGATGGAATATCGTACGGAGGTACAGCACATGGCCGAGACACTCCTCGCAGCGCAGGGGCAGGCCGGTGCGCCAGCGCCCACCCTCGCCGACATCCGCACGTGGCCCGCGACAGTCGACGTGGCGACGGCGTGCAGCGCGTTCGGCATCAGCCGCTCGTACGGGTACGAGTTGGCCGGCCGGGGCGAGTTCCCGGCGCGCGTGATCAAGCGGGGCCGCGTCACCCGCGTCGTGACGGCGTCGATCATCGCCGGCCTGGAGGCGTCGGCCTGATGGGACCCCCAGACGCGGAACGGCGCCCCCCGGCCAGGGACGCCGCCACCCACGAGATCAACCAGCAGACCAAGCCTACCCCGACCGACCGACAGCCCGTTGTCGTCGAGGCCGGTACCGCCGCCATGGCCGCGGTGAACATCACGGAGCGGCGGGTCACCGCCGACGTCCAGGTCCCCGACGCCCGCGCGGCCGGGCTGGTCCGCCGCGTCGTGCCCCGCCGCGGACGGGAAACCCGCGACGAGTTCCGGTTCGTCGTGTTCGCCTCCCACCTGCGCCGGCTCGTCGACGCGCTGCAGGCCGCCGGCTACCCGGTGGAGGTGACGCGGTGAAGCGCACCGACGACCAGCAGCTCGACCGCTACCTCGCCCGCGACGGGTGGCACGAGGGCATCCCCGAGGGCCACTACGCGATCCCCGACCCGCACGACGCCCAGCGAGGTTCTCGACCTTCCGCCGGTTCGGGGGTGGTCGGGGTGACCGAGATGTTGGCGATCGCCCTCGACTACGCCGCGGGCGCGGCCCTCGTGCTCCCGCTGCACAGCCCTAGCGCGCGCGGCAGGTGCTCGTGCATGGCTCGGGGCTGCCAGGGCCCTGGCAAGCACCCCCGCACCCTGCACGGCAAGGACGACGCCACCACCGACCCCGAGAAGGTCGCGTCCTGGTGGGGGATGTGGCCGGCGGCGAACCTCGGGATCCGGCCCGCGCTCGGGCTTGTCGTCCTCGACGTCGACCCGCGCCACGGCGGTGACGTCCAGGTCGCCGCCATGCAGCGCCGGTACGGGCGGCTGCCCGCGACCCGAACCGCGCGGACCGGGTCCGGTGGTGAGCACCTGTGGTTCGCCCACGTCGGGCCGGTCACCGGGAAGCTGGCCCCGGGCGTGGACATCAAGTCGAACTCCGGGTACGTGGTCGCGCCGCCCTCGTTGCACTTCAGCGGCAGCCGGTACGCGTGGAGCGACCCCGGGCCGATCGCTGCCGCGCCGCCCTACCTCGCGCGGCTGCTCACCCCGCCGCCGCCATCGCCCCTCTCGTCGCGCCGCGCCGGCTCGCCGTCGGCCAAGGTCGCGGCCGGGTTGCTCCGGGTCGTGGCAGACGCGGCCGAGGGCAACCGCAACAACGCCCTGTTCTGGGCCGCGTGCCGCGCGCACGAGCACGGGCTCGACGTTGGCCCGCTCGTTGACGCCGCGGTCGCCAACGGCCTGTCCCGCCGCGCCGCCGACGCCACCGCACGCTCGGCGGCCGACACCGCGCGGCCGGGGGGTGTCGCTTGATGCAGGACTTCACCAGCGCGCCGGATCCGCGGACCGCGCCGCCCCACCACGACCCCCTGCCCAACGAGCCGCGGACCGAGCTCGGCTACGCCCGCCGGCTCATCCACGTCTACGGCAACTGGTTACGCTACGTGCCCGCGTGGCGCCGGTGGTTGGTGTGGAACGGCACCTGCTGGGCGCGTGATGACACCGGCCAGGCCGCGCGCTGGGCCAAGGTCATCGCCCGCTGCCTGACGACCGAGGCGCTCGCGATCCCGGACGACAAG
>DATLGI010000130.1:0-19057 GCA_035540535.1 Pseudonocardia sp.
GGGTTGGGCGGGTGCCGTCGGCGGTCAGTGGTCGGGCACGGCGGTGCCGCGGATGCTCGCGTCCAGCAGCTGCACGGGGTGCAGCAGCGGGATCGGGCCACCGCCGTCCTCGGCGCCGCGGGTGCCGCCGAGGTGCTTGCCGATCTGCAGCAGGCACCCGGGGTTCGCCGTCACCACGACGTCCGGGCGCACCGACCGGACGTTCTGCGCCTTGCGCACGCCGAGCTCGGCCGCGGCCTCGGGCATCACCAGGTTGTAGATCCCGGCCGAGCCGCAGCACAGCTCCGCCTCGGGCAGGTCGAGCAGTTCCACCTCGGGGATCGATCGGAGCACCGCCCGCGGCTGCGCCCGCACCTTCTGCGCGTGCCCCAGGTGGCAGGCGTCGTGGTAGGCCACGCGCGCGGCGATCGGGTGACGGGGGGCGCGCGGGCCGCCGTCGTCGATCAGGGCGGCGAGCACCTCGTGCACGTCGCGGACCCTGGCGCTGAACGCCGCGGCACGCTCGGCCCACGCGGGGTCGTCGGCGAGCAGGTGCGCGTACTCCTTCATCGACGACCCGCACCCGGCCACGTTGGTGACCACATGGTCGACGTCGAGGGTCTCGAACCGCGCGATGGTGCGCCGCGCCCGGGCGAGCGCCGGCGCCTCGCGGCCGGCGTGCAGCTCCAGCGCGCCGCAGCACTGCTGGTCACGCGGGACGAGGACGTCGCAACCCTCGGCGGCGAGCACCCGCACGGTGGCCTCGTTGACCCGGTGGAAGAAGACGTCCTGCACGCACCCGGAGAGCAGCGCCACCCGTGCCCGGCGCCCGCCGGAGGCCGGGGTGTGCACCGGCAGCCGGGCGAACGCCTCCCGCACGGCGACCGGCGGCAGCAGCGACTCCATCGCCCCGAGCCGGCCCGGCAGCTTCTCGGCGAGCCTGCGGATCGCGGGCACGGTGCGCAGCTTCTGGTAGAGCGCGCCGGGCAGCGCGGCGGCGCGCAGCCGCCGCTTGTACGGGAACAGCGCGAAGATCGCGTCGCGGAACCACGCGTCGGAACGCTCGCGCGCCACGTTGCGCTCGATCTGCGGGCGCACCGACTCGAGCAGCCGGTCGTACTGCACGCCGGACGGGCAGGCCGTCACGCAGGCCATGCAGCCGAGGCAGCGGTCGATGTGTTCGGTGAACGGACCGTCGAGCGGGATCTCGCCCTTCTCGGCGAGGTCCATGAGGTAGATCCGCCCGCGCGGGGAGTCCATCTCCTCGCCCCACAGCTGGTAGGTCGGGCAGGTGGGCAGGCAGAACCCGCAGTGCACGCAGTCGTCGAGCAGCTCGCGCTCCGGCGGGCGGTGCGGGTCGAACGCGGACGGCCCGGTCTGCGGGATGTTGGTGTCGGCGGAGCCAGCGGGTGTGGTCACGGGCTTTCTACTCCCAGGTGTCGAACCGGCCGGGACCGAACCGGCCGCCGGGGTCGAGTGTGGTCTTGACGGCCCGCAGGACGCCGAGCGCGGACGGCGGCGGCCCCCAGGCGGGGGCGGCGAAGCTGGCGGGCCGGGCCCGCAGCATCGAGGAGCCGCCCGCGGCGTGCACCCGCCGGTGCAGCTCGGCGACGGCATCGGCGGCATCGGCCGGGACCGTGACGGTGGCGACGCCGGTGCCGAGCCCGGCGGTGCCGGCGGCGCCCGCGGGCAGGTCGGCGAGCAGCCCCGGCAGCCGGGACGGACGTGCCCCGATCCGCAGGACGGCCCGGTCCGCGCCGCCCCGCACGAGCTCGGCGTGCCGCGCCCACGGATCCTCCGCGCCGTCCGCGCCGCCGTCCCGCCCGACGGCACGTCCGCGCGCACCCACGACACCGACGTGCCGTCGGGCGGACGGGCCGAGGAGCTCGCGGAGGCGGTCGACCCGCGCGGGCAGGGCGTCGGGTGTGCCCTCCAGCCGGACGAGGAGCGAGCCGGGCTCACCGGAGACCCACTCCAGCGCGACCGGCTCCAGCGGGCTCGCCAGCACCTGCCCGCCGCGCTCGGCGGCCTCGGGCAACGGGCAGTCCAGCGCGACCGTGGCCGTGGCGCGGGGCCGCGGATGCAGCCGCAGCACCACCTCCGCGAGCACGCCGAGCGTTCCGAACGACCCGTGCAGCACCTTCGCCAGGTCGTAGCCGGCCACGTTCTTGATCACGTGTCCGCCGCTGCGGGCCACCGTGCCGTCGGCGAGCACCATCGTGACGCCGATGACGAGGTCGCGCGGCGACCCGTACACCAGCGCCGAGGGCCCCGCGTCGCCGGTGGCGACCAGCCCGCCGACCGTTGCGCCGTCGTCGATCCTGGCGGCGTCGAGCGAGACGTGCTGGCCGTGCGCGGCGAGCTCGTCGTTCAGCTCGCGCAGCGGGGTGCCGGCTCGCACCGACACCGTCATGTCGCCGGGATTGTGGATGATCACTCCGGTGAGCGCGGTGAGGTCCAGCACGGCGTCGACCGGGCGCAGCGCGCCGGCCCAGCCCGCGGCCGTGCCGGCACCGTTGATCGACACCGTGCCCGGTGTGTCGAGCACGGCGTCGCGCAGCTCGCGCAGGTCCGTCGGGCGCAGGGTGGTGGTGGTCGTGTTCGGGGGGCTCATCGGCTCCGGCCGCTCCTCGATGTCGTTTCCCGACGGTAACCGCGTCAGCCCGTGAACCAGGTCGTGGAGCCGCACGCGTGATCGATCACAGTCGCTCGATCACTCCGGCCTCCTCGAGCGCGTGCGGCCGGTACTTCCCGGGCCGCTCGCCGCACAGCCGCGGCGTGGGCAGCACCTTGCCCGGGTTGCAGATCCCGTCCGGGTCGAAGGCGACGCGGACGCGGCGCATCACGTCGAGGTCGTCCTCGGAGAACATCTTCGGCATCGAGCACGCCTTGTCCGTCCCGATCCCGTGCTCACCGGACAGCGACCCGCCCAGCTCCACACACAGCTCGGCGATCTCGCCGGAGAGCTTCTCGGCCCGCTTCGTCTCGCCGTCGGCGGCGCTGTAGAGGACCAGGGGGTGCAGGTTGCCGTCGCCGGCGTGGAAGACGTTCGCGACCCGGATACCGGCGTCCCGGCCCATCGCCGCGATCCGGTCGAGCACCTCCGCGAGCCGGGTGCGCGGGACGACGCCGTCCTGCACGAAGTAGTCCGGCGAGATGCGCCCCACGGCCGCGAACGCGGCCTTGCGTCCCCGCCAGATCGCCGCCCGCTCCTCGGGCGAGCCTGCGATGTGCAGCCGAGTGCAGCCGTGCCGGTCGCAGATCTCCTTGACCTGGTCGAACTGGGTACTGGCCTCCTCCTCCGGCCCGTCCAGCTCAACCACCAGCGCGGCCGGGACGCCGACGGTGTAGCCGGCGTGCACGGCCTGCTCCGCGGCCTCGATCGCCAGGGTGTCCATCATCTCCACCGCCGCCGGGACGATCCCGGCGGAGACGATGTCGCTGACGACCTCGCCGGCCGCGGAGATCGACGGGAAGTCGGCGAGCAGCGTGCGCACCGACTCCGGCGTCCGCAGCAGCCGGACGGTGATCTTCGTGGTGATCCCGAGGGTGCCCTCCGAGCCGAGGAACACCCCGCGCAGGTCGGGCCCGGCCTGCTCGGGCGAGTCGCCGCCGAGGGTGACCACGGACCCGTCGGGCAGCACGACCTCGAGCGAGAGCACGTGGTTGGTGGTGAACCCGTACTTCAGGCAGTGCGCGCCGCCGGAGTTCTCCGCGACGTTGCCGCCGATGGTGCACACCTGCTGACTCGACGGGTCGGGCGCGAAGTAGAGCCCGTGGTGGGCGGCGGCCTTCGTGATCTCCAGGTTCGTCACGCCGGGTTCGAGCACCGCGCGCCGGTCCACGGGGTCGACCTGCAACACACGCTTGAGGCGGGCCAGGCTGATCACCACGCCGTCGGCGACGGGCACGGCCCCGCCGGACAGGCCCGTGCCGGCCCCGCGCGCGACGAACGGCACGCCGTGCTCGTGGCACACGCGCACCGCGGCGGCCACCTGCCCGGCGTCGCGGGGGAGCAGCACCAGCTCCGGGACCACGCGGTAACCGGTGAGCCCGTCGCATTCGTAGGCCCGGCACCGCACCGGGTCGGAGATCACGTCCTCGGGGGCCAGCGCCCGCTCGAAGTCCGCCCGCACACCCGCGTCCAGAGCCATGGCGGAAGGGTACGTCCGACGGTCGGTAGCAGCATCGTCCTACCGGCGAGGAAGGCGGTGGCGGCGGGCAACCGGTCGAGAAGGGCGCAGCCGACCAGTAACTTCTGCCGCGCCGGGGGGTTGGACATCGGTGGGCCCCCGCCGGACGCTTCGCCTCTCGCTCGTCCTCGCCGCCGCCGTCGCGCTCGTCCTGGCGCTGACCGGCGCCCTCAGCACGGCCGACGCGGAACCGCCCGGACCCGGCGCCCTCGTCTCCGCCAGGCCGACCACCGCGTTCCTGGCGCCGTTCGTGCCGCTGCCCGGCCGGGCGTGGGCGCTGGAGTACCGCTCCACCTCGGCCACCGGCGAGGCGAAACGTCGTGTCCGGGACCCTGCTGCTCCCGCCGGGCGGGTGGGACGGCGAGGGGGACCGCCCGGTCGTGAGCTACGCGGTCGGCACCCACGGGCTCGGCGACCGGTGCGCGCCGTCGGTGCAGCTGCGCAACGGGACCGAGCAGGAGCTGCGGCTGATGCAGCAGGCGCTGCGGCGCGGCTGGGCCGTCGTCGTCACCGACTACGAGGGTCTCGGCACGCCCGGCCCGCACCCCTACGCGGTGGCGCTGTCCGAGGCGCACGCCGTGCTCGACGCGGTGCGCGCCGCCGTCGTGGTTCCGGGCGCCGACCTCTCGGTCGCCGCGCCCGTCGGGATCTGGGGCTACTCCCAGGGCGGCGGGGCCGTGGCGGCCGCCGCCGAGCAGGCGGGCACCTACGCGCCGGAGCTCGACATCCGCGGGGTCGCCGCCGGCGGGGTCCCGGCCGACCTCGCCGAGGTGTTCGCCGCCAACGCCCGCAACCGGATCGCCACCGGCCTGATCGCCGCGGCCACCACCGGATTCGACGCCGCCTACCCCGAACTGCGGCTGCGGGAGCGGTTGACGCCCACCGGGCAGCGGCTCTACGACGACGTCCGCGACGACTGCGTCGAGCAGATCGTCGCGAAGGGCCTTCCGTTCACCGCCGAGCAGCTCAGCGCCGACGCCGACCCCCTGGCCGGCGCTCGCGGCCGGCTCGCCGAGAACTCGGTCGGCGCGACCGCCCCGGCGTTCCCGGCGCTGGTCTACCACGGGGGCGCCGACGAGCTGATCCCCGTCGAGCAGGGCCGCGACCTGCGCGACGGCTGGTGCGCCCTCGGCGTCGACGTCCGCTACCGGGAGTTCCCGCTCGGCACGCACATCGGCACCGCCGCGGTCGCCGGCTCGTCGGCCGTCGGATTCCTGGCCGAGCGGTTCTCCGGCGTGGACGCGCCCTCGGACTGCGCCTGACGGCGGTCCCGCAGCGTCTCCTGCCGGGGTGGTCGGTCGCCTCCGGCCGCCGACAGGCCCCGACATGCCGCCGGGTCGGGGGTGGGTAAGGGTGGTGGGGTGGAGGGTGCGGTCATGCCGGCCCACGGCGACGAGCGGAGGAGCGGACACCGTGACGGAGACGATCGGAACGGGCGGGCTGCAGGTCGACCCGGAGCTGCGGGCCTTCGTCGCCGACGAGCTCCTCGCCGGCCTCGACCTCGCTCCCGCGGACTTCTGGGAGACCCTCGCCCGGCTCCAGGAGCGGTTCGCCGGGCGCACCGCCGCGCTGCTCGCCCGCCGTGACGAGCTGCAGGCGCAGGTCGACGCGTGGCACCGCGAGCACGGCGCGGGCGACCCGGCCGGGTACGAGGAGTTCCTGCGCGACATCGGCTACCTCGCCCCGCCGGCAGAGCCGCAGGTGCGGGTGAGCGGCGTGGACGCGGAGATCGCCGAGATCCCCGGCCCGCAGCTGGTCGTGCCCGCCACCGTGCCGCGCTACGCCCTCAACGCCGTCAACGCCCGCTGGGGATCGCTGTTCGACGCGCTCTACGGCACCGACGCCCTCCCGCTGGACCGCGAGCTCGCCCCCGGCTACGACGAGCAGCGCGGAGCGCAGGTGATCGCGGAGGCCGACCGCCTGCTCGACGAGCTGTTCCCGCTCGCGCGGGGCAGCCACGCCCACGTCACCGGGTACCGGGTGGACCCGCCCGGCACCCTGGTCGCCGTCACGGGCACCGACGAGGCGGCGCTCGCCGACCGCGGGCAGTTCACCGGCTACCGGGTCGCCGACGACGGCAGCGTCGCCGCGGTGCTGCTGCGCCGGCACGGCCTGCACGTCGAGCTGGTGATCGAGCCCGAACACCGGGTCGGGCGTGAGCACCACGCGGGGATCGCCGACGTCGTGCTGGAGTCGGCGGTCACCACGATCGTCGACCTGGAGGACTCGGTCTCCACGGTGGACGGGCCGGACAAGGTCCGCGCGTACCGCACCTGGCTGGGCCTGATGACCGGCGACCTCGTGGCCACCTTCGAGAAGGGCGGACGGACCGTCGAGCGGCGGGTGCACGGCGATCGTACCTACACCGGTGCCGACGGCGGCGAGCTCACCCTGCCCGGGCGTTCCCTGCTGCTGGTGCGCAACGTCGGCCACCACATGCGTACCGACGCGGTGCGGGTCGGCGACGAGCCCGTGGGCGAAGGCCTGCTCGACGCGCTGGTCACGGCCACCGCGGCGCTGCACGACCTGCACGGGGCTCGCCGGAACTCCCGCGCCGGCAGCGTCTACGTCGTCAAGCCGAAGATGCACGGCCCCGACGAGGTGGCGCTCGCCGTCGAGATCCTGGCCGCCGTCGAGGAGGCGCTGGGGCTCGCGCCGACCACGCTCAAGATCGGGATCATGGACGAGGAGAAGCGCACCTCGACCAACCTCGAGGCCTGTCTCGCCCGGGCCGCCGACCGGGTGATCTTCGTCAACACCGGCTTCCTCGACCGAACCGGCGACGAGATCCACACCGACTTCGAGGCCGGGCCGGTGGTGCGCAAGAACGACATGAAGTCGACGAGGTGGCTGCAGGCCTACGAGGACCGCAACGTCGACGTCGCGCTGCGCGCCGGCTTCCGCGGCCGGGCGCAGGTCGGCAAGGGCATGTTCGCCAAGCCCGCGGCGATGCGCGAGCTGCTCGACACCAAGGGGGCGCACCCGCGGGCCGGCGCGAACACGGCGTGGGTGCCCTCGCCGACGGCGGCGACGCTGCACGCGCTGCACTACCTGCGCACGGATGTCCACGCGGTGCAGGAGGAGCTGTCGCGCCGCCCGCTCACGGACCGGCGGGCGCTGCTGGAGGTGCCGGTGGGCGACCCGTCGGCGTTGTCGGCCGACGAGATCCGGCACGAGCTGGAGACCAACGCCCAGGGCATCCTCGGCTACGTCGTGCGGTGGGTCGGCCTCGGCATCGGGGCCTCCACGGTGCCGGACCTGGAGGGGGTCGGGCTGATGGAGGACCGCGCGACGCTGCGGATCGCCAGCCAGCACATCGCGAACTGGCTGTACCACGGCGTCGTGGACGAGGCCACGGTGCGTGAGACGTTCGCCCGGATGGCCGCGCTGGTCGACGAGCAGAACGCCGGTGAGCCCGGGTACCGGCCGATGAGCAAGGACCTCGACGCCAGCGAGTCGTTCCAGGCGGCGCTCGAGCTGGTGTTCGCCGGGCGCACCGAGCCGAACGGCTACACCGAGCGCGCGCTCACCGCCTGGCGGCAGCGGGCGAAGGCGGCCATGCCCTGATCCGGCCCCCCAGCTGATTCGCCCCGGGCCGCGACGGCACTGTTCATTCCGATGTCGAACCTCCGACGCGGGGCACGTAGGGTCGCCCGCGTGCTGGAGCTGCGCACCGTCCCCGCCGACCACCCGGACGCGCTACGCCTGGTGCGCGAGGTGCAGCAGGTCTACGTGGAGCGCTACGGCGAGGCCGACCTGACACCGATGCGCGCAGCGGAGTTCGCGCCACCCGGCGGGATCTTCCTGGTCGGCTACGACGTCGGTGGCGTGCCCGTCGCATGCGGCGGCTGGCGGGCCCGCGACGACGCCGACCCCGGGCTCACGCCCGGCGACGCCGAGATCAAGCGGATGTACGTCGTGCCGGCGGCCCGGGGCCGGGGGTACGCGCGGGCCGTGCTCGCCGAGCTGGAGCGCTCGGCGGCCACGGCCGGGCGCCGGCGCGCGGTGCTGGAGACGGGCACCCGCCAGCCCGAGGCCCTCGCGCTCTACACCGCGCAGGAATACCTGCCGATCCCGGGCTTCGGCGTCTACCGCTGCGCCCCAGACAGCCGCTGCTTCGCCAAGGCCCTGCCGGTCCCCGCGGTGCCACCGGCCCATCCCGACGGCACCTTCGCCCGTACCTAGCGCGCGGAGGTGTCGCCGGGCGCGGGCACGTGTCGTTCGGCCCAGTCGTGCAGGGCGTCGCGGTGGCCCGCGGCGTCGAGGTTGAGCGCGGCGTCGATCAGCGCCAGGTGCGTGAACGCCTGCGGGTAGTTGCCGAGCATCGTGCCGTCGCCCGCCATCTCCTCGCTGAACAGCCCGAACGGGCCCGACCGGGCGCACAGCCGCGCGTACCGCTCCCGCGCCCGGTCCACCCGCCCGGCCAGCACCAGCGCCGAGACCATCTCGAACGACGACAGCAGGAACGCGCCCTCCGGGGTACCGAGACCGTCGTCGGTGGCCTGCGGGTCGTAGCGGTGCACCAGGAACCCGCCCGCGCCCAGCTCGGCGTCCACGGCCTCGAGGGTGGCGAGCACCCGCGGGTCGTCGCCGTCGAGGAACCCGAGCAGCGGCACCTGCAGCAGCGACGCGTCGCGGTTCGCGGCGCCGTAGGACTGCACGAACGCTCCGGCCGCGTCGGTACCGCGCTCGAGCACCTCGGCGTGCACCGCGTCACGCTCGGCTCGCCAGCCGTCGAGCGGCAGGCCCGTCGCCCCGCACAGCTCGGCCAGGCGCACCCCGCGGTCCAGCGCCACCCAGGCCAGGACCTTCGAATGCGTCCAGTGCCGCGGGTCGTCGCGGACCTCCCACTTGCCGTGGTCGGGCTCGCGCCACCGCGCGCACAGCGCGTCCACGATGCGCCACAGCTCGTCGAGGTGCTCCGCGGACAGGTCGCGCGTCACCGCCTGGTAGGCGAGGGCGGCGTCGAGCACCTGGCCGTAGGTGTCGATCTGGTGCTGGCCGAAGGCCTCGTTGCCGATCCGGACCGGTCGCGAGCCGGCGTACCCGTCGAGGTGGTCCAGCTCGTGCTCCTCGGCACCGGTGCCGCCGTCGATGCCGAGCATCGGCTCCAGCCGGTCCTCGCGGCCCCGGCAGTGCTCCAGCAGGAACCGCAGGTAGTGCCCGGCCTCCTCGGCGTGCCCCAGCCGCAGCAGCACCAGCACCACCAGTGCCGCGTCGCGGTGCCAGGCGTAGCGGTAGTCCCAGTTGCGCGACCCACCGATCCACTCGGGCAGCGAGGTGGTCGGCGCGGCGAGCAGGGCCCCCGTCTCGTCGAACATCAGCCCGCGCAGCACCACGGCGCTGTGCCGCACGCGCTCGGCGTCGACGCCGTCGTAGTCGCTGAGCGCGGACCAGTCCCGCCAGGCCCCCACCGTGCGCTCGAGCAGGGCGGCGGCCGCGGCTCCGTCCACCGGGCGCGCAGCGCCGCCGTCGTAGCCGAGTGCGAGGACGGCGACCTCGCCGGCGCGCAGGTCGGCGGCGACACGGACCGTGTCGTCCTGCGCGATCCCCGGTCCGGGATCACCCGAGACCCACAGTGACCCGTCCCCGGAGCGCACGGCGCCACCCGACGGTCGCCAGGCGGCGGCGGCGCGACCGAAGTCGGGCCGGGCGTCCAGCCGCGCGGTGACCCGGGCGGCGCCGCGCTCGCAGCGCACCAGCCGCACCAGCACGCCCTCGGGGGCGATCGGGCGGCCCGCGTCGCCGTCGGGTTCGCGCAGGGCGAGGAAGTCGTGCACCACGACCTCGCCGGCGGGGGCGCTCCACCGGCTCTCCAGCACCAGGCCGGGGTCGAGGTAGCGACGCACCGGCCGCCCCGCGCCGGCGACGTCCAGCTCCCAGGCGCCACCGCGCCGGCGGTCGAGCAGCCGGGCGAAGTGCGCCGGGCCGTCGAAACGGGGACCGCACATCCATTCCACCGCGCCGTCCGGGCCGACGAGGGCCGCGGTGTGGCAGTCGGAGAGGAAGGCGTACTCCGAGAGGGGAACGGTCACCGCGCCGGCTCCGGCAGCACGTGCGCGCCGAACGCGTCGAGGAACGGCCGCTGGTCCTGCCCGACGTGGTGCACCATCACCCGGTCGAAGCCCAGCTCGCCCTGGCCGGCCAGCCACGCGGCGTGCTCACCGAGGTCGGCCGAGACGTGCACGCTCGGCCGCACCTGGTCCGGCGCGACGAACCGGGCCGCCTGCTCGAAGTCCTCCGGGAGCGCGATGTCCCAGCCGACGTCGCCGCCCAGCGCCGGTTCGCGCCACTGGTCGTGGGCGATCGCCAGTGCCCGGTCGCGGTCCGGGTGCCAGCTCAGGTGCGCCTGCAGGACCGCGGGCCCGCGCCCGCCCGCGTCGCGGTAGGCGGCCAGCGTGTCGGCCTGCGCGCCGTCCGGTTGGTTGACCGTGATCAACCCGTCGGCCCATGCGGCGGCGCGGGCGGCCGTGCCGGGGGAGACCGCCGCCGCGTACAGCTCCGGCGCGGTGTCGGGCAGCGACCACACCCGGGCCCGGTCCACCCGGACCAGGCCGTCGTGGGACACCGTCTCCCCGGCGAGCAGGGCGCGGATCACCGCCACGCACTCCTCCAGCCGGCGGATCCGCTCCTCCTTGGCCGGCCAGCGCTCGCCGGTGACGTGCTCGTTGAGCGCCTGGCCGCTGCCCAGCGCGACCCACAACCGGCCGGGGTGCATCTGCGCCAAGGTTGCGGCGGCCTGCGCGGTGACCACCGGGTGCATCCGCTGTCCCGGCGCGGTGACCAGCCCGAACGGCAGCCCCGTCGTCGCCATCGCCGAGCCGAGCCACGCCCAGGCGAACCCGGAGTGGCCCTGCCGCGCGCTCCACGGGGCCAGGTGGTCCGAGCACATCGCCGAGGTGAACCCGGCGGACTCCGCGAGACCGGCCAGTTCCAGCAGCGTGCCGGGGGCGAGCTGCTCGTGGGAGGCGTGGTAGCCGTAGTCCGTCACGGGCCCGTCCTGCGCAGCAGTGCCCGCACGGGCGCCCCGTCGCCGCCGGCGATGCGCAGCGGCAGGCAGCGCAGATCGTGGTCCCCGGGTTCGACGGCGCTGAGGTCCAGCCCCTCGACGACGGTGACGCCGGCGTCCAGCAGCACACGGTGGGTCTGCGGGTTGTCGTCCCCGCCCCCGACGGAGAGGTGGTCCACGCCGACCGTGCGCACCCCGCGGTCCACCAGGTGGCGCGCGCCCGCCGCGGTGAGGTGCGCGTATCCCGGGTCGAACGGCCTGGTGTGCCAGGGCTGGCGCGAGTTGAGCGTTCGCAGCAGGATCCGCTCGCCGGGACCGACGCCGTGCCCGGCGAGCTGCCCGGCGCCGATCCGCCGCACGGCCGCCACGTCCAGGACGCGGGCGGGTCCGTTCAGGGCGTCGAGGTCGAGCTCGTCGACGCCCGCGGCGCCGGCGCGGAAGTGCACCGGCGCGTCCACGTGCGTGCCGGAGTGGCTGCCCAGGCTGATCTCCGAGACCGTCGCCGGATCACCGCGCTCCACGTCGGTGATCCGCCGCACCCGCAGCTGCGGATTGTCGGGGTAGACGGTCAGGCCGTCGCGCAGGGGCACCGTCACGTCGATCCACGCGGCGTCTGTTTTGTCGGGTTCCACGCAGCCGGACTACCCGGGCCCGCCGTCCGGAAACTCCGGCCGGTCCGCGTCGGCGAGCTCGTCGCGATGCGTCGCCGCGGCGAGCGGGGCGCCGCCGGCGTACGCCGCGCCGCCCAGCGCGTACCCGGCGATGGGCACCGTGACCAGCTGCACCAGCACGGCCAGCCCGACGGTGACGAGCGCGGCCGGGCTCGGTGCCAGCACCAGCACGCCGAGCAGCACGCACACGACGCCGAGGCTCGCCGCCTTCGTCACGGCGTTCGCGCGGTTGTAGACGTCCGGCAGGCGCAGCATGCCGACCGCCGCCGTCGCCACCAGAAGCGCGCCGAGCACGACGAGCGCGTTGCCGACCACCCCCTGCACGGTCATGACGGTCCCTCCCGCACCAGCCGGGCGACCGCCACCGTCGCCAGGAAGCCGACCACCGTGGCGACGAGCACGACATCGAGCAGCGCGGGCTCGTCGAGGCGCACGGACAGCAGCGCCACGGCCGCGACGACCACGACGAACCCGAGGTCGACCGCCAGCCCCCGGTCCGCCTGCGTGGGCCCGACCAGCATCCGGACCGCCGACACCGCGAGCGCGAGCGCCAGCACCAGCAGCGCGGCGTCCACGACGAGCACGGCCGTCACCTCCCATCCCCGCCGACCGGCCGCAGCGCGGCCAGCATCCGCTCCTCCAGGTCCGTCACCTTCGCGCGGAACGCCTCGACGTCGCGCGCGTGCATCCCGTGCAGCGCAAGCACCGGCGGGTCGCCGTCCACCCGCAGGGCCAGGGTGCCGGGGGTGAGCGTGACCAGCGCGACGAGGCAGGCGACCTCCCGCGGGGTGCGGCTGCGCAGCGGTACCCGCAGCACCGCCGGTGCGAGCCGGTCGCCGGGGGTCAGGATCTCCCACGCGACGGTGGCGTTCGAGCGGAGGAACTCGGCGCCGAAGAACGCGGCGAACCCCAGTACCCGCACGGTTCGCACCCCGGCCCGCCGCCAGACGTTCACGGTGCCCGCACCGCCTCGACGTAGGCGGACGGGTCCACCAGACCCTCCGCGGCGACCTGCGCGAACGCGAGCAGCGGCTCGGCCGCCACCCCCAGGCCGACGGCGAGCGCGGCCAGCACCAGCGCCGGAGCGGTGAGCGCGAACCGGACCCGGCCGCGGACCGCCGTCGCGCCCGTACCGGCACCGCCCTCGGGCTCGTCCCGCCAGAACGCGCCGTTCCAGATCTTGAGCATCGACATCAGGGTGAGCAGGCTGACCGCCACCGCCACCCCGGCCGCCACGTACCGCCCGGCGCCGGCCGCCGCCGTGACCAGTGACAGCTTCGCCACGAAGCCCGAGAGGGGCGGGATCCCCACCAGCGACAGGGCCGACGCGGCGAACGCCACCGCGAGCAGTGGCGAGCGCGCGACGATCCGGCCGAGCCGGTCGAGCTGGTCGGTGCCGTAGGTGGTCTCCACCGCGCCGGCGCACATCAGCAGCGCGGCCTTGACCAGCACGTATTGCACCAGGAAGAAGATGGCGGCGGCCAGCCCGGCCACCGTGGCGAGGGCCAGACCGAGCAGGGCGTAGCCGATCTGGCTCACCATGTGGAACGTGAGGATCGGGCGGATGGCCTGCTCGCCCACCGCCCCCAGCACGCCGACGACCATCGTCAGCAGCGCGGCGGCCATGACCAGCCACAGGTACTCGGCGCCGCCGCCGTAGAGCACCGACCAGATCCGGAAGACCGCGTAGACGCCGACCTTGGTGAGCAGCCCCGAGAACAGGGCGGTCACCGCCGGCGGCGCCGCGGAGTAGGCGCGGGGGAGCCAGCCGTGCACGGGCACGACGGCCGCCTTGACCGCCATCGCCAGCAGCACCACCCCGCCGGCGACGGCGACCGCGGGGTCCGCCGCGGCGCCGGCGAGCTCGCCGAGGTTCACCGCCCCGGCGGCGCCGTAGACCAGGCCGATCCCGGCCAGGAACACCGTGGAGGCCAGCAGGTTCACCGTCACGTAGAGCCGGACCGCGGCCAGGCGGCGCGCGCCCCCGCCGAGGCCGACCAGCACGTAGCTCGGCACGAGCATGACCTCGACGAAGACGAACAGCGTGAACAGGTCGGCGGTGAGGTAGGCGCCGTACACCCCCGCGGTGAGCACCAGGGCGAGCGGGACGAACAGCCGGTGCCGGTCGTCGCCGGTGCCGGCGGCGAAGGCCAGACAGACCACGGCGAGCAGGGCGGTGACGGTGACCATGACGGCGGCGAACGCGTCCGCGGCCAGCACGATCGCGATCCCCGGGCGCCAGCCGCCGAGGTCGTGGGTGAGCACCGCGCCGCCGGCGGTCGCGGCCAGCAGCAGCGCGCCGAGCACCAGTACCGCCGCGCTCGCGGTCAGGCCGGTCAGCCGGTGCAGCGGCCGGCGGTCGGGGGCGAGCACCAGCAGCCCGGCGGCCAGCAGCGGCAGCGCGACGGGTAGGGCGAGCAGCGCCGGGTTCACCGCCGCGCCGTCCCGGTGCCCCGGTCCGGATCGGCGCGCAGCAGCCCCAGCAGGTACACCGTGATCGCGAACGTGATGACGATCGCGGTGAGGACGAACGCCTGCGGCAACGGGTCGGCGGAGACCTCAGGGTCGGTGCGGTCGAGCAGGGGCGCCGCCCGGCGCTGCATCCCGCCCGCGGCGACGACGAGCACGTTCACCCCGTGCCCGAGCAGGACGAAGCCGAGCACCACGCGCAGCAGCCCGCGCTGCAGGATCAGGTACACCCCACCCGCCACGAGCAGGCCGACGGCCACCGCGGCCGTCATCGGGTGGCCTCACGGGCGCGCGCGACCGGCTCGCCCGCCCCCAACCGCTCGACCGCGGCCTGCAGGAGCCCGAGCACGAGCAGGTAGATCCCGAGATCGAACACCAGCGCGGTGGAGAGCCCGGCGACGTCGAGGGGGGCCAGGAAACCCGGACCGGCCACCGAACCGCCGAGCCCGACGAGCAGGCTCAGCACCAGCCCGGCCCCGACCAGCCGCTCGGCGCGCAGGGCCCGCAGCAGCCGGGTGCCGGGCCCGTGCGCGAGGTGCACGAACGCCAGCGCCGCGCCCGCGACCAGCGCGGCGATGAACCCCCCGCCGGGCTCGTCGTGCCCGCGCAGGAACAGGTACGCCGACAGCACGAGCATCCCCGGGGCCAGCACCCGGGTGGCGAGCCCCAGCACCGGCCCGTCGCCGGCCGGGCGGGTGTACGGCGACGCCGCGCTCGGCGGACCGATCAGCGTCAGCAGACCCAGTGCCGCCGCGCCCACGACGATCGCCTCGCCGAGGGTGTCCATGCCCCGGAAGTCGACGAGGATCGTGTTCACCACGTTGGTGCCGCCGGTCTGCGCCTCGGCGTTGCGCAGGAGGTAGTCCCCGGTCGCGGACACCTCGCGCCTGCCGGTGAGGGCGGCCGTGGCCAGAGCGGCCACCGCCCCGGTGGCGAGGGCGAGGGCGGCGGCCGGGACGGCACGCCGGCGCGGTGCCGGCGACAGCCGCGCCGGCTGCCCGCGCAGGACGAACACCGCGACGACGGCGGTCAGCACCTCCACCAGCAGCAGCGTCAGCGCGACGTCCGGTGCCCCGGCCAGCAGGAACCACACCGCCACCACGAGGCCCACGGCCCCGACCAGGGCGACCGCCGCCAGCGCGCCGCGCGCCGCCACCGTCGCGGCGACGGTGAGCGCGAGCAGCGCCAGGACCGGCAGGTCCAGCGGGCCGGACGTGGCGAGCCGCGCCGGCAGCCCGTCGGTGAGACCGCCCGCGAGCAGCACCACCGCGCCCAGCAGCACGGCGCCGACCAGCGGGCGGGCCAGCATCGGGGCCGGACCGGTGCGGTCCGGCCGGCCGGTGAGCGCGCCGAGCCGGAGCACCGCGGCCTGCCCCGCGTCGAAGATCCGGGCGCCGTCGGGCACCCGGACCCGCCGGACGGCCCGGTCCACCCGGTCGCGGGCCAGGAACAGCGCCACGCCGAGCGCGATCGTCGCCGCCGACATGAGCAGCTCCACGGAGAACCCGTGCCACAGCTCGTAGGCCGGCAGCTCCGGCACCGGGTCGATGTCGGCGACGGCCCGGCCGGCGATCGGGTCGAGCAGGAACACGGCCGGACCCAGGACCAGCCCGGCGACCGCCGGCACGGCGGCGGGCACCAGGAACGCGACGGGGGGCTCGTACAGCCCGGTCTGCCGCAGCTCCCCGCCGAAGGCGCCCCAGAGGATCCGGGTGCCGTAGGCGAACGTCAGCGCCGACGCGGCGACGGCGAGGGTGGCGGCCACCGGGCCCGCCCCGGGCGCGAAGTCGGCGTCGACGAAGCCCTCGAACAGCGACTCCTTGCTGACGAACCCGAGCAGCGGCGGCACGCCCGCCATCGACAGCGCGGCGAGGCCGGTCAGCGCTGCGGTCACCGGCATCGCCCGGCGCAGCCCGGAGAGCTCGCGGACGTCGCGGCTGCCCGCCTCGTGGTCGATGATCCCCACGAGCATGAACAGCGTCGCCTTGAACAGCGCGTGGGCGACCGTGTGCAGTGCCGCGGCCGCCAGCGCGGCCGAGGTGCCCACCCCGATCGCGGCGATCAGCAGCCCGAGCTGGCTCACCGTGGACTGCGCCAGGATCGCCTTGAGGTCGTGCTCGCGCAGCGCGAGGAACGCCCCGACGACGGCGGTGAGCAGCCCACCGGTCACCAGGACCGCCGCCCACGCGGGCTGCCCCGCGAACACCGGGGTGAACCGCATCAGCAGGTAGACGCCCGCCTTCACCATGGTGGCCGCGTGCAGGTAGGCGCTCACCGGCGTCATCGCGACCATCGCCCCGGGCAGCCAGAACTGGAACGGCAGCTGCGCCGACTTGGTGAACGCGGCGACGACGAGCAGCGCGCCGATCGCCCCCGCGAACGGGGAGTCGAGCACGAGCTCGGGGGAGGCCAGGATCGTCGCGAGGTCGGTGGTGCCGGCCGCCAGGCCGGTGAGCACGACCGCCACCAGCAGCGCCAGACCGCCGCCCGCGGTGACCAGCAGCGCGCGGCTCGCCGGCGGGCCGGCCTTCGCCCCCGCGGTCTTGATGAGGAAGAACGAGGTGACGGTCGTCAGCTCCCAGAACACGTAGAGCAGCACGAGGTCGGCCGCCAGCACCAGCCCGAGCATCGCGCCGGCGAACACGGTGAGCAGCGCGTACACCGGCCCGGCCGGCTCGTGCTCGCCCAGGTAGCGCGGGCAGTAGGCCATGATCAGGGCGCCCACGCCCAGGACGAGCAGGCAGAACAGGGCCGCGAGGCCGTCGATGCGCAGCGCGAACTCGACGCCGAGCGTGGGCAGCCAGCGCCACGTGCCCTCGACCGTCCCGCCGGCGAGCCCGACGGGTGCGGTGGTGAGCAGCAGGGCCCCGACGCCGAGGAAGCCCAGGGCGAGGGCGTACCCGGTGTCGCGTCCCAGCCGCGGTACAAGCATCGGCACCGCCGACGCGAGCGCGAACATGGCGCCGAGCGCCAGCAGCAGGATCACGGCGCGGTGTCAGCGGCGGCCGGGCGGCGGGGCCGCGAGCAGGACGGGGCGCGTGGCGTGCGCGGTGATGTGCTCGGCGACGCTGCCGATCACCGCCCGGGACACCCCGGTGCCGCGGCGCCCCACCACCAGCACGTCGACGTCCTCGGTGTCGGCGAGATCGAGCAGGGCGCGGGCGGGGGGACCGGCCGCCACCGCGGTGGCCACGGTCGCGCCATCACCGGGCAACCACCCGGCGCGGTCCGCCAGCAGCCGGCGGGCCTGCCGGCGGGCCTGCTCGCCGCCGTGCTCGGCGGAGTCGGCGTCGAGCACCGCTACCAGGAGCACCCGGCGCGCACCGGCGGCGACGAGGCGGCCGGCGTCGCGCACCGCCTGGTCGGACTCCGCGGACCCGTCGACGCCGACGAGGACGGCCACGCCCCGCGCGGTGTCGTCGGCGGCCGAACCGGGCCCGCCGTGCCGTTCCAAGGTGCGGGTGGCGCCCCGGGTGCGTTCGGCGGCGATCGGGACGAACAGCGGGCCCAGCAGGCTGCCCACGAGGAACCAGGTCCGGTCGCGGTGCCCCCGGCGGTGCAGGTACGCGGCGGCGGCGAGGCCCACGAGCGCCCAGGCGAGGGCGATCACGATCCAGTACGGCCAGCTCAACGGCCCACCTCCCAGGCGGAGATTACACGCTCGAAACCGGCAAACTGGACTGCCTGCTACGGCTCGCGCTCCCCGCCGCGCCGGTACGCCGCGCGCGCGACGACCTGGCTCAGCACCGGCACGGTGATGATCAGGGCGAGCACGATGAGCCCGAGCACGGCGAGCTCGCCGCCGTCCTCGGCCACCAGCGCGGCGGCGACGAGCACCAGCCCGACCCCCGCCGCCTGCAGCTTCGTCGCCGCCTGCAGCCGCGAGAGCGGGTCGGGGAAGCGCAGCACGCCGAGCCCGGCGAGCATCGCCAGCAGCGAGCCGACCACCAGCAGGATCCCCGACGTCACGCTCAGCACCGCGCTCACCGCCGGTCCTCGCCGGCGCCCGGCCGGCGCCTCGCGCGGGCGCCGCATCGATCATCCACCCGTCGACTCCGCCTCATCGCTCCCTCCGCTCCACCAACCGCGCGACGCTCGCCGACCCGACGAACGCGAGCAGCGCGATGACCAGCAGCACCACGACCGTCAACTCCGCCTGCGGGCCGGCGAACCGCACGACGATGCCGGCGGCCACCACGACCAGGAAGACGTCGAGCGCGACGACGCGGTCCAGCGCCGTCGGCCCGAGCACGGCGCGGATCAGGCAGAACAGCGCGCCGAGCCCGAGCAGGGCGAGCGAGACCCCGACGAGGACGGGAGGCGGGGTCATCGGGCACCCCCACCCACGGCGCGCAGCGCGCCGACGATCCGGTCGACGTGTGTCTGCAGGCCGCGCCGGGTCCGCTCCAGGTCGTGCACCGGCAGCACGTGCACCAGCAGCTCACTGCGCGCGGTGTCGATCTCCACCACCACCGTGCCCGGGCTGATGCTGAGCAGGATCGCGGCGACGACGAGCACCTCGCTGGTGCAGACCGGGGCCTGCACCGTGACCACCGCCGAGCGCGTGGCCGGGCCCGTCCGCACCGCGGCCCACGCGACCGTGAGCGTCGAGCGCACCGTGTCGACGGCCACGTGCCACAGCGCGACGGACAGCCGCCCGGCCCGGCGGCCCAGGCCCAGCGGGGTCGGCGGTTGCGGGAACGCGACGGTGAGCAGCAGCCCGACCACGATCCCGC
>DATLGI010000131.1:0-20591 GCA_035540535.1 Pseudonocardia sp.
CGTGGGGCACCCGCGACGGCGCGGGGCGCTGGCCTATCCTGACCGCCGCGCCCCGCGCCGTCGCGGGTGCCCCACGGGCCCGTCCGCGCCCCGTCCACCCCGTCCGGCCCGACCCGGGAGCAGTGTGCCGCCGTCCCGCGCCCCGTCAGCCCAGACCGTCCCCTCCGCCGCCGGGTCAGGCCGACCGCTGCGCGCCTGGCAGCGCAGTGCACTGACCCGTTACCTCGCCGCCGGCCCGCGCGACTTCCTCGCGGTGGCGACACCGGGGGCGGGCAAGACCGCATTCGCCCTGCGCGTGGCGGCGGAGCTGCTCGCCGACCGGACGGTGACCGGGCTCACGGTGGTCGCGCCGACCGAGCACCTCAAGTACCAATGGGCCGAGGCGGCGACGGCGGCGGGGATCGCGCTGGACCCGGAGTTCCGCAACACGGCGGGGGCGACATCGGCGGACTACACCGGGATCGCGGTCACCTACGCCGGGGTGGCGGCCCACCCGGCGCTGCACCGGGCCCGCACGGAGGAGCGCCGCACTCTGGTCGTGCTCGACGAGATCCACCACGCCGGCGACGCCCGGTCCTGGGGGGAGGGCTTGCGCGAGGCGTTCGAGCCCGCCGTCCGGCGGCTGGCGCTCACCGGTACCCCGTTCCGCAGCGACGACGTCCCGATCCCGTTCGTCGACTACGTGCCCGACGCCGACGGGGTCCGGCGCAGCCGCGCCGACCACATCTACGGCTACGCCGAGGCGCTGGCCGACAACGTGGTGCGTCCGGTGATGTTCCTGGCCTACTCCGGGCAGTCGAGCTGGCGCACCAGCGCGGGTGCGGAGATCACGGCCCGGCTCGGGGAGCCGATGACCGCCGAGCAGACCGCGCGGGCCTGGCGCACGGCCCTGGACCCGGGCGGGGAGTGGGTCCCGGCCGTGCTCGCCGCCGCCGACCGGCGCCTGGACGCCCACCGGGCCGGTGGCATGCCCGACGCGGGCGGGCTGGTGATCGCCTCCGACCAGACCGCCGCACGCGCCTACGCGACCATCCTGCAGCGCGTCACCGGGCAGGCCCCGGTGCTCGTGCTCTCCGACGAGGCGGGCAGCTCGGAACGGATCGCCCGCTTCGCGCTGTCCGGGGACCGCTGGATGGTCGCCGTCCGGATGGTCAGCGAGGGCGTCGACGTGCCGCGGCTGGCGGTCGGGGTCTACGCGACGAGCGCGTCGACGCCGCTGTTCTTCGCGCAGGCCGTCGGCCGATTCGTCCGCTCCCGCCGGGCGGGGGAGACGGCGTCGGTGTTCGTGCCGAGCGTGCCCGTGCTGCTCGGGCTGGCCAGCGAGCTCGAGGCCCAGCGCGACCACGTGCTCGGGCAGCCGCACCGTCCCGACGAGCAGTGGGACGACGAGCTGCTGGCGGCCGCACGGCGCGGGGCCGACGAGCCGGGCGAGGACGAGAAGTCGTTCACCGCGCTGGGCGCGCAGGCGGAGCTGGACCAGCTGATCTACGACGGGACGTCGTTCACCGCCGACGAGGAGGACTACCTGGGCCTGCCCGGCCTGCTGGAGCCCGAGCAGGTGCGGACGCTGCTCAACCAGCGCCAGCGGGAGTGGCTCACGCGCTCGCGCCCGCCGACGGAGGCCGCGGCGACGGAGCCGCCGCCGTCGGGTCGGGCCGCGTCGGTGCGCGAGCGCCTGCAGCAGCTCCGCAAGGAGCTCAACGCCCTGGTCGCGCTGCACCATCACCGGACGGGCAAGCCGCACGGGGTGGTGCACGGCGAGCTGCGCCGCGCCTGCGGTGGCCCGCCGACCGCGATGGCGACGATCGAGCAGCTGGAGGAGCGGATCGCCACCCTGCGCAGCTGGTGACCGCTCGGCCCGACATGGAAGCATGTCGGGCTCGGCGAGGCACCCGAGACCCCGAGATGACTCCATGTCGGGGTCGGGAGGGGCGTTCACCGTCCGGCCCGGACGCGCGCGAGGCGGGGACCCCGTGGGTCCCCGCCTCGTCGCGGTACGTCCGTGGTGGCCCGGGTCCGTCCCGGTACCGGTATCAGCTCCCGGTCTGGACGTGCGCCTCCAGCTCGCGGAGCTTGGCGGCGTGGGCCCGCCCGTGGTGGCCGCAGAAGAGCAGCTCTCCGCCGGAGGGCAGGATCGCCCGGATCTTGGCGGCCGCGCCGCAACGGTCGCAGCGGTCGGCGGCGGTCAACTCTGGGCGGGTCAGTGTTCCTGGCTGCACAGCGGTCTCCCTCCGTGTCGACACCGGCGGACCGGTGTCGCTTACTGTGACGACCGCTTGCGCGGTGCGCCCACTCTTGCAGACGTACAGCACCCCTGCACGTGTTCCCGATACACGTCGCGACAACCGTCACGTTCGGACCGGCGGGGGTCCGCCCGGTGTCCGGCCGTCGAACGCGGGAACGGCCGCTCGACCGACGGGTGGGCGATTCAGTTGACGACGGGTGAATGATGCGATGCCGCCCGGTCCCCCGCAAGGTGATGGCGCGGAAGGGGAGCGACCACCCGGCTACGGTACGCAGTCATGGTGACGATCGGCGTGCGGGGCCGGTTCCCGGCTCCGGTGCTCTTCGTCCTCGGCGGCGTGTCGATGTACGTCGGGGCCGCGCTGGCGGTCGGCCTGTTCGATCGACTCTCGCCGGCCGCGGTCGCGGTGCTACGGCTCGTGGGCGCTGCCGTGGTGCTCCTCGCCTGGCGGCGACCACCGGCGGCGGCGTGGCGGGGGGTGCGGCTGCGCGGGGCCGCGGCCTTCGGGCTGGCCACCGGCCTGATGAACGTGGCGTTCTACGAGGCCGTGGCGCGGCTGCCGCTGGGCACCGCGGTCGCGATCGAGTTCTGCGGTCCGGTGGCGGTGGCGGCGCTCGCCTCGCGCCGCCCGCGGGACGTCGCCGCCGTGGTCCTGGCCGCTGCCGGTGTGCTGCTCATCGCCGATGTGCGCTGGTCAGGAAGCCCTGCGGGGGTCCTGCTGGCCTTGGCCGCGGCCGTCATGTGGGCCGCCTACATCGTGCTGGGCAAGCGGGTGGCGAGTGCCGGCAACGGTTTCGACGACCTCGCGGTGGGGTTCGCGGTGGCCGCTGTCGTGCTCTCCCCGCTGCTGTTCCTGCGCGGGGCGGCGGGCCTCGCGCCGCTGGCCGAGCCGGTGGTGCTGGTGCTCGCCGTGGGGGTCGGGGTGCTGTCCAGCGTCGTTCCCTACGTCCTCGACCAGGTGGTGCTGCGCCGCGTCGGGAGGGCCCGGTTCGCGGTGCTGCTCGCGCTGCTGCCGGCCACCGCGACGGTCGTCGGCCTGGTGGCGCTGGGTCAGGTCCCGGGGCCGACGGAGGCGTTGGGGATCGCCGCCGTGGTGGCGGCGGTGGCGTTGCGGTCGCGTGACGGGGACCCGGTCGCCGCGCCACGCAGTCACCCTGGGTGATGAGTCGAATTTCACTCCTGGTAGTCGAAAGAACTGCCCGAAAGGGTGGCACACGGACGAACGGCTGCCGGTCCGCTGCAGCGTCCGGCGTCCCCGGCGGCCACGGCGCGTCCCCGGAGGGGTCCGGTCGGGGCCGGCGGTGGGCCGACCGCGGCGGGTGACGGCCTCCGCGGCGGCCCGCAGCCGAAGTTCGCCCGGGCGGACCAGCGGATCGCCGGCTCCCGTCAGCTCCGGCGCACCTCGAGCCCCACGTCGCGGCCGCTGACCGACAGCACGCGGACCGCCAGCCCGCCGACCTCGCCGGTGTCGCCGACGGCGAGGCGGGCGGCGTCGCCGCGGGCGGACACCGTGACGGCGCCGGTCTCGATCGGGCCGACCCGAAGGTCGCGCTCGAATCGGTCGATCTCCACCTCGACGGTCTGCTCGCCGGTGAGGTTCACGGTGCAGACGCCGCCGGTGCAGCGGGTGGACCGGGAACTGGCGTTGCAGCCGGCGAGCAGGACCGCGAGCAGCAGGGCCAGGGCGAGGACGCGCATGGCGGGCAGTCTCGCCTCGGGGGCGAGCGCCGGCACGGGTGCTACCACCACGGCACCCCGGGGTGCTGGCCGCGCGCGGCTGCGCGACGTACCCTCGGGGTGACCCGCGGGAGCACTCACGTACCGAGGCTGAGAGGGCGGCAGGACCGGCCGCCGACCGTTCGCACCTGACCCGGTTAGCACCGGCGTAGGGAGGAACGTCTCTCGTGCCCACCTCGCGTACCGTCCCGGTCCCGCGCGCGCTCGCGGCCCTCGTCGCGGCCGTGGCCCTGCTCCTCGCCGGCTGCGCCGGCGACCCGGCGATCGGCCCGGCCGACGCCACGCCCGTCCGCGTCGCCCTCGACTGGACCCCCAACACCAACCACACCGGCCTGTTCGTCGCCCAGCAGGAGGGTTGGTTCGCCGACGCCGGCCTGGACGTGCGGATCCTGCCGTACAACAACGCCTCGCCGGACACGCTGGTGTCCTCCGGCGCCGCCGAGTTCGGCATCGGCTTCCAGGACTCCTTCACCTTCTCCAAGGCCGCCGGAGCGGAGATCACCTCGGTGATGGCGATCCTGCAGCACTGGGCCTCGGAGATCGCGGTGCGCGCGGACCGCCCCGACATCGCGAGCCCGGCCGACCTCGACGGCAAGGTCTACGGCGGATTCGGCGCGCCCTACGAGGAGCCGAAGATGCGCGCCGTGATCGAGGCGGCGGGCGGCGACGGCGAGTTCGAGACCGTCGTCCTCGGCACGGCCGCCTACGAGGCGCTCTATGCCGGCGAGGTCGACTTCACCGAGCCGTTCGTCGCCTGGGAGGGCATCGAGGCGGAGATGCGCGGGCAACCGCTGAAGACCTTCGCCTACACCGACTACGGCTTCCCCGACGCCTACAGCGTGCTGCTGATCGCCCACTCCCCGTGGCTGGCCGAGCACCCCGACCTCGCCGACGCCTTCGTGCAGGCCGCGCAGCGCGGCTACCAGCTCGCCGCCGAGGACCCGGCCCGGGGTGCGGAGCTGCTCATGGCGGCCAATCCCGGCGCGTTCCCCTCCGAGGAGCTCGTCGTCGCCAGCCAGGAGATGCTCGCCGCGGAGTACCTGCGCGACGAGAACGGCGTGGTCGGCACGCAGACCCTCGAGCAGTGGGCCGGGTTCTCCGGGTTCCTGTACGACACCGGCACCCTCACCGGACCCGACGGTGCCCCGCTGGCCGAGCGCCCGGACTTCGCCGGCTGGTTCACCGACGAGCACCTGGCGCCGAGGAGCTGACGGTGGCCCCTCCCACCGGCGCCCGCCGCGTGCTGCGGGCGGGCGTCCCCCCGCTCGTCCTGGTCCTCGCCGGGCTGGCCGCCTGGCAGTGGGCCGTGGTCGCCACCGACGTGCGCCCGCAGGTGCTGCCCTCGCCGCTGCGCGTCGCGGCCCAGGGGTGGGCGTTCCGCGAGCAGATCTGGGCCAACACCGTGCCGACGCTGCAGGTCACGGCCGTCGGGTTCGCGGTGTCCCTGCTGCTCGGGTGGACGATCGCGATCGCCGTCGACTTCTCGCCGTGGCTGCGCCGGGCGCTCACGCCGCTGCTCGTGGCCTCGCAGACCCTGCCGATCATCGCGATCGCCCCGCTGCTGATCATCTGGTTCGGCTTCGGACTGCTGCCCAAGGTCGTCGTCATCGCGCTGGTGACGTTCTTCCCGATCGCGGTGGGCCTCATCGAGGGCTTCGCCGCCACCGAGCGGACGGCGAGCGACCTGCTGCGCAGCATGGGTGCCTCGCGCTGGGACGAGTTCCGCCACGTGCGGCTGCCCGGCGCGCTGCCGCGGTTCTTCACCGCACTGCGGATCGGCATCACCTACGCCGTCACCGGCGCGATCTTCGCCGAGTACGTCGGCGCGCAGGCCGGGCTGGGGATCTTCATGAACCTGCAGAAGAACTCCTTCCGCACCGACCTGGTGCTGGCCGCGGTGGTGGTGACCGCCGTCCTGAGCGTCACCCTGTTCCTGCTGACCTACGTGGTGGAGCGGCTCGTCGTGCCGTGGAACGCGGAGCTGCGCGGTGGCTGAGACGAAGCTGATCCTGGACGGGCTGTGCAAGGCCTTCGACGGCCTCGACGTCCTCGCCGGCATCGACCTCGACGTGGCGCCCGGGGAGTTCGTCTCGGTGATCGGCCCGAGCGGCTGCGGGAAGTCGACGCTGTTCAACATCGTCGCCGGGCTGCAGCGCCCGGACGCCGGTCGGGTGCTCGTCGACGGCGAGGACGCGACCGGGCGCACCGACCCGTTCGCCTACATGCCCCAGCAGGACCTGCTGTTCCCGTGGCGCACCGTGCTCGACAACACCGCACTCGGCCTCGAGGTCGGGGGCCTGCGCCGCCGCGACGCCAGGGCCAGGGCGCGCGCGCTGTTCGCGCCGTTCGGGCTGGCCGGGTTCGAG
Organism: Pseudonocardia sp.; assembly: GCA_035540535.1. Classification (GTDB taxonomy): domain Bacteria; phylum Actinomycetota; class Actinomycetes; order Mycobacteriales; family Pseudonocardiaceae; genus Pseudonocardia. Next base: position 6,349 of record DATLGI010000131.1, read on the forward strand.
GACGCCCGACCGCACCAGCTCTCCGGCGGGATGCGGCAGCGGGCCGCGCTGCTGCGCACGGTCGTGCTGGAGCGGCCGGTGCTGCTGCTGGACGAACCGTTCGGCGCGCTCGACTCGCTCACCCGCACCGACATGCAGACCTGGCTCGACGGCGTGCGCGCCCGGTTCGACTGGACCGTCCTGCTGATCACCCACGACGTCCGGGAGGCGGTGTACCTCTCCGACCGCGTCGTCGTGCTCGGGCCCCGGCCGGCTCGGGTGCGCCGCGAGGTGCCGATCGGCCTGCCCCGCCCGCGCGTGCTCGACATGATCACCGATCCCGCGTTCGCGGCCGCGGAGCGGGAGCTGCTGGCGGCGCTGCGCCGGCCAGACTGAGCAGTCGGCCCGCAGGGACCCGCCGCGCGCCCCCCGGCCCGGGGATGCCCGAGGGCGTCCGGGGCGACAGGATGGCGCGGGACCGAGCGGGCGGCCGACGACGGCACCGGGTGGAGGGCGATGACGTGAACCGTGTTGCCGACCTGCCCGGCGACGGCCCGCTGGTCGTCCTGACGGACGCCGGTGGGCCCACCGAGCGTCGGCTGCTGGCCGAGCGGCTGGCCGAGGAGGGGGTCGCCGCGGCCGCGGTGCTCCCGGCGCGCGGGCCCGAGCTGGCCCGGGGCCTCGAGGGGGAGGGCGCCGACACGGTCGTCGCCGCCGTGCGCATCGCGTGGCTGCCGCGGGAGCGCGGCGGGGAGCGCCGCGCGCGCTGGTCGGACCTGCTCGCGCTGACCGACCCGCGCCGGCCGCCGCCCCGGTGGCAGGAGCAGATCGCCCGGCGCGAGCCCGACCGGGTCGCCCTCGTCGTCGCCAGGCCGGCCACCGTCGAGGAGCTGCAGGAGCGGTGGATCCGCGCCCGGCGACCCGGGGGCTTCGCCGAGTTCGTCGGCCGCCAGGCGCTGCTCGCGCTCGACCGCGCCGAGCGCGCCCTGGTCGGAGACCGGTACAAGGTGCCCCACGAGATCGTCGAGAGCATCGACGCGACCCCGGAGTTCCGCAAGGACGTCGCCGGGCTCGCGGCCCGCCTGGGGCTACCGGAGGACGAGGTCGCGGCGCGGGCCGTGACCGACCTGCACGGCCTCGTGGCCTCGATGAGCCCGATGGCGGTGGACCTGCTCTCGGCCGCGCTGCGCCCGCTGCACTCCCGCGCGTGGCAGGTCGAGGTCGACACCGCGGGGCTGGAGCGGCTGCGCGAGCTGAACCGGCGCCACGCGCTGGTGTTCCTGCCCAGCCACCGCTCCTACGCCGACCCGCTGCTGCTCGCCGACGTGCTCGCCGCGCACGACTTCCCGCGCAACCACGTCCTCGGCGGGGAGAACCTGCGGTTCTGGCCGGTGGGGCCGCTGGCTCGACGGGCCGGCATCGTGTTCATCCGGCGCAGCTTCGGCGACGACGAGATCTACAAGCTCGCGGTGCGCCAGTACTTCGGCTTCCTGCTCGCCAAGCGGTTCAACCTCGAGTGGTACATGGAGGGGGGCCGCTCGCGCACGGGCAAGCTGCGCCCGCCGCGCTACGGACTGCTCGCCAACGTCGCCGAGGCCGTGGAGCAGGGCCGCACCGAGGACGTCCACCTCGTCCCGGTGTCGATCACCTACGACCAGCTGCGCGAGGCCTCCGCGATGGCCGCCGAGCAGCGGGGCGCGGCGAAGAAGGGGGAGGGGCTGTCCTGGCTGGCCTCCTACGCCCGCGCGCAGCTGCGGCCCATCGGCACCGCGCACGTCCGCTTCGCCGAGCCGATCTCGCTCGGCGCGCACCTGGCGGCCGTCGGCGAGGGCGGGGCGGGGGAGGTGGCGGCCGCCCGGCGGCTGGCGTTGCAGAAGGCCGCGTTCGAGGTCGCGGTGGGGATCAACCGGGTCACCCCGGTGATGGCGACGGCCCTGGTCACCCTCGCCCTGCTCGGGGTGCGCGACCGGGCCCTGACGCTCGGCCAGGTCCGCGCGGTGCTGGAGCCGGTGCGCGAGTACGTGCTCGAGCGCGACCTGCCGCGCGGGGAGGAGGTCCTCGCCACCGAGGACGGGGTGCGCCGGGTGCTCGCCGCGCTCGCCGCCCAGGACGTCGTGACGATCTACGCCGGCGGGGAGGAACCGGTGTACGCGATCGAGCGGGGCCAGCACCTCGTCGCCGCGTTCTACCGCAACAGCGCGATCCACCACGTCGTCGACCGGGCGATCGCGGAGCTGATGCTGCTGTGCGAACCCGCGGAGCGGTGGGCGGAGGCCGCCCGGCTGCGCGACCAGCTCAAGTTCGAGTTCTTCTTCCCCGACCGCGATGCGCACACCGCGCGGCTGTGCGAGGAGCTCGAGCGGCTGGACGCGGGCGGGGAGACCGCGGGCGGGCGCGACGTCCTGGCCCGCGCCGGGTTCCTCTGCGCGCACCGGGTGCTGCGCTCGTTCGTGGACGCCCAGCTCGTGGTCGCCGAGCGCCTGGTCGCACGCCCACCGGACCGCGCCGTCGTCGGGAAGGCGTTCCTCGACGAGTGCGGCGGGGTCGGCCAGCAGATGCTGCTGCAGGGCCGGTTGCACGGGCCCGAGTCGCTGTCGCGCGAGCTGTTCGCGAGCGCGCTGAAGCTCGCGGCGAACCACGACCTGGTCGACCCGGAGTTCCGCGAGCCCGGCCGGTCCGACCTCGCCGCGCGCCGCGCGGAGTTCGCCGAGCGGATCCGCGGCGTCGTGGCCCGGGTGATCGAGATCGACGAGATCGACGCGACGTCGCGGCGGGAGGTCGTCGGTGTCCAGCCCTAGCACCGGGGGGACCTGGTCGGAGGACCGCCTGATCGACGACGTCGAGGCCGGCCCGCAGGGCCCGGGGACCGGCGCCTTCTTCGACTTCGACGGCACGCTGATCGACGGCTACTCCCTCGGCGCGTTCGCCCGCCACCACGTGCGCTCGCTGCAGGTCACGCCCACCGACCTGGGACGCATGCTGCTCATCGGCATGCGCGGGGTCACCACGGAGGAGGACTTCGAGCGGTTCTTCGAGCTCGGCATGCGGGCGTGGGCGGGCCGCAGCGAGGACGAGCTGACCCAGCTCGGCGAGCGGCTGTGGGTGCACGGCGTCGCGGGCTCGCTCTACCCGGAGGCGTGGCGGCTGGTGGAGGCGCACCGCCGGGCCGGGCACACGATGGTGCTGGCGTCGTCGGCGACCCGGTTCCAGGTGGAGCCCGCGGCGCGGGCGCTGGGGGTCGAGCACGTGCTCGTCACCCCGGTGGCGTTCGAGAACGGCCTGTGCACCGGCCGCCCGGGCGGGCCGCCGCTGTGGCGGGCGGGCAAGGCGGCCGCGGTGCGGGCGTTCGCCGCCGAGCACGGGATCGACCTCGCAACCAGCTACGCATACTCCAACGGCGACGAGGACGTGCCCTTCCTGCTCACCGCGGGCCGGGCGCGGGCGCTCAACCCGGGCCGCGGGCTCGCCGGCGCCGCTGCCGAGTACGGGTGGCCGGTGGCCCGGTTCCGGCCGCGCGGGCGGGCCGGCGCCGGGCAGATCGCCCGCACCGCCGCCGGCGTCGGTGGACTGCTCGGCGGGTTCGGCACCGGGCTCGCGCTGGGCCTGCTCACCGGCTCGCGCCGCGACGGCATCGACCTTGGGACCGTCCTCGGCGGGGAGATCGGGGCCGCGCTGGCCGGGGTCCGCATCGACGTCCAGGGCGCCGAGCACCTGGCCACCCGGCCGGCGGTGTTCCTGTTCAACCACCAGAGCCAGCTCGACGTGCTGGTCCTGGCCAAGCTGCTGCGTGGCGGGTTCACCGCCGTGGCGAAGAAGGACCTGGCGAACGCGCCCGGGTTCGGGCTGGCGTTCCGGCTGATGGACGTGGCGTTCGTCGACCGAGCCGACCCCGCGCAGGCGCGGGCGGCGCTGGAGCCGGCGGTACAGCGGCTGCGTGAGGGGATCTCGGTGGTGGTCGCTCCCGAGGGCACCCGGTCGGTCACGCCGGCGCTGGGCCCCTTCAAGAAGGGCGCCTTCCACCTCGCGATGCAGGCCGGCGTGCCGATCGTGCCGGTGGTCGTGCACAACGCGGGCGAGCTCATGTGGCGCGGGTCCTCGACGATCCGCCCGGGCACGGTGCGCGTCACCGTGCTGCCCGCCGTGCGGACCGACGGCTGGCGGGTCGAGGACCTCGGCGGGCACGTCGAGAAGATGCGCGACAGCTACCTGGAGACGCTCGCCGCGCGGGCGCCGGACGGGGTCGACGCGCGCGCCGCCCGGGCCGGCACCGACGTCGACGTCGTGGAGGTCGGTGCCGGCGGCCCGCCCGGCGACGTTCCGCTGGACTGGGGCAGCGCACCGGAGATGAACGCGCTGGAGACGGCGATGTGGCGGGCCGAGGCGGCCGACCCTCGGCTGCGCTCCACCGTGACCCTGCTGGAGCTCCTGGACCGCGCCCCGGATCCCGAACGGCTGCTCGCGGCCCACGAGTGGGCGTCGCGGATGGTGCCGCGGATGCGCCAGCGCGTGGTGGAACCCGCGCTCGGGGTCGGTGCCCCGACCTGGGTCACGCTGGCGGACGTCGACGTCGACGTCGCCGCCCACGTGCACCGGCTCGAGCTGTCGGCGCCGGGCTCGCCGCGCCAACTCCTCGCGGCCGTCGCGGAGTTCGCCGCCGCACCTCTGGACCGGAACCGCCCCCTGTGGGAGGTGCTCCTCGTCACCGGGCTCGACAGCGGCGGCGCCGGCTACGTGGTGAAGACCCACCACAGCGTCACCGACGGGCTGGGCGCGGTGCAGTTGATGGCGCGCCTGCACAGTCGCACCGCCGAGCGCGACCCCGCCCGGCCGGAACCGCCCGTCCCGACCGAGGTGGCGGCCTCGCCGGCCGACCTGCTGGCCGACCAGGTCGGGCGGGCGGCGCTGGCCGTGCCCGGGGAGGCGCTGCGGCGCGGGGTCGGTGCCCTGCGCCGGCCGCTGGGCACGGCCGGGCGGGTGCTCGCGGCGGCACGGTCGGTAGGCCGCGCGGTGACCCCGAAGACCCCGGGCTCCCCGCTGCTCGCCCCGCGCAGCGCGGACTGGCGCTTCGACGTGCTCGACACCGGGCTCGACGCGCTGCGCGCGGGCGCGCGGGCCGCGGGTGGCACCCCGCGCGACGGGCTGGTGGCCGCCGTGCTCGGCGGGTTCCGCCGCTACCACGAGCGGTTCGGCGTCGAGGTCGCGACACTGCCGGTCGGGGTGCCGATCGGCCTGCGGACCGAGGACGACCCGCAGGGCGGCAACCGGTTCACCGGCGCCCGGTTCGACGCGCCGCTGGCCGAGCCGGACCCGGCCGAGCGGATCCGCGCCGTGCACGAGTTCGTGCTGACCGCCCGGGTCGAGACGGCGGCGGCGGACATCGTGGGACTGGTGGCGCCGACGCTGAACTGGCTGCCCGTCCCGGTGCTGGGCGCGGTGTCCGGACGGTTCACCTCGCCGAACGACGTGCAGGTGAGTGCGCTGCCGGGCATTCCGCACCCGGTGTTCGTCGCAGGGGCGCGGATCACGCACATGTACCCGTTCGGACCGCTGCCCGGCTGCGCCGCGATGATCACCATGCTCACCCACGTCGACACCTGCTGCATCGGGATCAACACCGATCCGTCCGCGGTGACCGAGCCGGACGTGCTGGTCGAGTGCCTGGCCGAGGGGCTCGCCGAGGTGACCGCGCTGGCGGGAGCGGGAAGCAGGCGCGGATGATCCGGCGGCGCTCGGGGGGGTGCTGACGCTGTGGTGACGACGGCGGTGGCGGTCGCCATCCTGCCGCGCGGCAGGGCCGGTCGACGCCTGGGGGCACGGCGGGGCGGGTCGTGACGCGGCCCACCGGGCCCCGCCGGCAGCTGGCGCTGATCGCCCTGGTGCAGGTCCTCGTGCTGTCCCTGTGGTTCTCCGCGTCGGCCGTGCTGCCCGCGCTGCGCGCGGACTGGGGGCTGGACCGGCAGGGCGGCATCTGGCTCACCGCCACCGTGCAGATCGGGTTCGCGGTCGGCGCCGTCGGGTCGGCCGCGCTCAACCTGGCCGACCGGATCCGGCCGCAGGTGCTGCTCGCGGCGTCGGCGCTGCTGGGCGCGTCGGCCACCGCACTGATCCCGCTGCTGGCCACCGGCGCGTGGACGGCCGCGCCGCTGCGGCTGGTCACCGGGATCGCGATGGCCGGGGTGTACCCGGTCGGTCTGAAGCTCGTCGTGTCCTGGTACCCGCGGGCCCGCGGTGCGGCGCTCGGCGTGCTCATCGGCGCCCTCTCGCTCGGCTCGGCGGTGCCGCAGCTGCTCACCGCGGTCATCGTGCTCGACTGGCGGTGGGTGCTGCTCGCCGCGAGCGGGCTGGCGGTCCTCGGCGCGGCGCTCGCGGTCGCCCTCGTGCGACCCGGCCCGGACGCGCGCCCGTCGCCGCCGCTGGAGCCCCGGTACGTGCTGCGCATGTTCGCCGACCGGCGCCAGCGGCTGGTCACCCTCGGCTACTTCGGCCACATGTGGGAGCTGTACGCGCTGTGGGCGTGGCTGCCCGCCTACCTGGTGGCGGCCGGTGCGGCGGCGGTCGGTCTCACCGCCTTCGCGGTGATCGGTGTGGCCGGCGCGGCCGGTTGCGTGGCCGGCGGGCTGCTCGCGGAGCGGCACGGGCACGCCCGGATCGCGCTGGTCGCGATGCTGGTCAGCGCCGCCTGCGCGGTCGGCTCCGTCGCCGTCCTCGACGCCCCGCCGGTGGTGCTGACGGCGCTGCTGCTGGTGTGGGGCGCCGCCGTCGTCGCCGACTCGGCGCAGTTCTCGGCGGCGCTGTCCGAGGTCGCCGACCAGCGCTACGTCGGGACCGCGCTCACCGCGCAGACCGCGCTCGGGTTCCTGCTGACCGTCGTGACGATCCAGGCGCTGCCGCTGCTCGCCGACTCCGTCGGATGGCGCGCGGCGATGCCGCTGCTGGCGGTCGGCCCGCTGCTGGGCGCGCTCGCGATGCGCCGGTTTCTGCGGATCGCCCCCGTGCGGACGTGAGGGCCGCTCGAGCCTCCGCCGGGGGTTCCGACTCCGCCGACGCGGCCGGCCGTCCGGACCTCACCGCAGGTCCGGGGTGTGGTCGGTCTCCACCGCCTCGAACGCCTTGCGCGCCGCTATGAGCACCGGGTCCCACACCGGGGCGAACGGCGGTGCGTAGGACAGGTCCAGGCCCAGAATCTCGTCGACGCCCATCTCGTTCCAGATCGCCGTGGCCAGCACGTCGATCCGCTTCGCCGCGCCCTCCCGGCCGACGATCTGGGCGCCGAGCAGCCGCCCAGTGCGCTTCTCGGCGAGCAGCTTGATCCGGATCGGGCGGGCGCCGGGGAAGTATCCGGCGCGGGTGGTCGACTCCACCGCGGCGGTGACGAAGCGCAGTCCGGCGTCCTGCGCCTCGGCTTCGGAGAGTCCGGTGCGCGCCACCTCCAGGTCGCAGACCTTGGTGACGGCGGTGCCGATGACGCCCGGGAAGGTGGCGTAGCCGCCGCCGAGGTTGATCCCCGCGACCCGGCCCTGCTTGTTGGCGTGGGTGCCCAGCGCCACGACGACGCGCTGCCCGGAGAGGCGGTGCACGGACTCCACGCAGTCGCCGCCGGCCCACACGCCCTCGACGCGGGTGTGCATCCGCGCGTCCACCGCGATGCCGCCCGACGCGCCCAGGGGGATCCCGGCCCGCTCGGCGAGCGCGACGGCCGGGCGCACCCCGAGGCCGAGGACGACCAGGTCGGCAGGCAGGCACCGGCCGGCCACGGTGTGCACGGCCGCCGCGCGCCCGTCCGACCCCGTCTCGACCGCGGTGGCGGCCTCGCCCAGGACCAGGGTGATGCCCATCGCGCGCACGGCGTCGGCGACGAGGGCGCCGACGTCGGGGTCGAAGGTGCCGCCGAGCGGGGTGGCCGACAGGTCCACGATCGTCACCTCGATGTCGCGGACACGGCACGCCTCGGCGATCTCCAACCCGATGTAGCCGCCGCCGACGACCACGACCCGGCGCACGCGGCCGCCGACCAGCTCGGCGCGCAGCGCGTCGCCGTCGTCGAGGGTCTGGACCGCGTGGACGCCGGGCGCGTCGATGCCGGGGATCGGCGGGCGCATCGGGACGCTGCCGGTGGCGTACATCAGCTGGTCGAACGGCTCGTCGTACTCGCGGCCGCCGTCGACCTCCCGGGCGCGGACGGTCCGGGCGGCGAGGTCGATCCCGACGACCTCGGTGCGGGTCCGCATGTCGATACCGGCGTCGCGGTGCTGCTGGGGGCTGCGCGCGACGAGGTCGCCGACGTCGCCGACCGCACCGCCGATCCAGTACGGGATGCCGCAGGCGGAATACGAGGTGTACCGGCCGCGCTCGAACGCCACGATCCGCAACTCGTCGGGGCCGCGCCGGCGCCGCGCCTGGCTCGCCGCGCTCATGCCCGCGGCGTCACCGCCCACGACGACCAGGCGTTCGGGTTCCATGGTCGGAACGGTAGTGCCCCCGGCACCGGACGTCGGTGCGGGCAGCCCGGTCACCGGCACCGTCGCGGGGCCGACCTGCGGGTTCCTCGCACTCGCGCGCACGGAGGGGCGCACTCGCGCGCACGGAGGGGTCGGCGCCGTACCCGTATCGGCGGGCTGGGCTCCCGGCGTCGATAATCGGTGGCGATGACTCAGGACCCGAACGCTCCCGGCGCCGGCTGGTGGCGCTCCGCCGTCGTCTACCAGGTCTACATCCGCAGCTTCGCCGATTCCGACGGCGACGGTGTCGGCGACGTCGAAGGCATCCGCTCCCGGCTGCGCTACCTGCGCGACCTCGGCGTCGACGCGCTGTGGATCAACCCCTGGTACCCGTCGCCGATGGCCGACGGCGGCTACGACGTGGCGGACTACCGCGCCGTCGAGCCGGTGTTCGGCACCGCCGACGACGCCGCGGCGCTGATCGACGAGGCGCACGGGCACGGCCTGCGGGTGCTGCTCGACATCGTCCCCAACCACACCTCCGACCGGCACGCCTGGTTCGTCGAGGCGCTGGCGAGCCCGCCGGGATCGCCGGCGCGGGAGCGCTACGTCTTCCGGCCCGGCCGCGGCGACGCCGGTGCGCAGCCGCCCAACGACTGGCGCAGCGTCTTCGGCGGGCCCGCGTGGACCCGCGTGCCGGACGGCGAGTGGTACCTGCACCTGTTCGACCCGGCCCAGCCCGACCTGAACTGGGACGACGAGCGGGTGCACGCCGAGTTCGAGTCGGTGCTGCGGTTCTGGTTCGACCGGGGCGTCGACGGGTTCCGCGTCGACGTCGCGCACGGGCTGGTGAAGGAGCCCGGGCTCCCGGACCTGGGACACGACGACGAGCAGCTCCTCGGCGGGGTGGACCGGCCCGACCACCCGCACTGGGACCGCGACGAGGTCCACGAGATCTACCGGGCGTGGCGCAAGATCGCCGACTCCTACGACGACCCGCGGGTGTTCGTCGCCGAGGCGTGGGTGCACCAGGACCCCGAGCGTCTCGCCCGCTACGTACGCCCGGACGAGCTGCACACCGCCTTCAACTTCGACTACCTGCGCGCGCCGTGGGATTCCGCGGCGCTGCGGGCCTCGATCGACCGCTCGCTCACCGCGCTGCACGCCGTGGGCGCGCCGGCCACCTGGGTGCTGTCCAACCACGACGTGGTGCGCCACGTCTCCCGGCTGGGCCGCCCGCCCGCGCCCGGCGCGGTGCACCTGCCGGACCTGCCCGGCCCGCTGGACCTGGAGCTGGGCCGCCGCCGTGCCCGCGCCGCCGCGCTGCTGATGCTGGCCCTGCCCGGCGGTGCCTACGTCTACCAGGGCGACGAGCTGGGCCTGTGGGAGGTCGAGGACCTGCCCGAGGAGGTGCTCGCCGACCCGACCTGGGAGCGGTCCGGGCACGCCGACCGCGGGCGCGACGGCTGCCGGGTGCCGCTGCCCTGGTCGGGCACGGCGGCGCCGTTCGGGTTCGGCCCACCGGGCAGCACGCCGTGGCTGCCGCAGCCGGCCGCGTTCGCCGCGGTGAGCGTCGCGGCCCAGGAGGACGACCCGGGCTCGATGCTCGTCCTCTACCGGGAGGCATTGGCCCTGCGCCGCGCCCACCCGGCGCTCGGCGACGCGGGCGCGCTGCGCTGGCTGCCCGCGCCGGACGGCGTGCTCGCCTTCGCCCGCGAGCCCGGCCTCGCCTGCGTCGTCAACATCGCGGACGCACCGGTCGAGCTGCCGGACGGGGACGTGCTGCTGGCCAGCGGTCCGGTCACCGGGAACCGGCTGCCTCCCGACACCGCGGCCTGGGTCGAGCTCGGGCCCTGACCGACCCGGCCGCCACCCGGGCCTGCGGGAGAGCCCCGCCGCTCGTCGGGCCTCGGAGCCGCCGAGCTACTGCGGGGCCTGCTCTGGCAGCGGCGCCACCGGCAGCCCCTCGTGCAGCGCCCGCATCGTGCTGAACCAGGTGCCCGCCGGGATGGTTCCGCCGCTCAGGTTCCCCTCGTCGCACAGGCTCGGCGGGTCGGTGACGCACACCGGGCGCGGCGGCGACGCGTCCGACCACGTGAGCACGGCCCCCGCGAGCTGCGGGGTCGCCCCGACGAAGGCCGCTGAACGGCTGATCTGGGTGGTGCCGGTCTTCGCGGCCACCGGCCGGTCCCAGCCCGCGGCGGTCGCGGCGGCCGCGGCGGTGCCGTCCGTGGCGGCCTGCGACAGGCCCGCCGCCAGCGCGTCGGCCAGTCCCTCGGGCACCGCCTGCTCGCACGGCACGGCCGGCAGCGCGACGGGCGCGCCGGTGCGGTCGGTCACCTCGGCGACCGGCGTCGGCGCGCACCAGACGCCACCGCTGACCAGCGTCGCGGCGACGTTCGCCAGCTCCAGCGGGCTCGTCGGGGTGGGGCCGAGGGTGAACGAGCCGCGTTCCTCGGCGCGGACCTCGTCGCCGACGCCGGCGAGACTCTCCCGCAGGCCGAGCCGCTCGGCCATGTCGACGATCGGGTCGACGGAGCCGAGCTCGTCGGAGAGTGCGAGGAAGCTGGTGTTCGGCGAGTGGGCGAGCGCCTCCTGCAGCGTCAGCTCGTCCGGGAAGTCGCCGGGGTTGGTGACGGTGTAGGGCTCGCCGCCGTCGGTGAAGACCTCCGATGGGTAGCTGTCGGGGGCGGGGACGGTGCTGTCGAGGTCGCGGCCGGCGGCCAGCGCCGCGGCGGCGGTGAAGATCTTGTAGACGGAGCCGGCCCCGTGCGGCACGGGCGCGGAGGCGACCGGGCGGGCGACCTGCCCCGCCTGCGCGTCGTTGCCGTACGCGCGGTTGGCGGCGAGCACGCGGACCGGGCGGGCGTCGCGCCCGGGCTCGACGACCGCCACCGCGTTGAGGATGCCGGGGCTCGCGTCCGGCGGCACCCGCGCGGCCGCGGCGGCTGCGGCCGCGGCGGTCGCCTCCCGGTCCAGGGTCGTGCGGACCGTGTAGCCGCCGGTGCGCAGCTCGTCGGCGGACAGGCCGAGGCCACCGAGGTGGGACAGGACGTGCGCGCAGAAGAACCCGGTGTCCGGCGCTGCCGCCGTGCAGCCGGGGGCGGGCACACCGGGCTGCTCGCGGACACCGAGCTCCGCGGTCCGCGCCTCCGCGGCCTGCTCGGCGGTGATCGAGCCCGCCTGCACCATCGCGTCGAGCACGACGTTGCGGCGGGCGGTGGCGGCCTCCGGGTTGTCGACGGGGTCGTAGAGCGCCGGCCCGGGCAGCATGCCCGCGAGCAGCGCCGCCTGCGGAACGGTCAGCTCGGCGGGCCGCACGCCGAACCAGGCCTGGGCCGCCGCGGACACGCCGTAGGCGCCCCGGCCGAAGTACGCGACGTCGAGGTAGCGGTCCAGGATCTGGTCCTTGGTCAGGAGGTCCTCCAGGCGCAGGGCCAGGACGGCGTCGGCGAGCTTGCGCTCCAGCGTGTCCGCGACCGCCGCCTCCCGCTCGCGGTCGGACTCGGCGAGCGCGTAGAGCCGCTGGTTCTTGACGTACTGCATCGTGACCGTGGACGCGCCCTGCCCGTCGATGGGCGACCCGCTGCTCAGCGTGTTCTCCACGACCGCGCGCCCGATGCCGCGCCAGTCCACGCCCTGGTGCTCGAAGAACCGCCGGTCCTCGACCGCGACCACCGCGGCCCGCATCGCCGCCGAGGCCTCGCCGGGAGCAGTGGGCAGCCGGTACTGCTCGTAGAGGTAGGCGATCGGCCGGCCGTCGGCGTCGGTGACGGTGCTGGCCAGCGGGACCCGCGCATCCGGGTCGGGCGTGGTCGCCGCGGTGTCCGGCAGCGGCGACGCCGCCACCCGGGCCACGCCGAGCGCCGGCACCGCGAGCAGCCCGGCCAGCAGCACCCCGCTCAGGAGCACGGCACCGCCGAGGCGGGCCAGGGGGTGCTCCAGCCAGGGCGCCCGGACGCGCAGCTCCGTCCACCGCCGCCGCGGCGGGTGGGGGCCGTCGTCGGAGTGTCGGGAGCCGGGGCGGCGCAGCGTCACGGGCATCCTCATCGTCCGGTCCCTACCCGAACTACGCTCGGTCCGAAACGGCGACGACGGCGGGGGCGGCCGATGACCGGCGCGGACGACGAGGGCGGCGACCCGGTCTGCTGGCTGCACCGGGTGTGCCCGGAGTGCGGCGCCGTGCCCGGGGAGGACGACCGGGAGCGGTGCTGGCGCTGCGGGCGGTCGCCGGCCGACGAGCCGGGGGAGTAGCCCGCTCACGTCGCCGGGAACTGCACGGTGTGCCGGCCCGTGGCGCCGTCGGGCCCACCAGGACCGACATCCCGCAGAACGGGGGGTGCGGGCCGAGCGGTTGCCCGGAGGCGCGCCCCGGGTACGCGGCCCAGGTGAGGGTCGAGCGGGATCGCCTGCTGCGGGCCGGGCTCGTCGTCTGGACGGCGATCGGCGCCGGTCTGCTCGTCGTCGCCGCCTGGATGCTGGCGGGGCGCCTCGCGGTGGTCGTGGTCCCGCTGCTGCTCGCGCTGTTCCCGGCGGCCCTGCTGGCGCCGCTCGTGTCGTGGCTGGTGCGGCGACGGGTGCCGCGGCCGCTGGCGGTGGCGCTGGTCCTGGTGCTGAGCGTCGCGCTCGTCGCCGGGGTGATCGCGCTGGTCGTCCCGAACTTCGTCGCGCAGGTGCCCGACCTCGCCCGCTCGATCGACGACGCCGCCACGCGCGTGCAGGGCCTCCTGCGCCGGCTGCCCTTCGTCGCCCAGGACGCCACGCTGGGCGAGCTCGCCCGCCAGGCGGCGACGGAGCTGGCGGGCGGGCTGCAGGCCGCGGTGCTCACCGGGGTGGACCTGCTCACCGGCCTGGTCCTGCTGCTCGTCGCCCTGGCGCTCTACCTCGAGGGGGGTCCGCGGATCGTCCGGACCGGGCTGTCGGCACTGCCGGCCGGGCGCCGCGCCGACGGTGCGGAGCTCGTCGGGCTCGCGTGGGGCACGCTGTCCGGCTACGTCCGGGCGCTCTTCCTCGTCGCCCTGTTCGACGCCACGATCATCGGGTCCGGCCTGTGGGTGCTCGGGGTGCCCCTCGTGCTCCCGCTCGCGGTGCTGATCTTCTTCGGCGCGTTCGTGCCCTACGTCGGCGCGCTGCTGACCGGGCTGCTCGCCGTCCTGGTGGCGTTCGCCGACCGTGGCGTGGGCTCCGCGCTGGCCGTGCTGGCCCTGGTCGTCGTCACGCAGCAGGTGGAGGGCAACGTCCTGCAGCCGCTGGTGATGGGCAAGGTGGTGCGGCTCTCGGCCTTCACGGTAATCGTCGCGATCGGGATCGGGGCGACGCTGCTGGGCGTGCTCGGCGCCTTCCTCGCGGTGCCCGCGGCCGCGGTGACCGCCCGTGTCGTGACGTTCCTGCGCGAGCGCGCGAGCGGGGCGGACCCGGGCACGGCCGCGGAGCACGCGGCGAGCGGGCCGTCCGGGGAGGGCCCGAGCGGGTCGCCGGATGAGTGACCCGGACGCCGAGCACGGCATCACCGTCGCCTCCGCCACCCAGGACATCACGCTCCGCGCCATCCGGGACGCGGGGTGAGGAGCACCGCGCCGGTTCAGCCGGTGGGCGTGGCCTGCGGCGGCGCCGGCGTCAGCCGGTCGGAGCAGCTCGCGACGGACCGCTCGAGATCGGCCTGGAGGGGCTGCAACCGGTCGAGCACCCCGCGCAGCGCCGTGGGGTCGAGTGCGCCGATGGCCTGCACGGCGAGCTCCAGCTGCTCCAGGACGGCGGCACCGGTCTGTCCGGCCGCGAGGCACGGCGGGGCGGGAGCGGTGGTGACGGTCGTGGACGGTGCGGGGG
>DATLGI010000132.1:0-6978 GCA_035540535.1 Pseudonocardia sp.
TCGCAGCGTTGTGCGATGCCGTCGACCGCACCACCGGTGGGCAGGGCGGCGTGACCTTCCTGGTCGGTGAGCCCGGGATCGGGAAGTCCCGGCTGGCACGGCTGGCGGCCGCCCACGCCGAAGGGCAGGGTCTCGCCGTCCTGCGCGGGCGGGCGGTGCCGACCGCCACTCCGCTCGCGTACCGCCCGCTCGCCGAGGCGCTCTGCTCCGCCGTGCGCACCGGAGCGGGCGCGGGCGCACCCGAGCTCGAGCCGTTCCGCCCGCTCCTGGGTGTGCTCGTTCCGGAGTGGCGGGGAGGCGACCCCCGGGTCGAGGACCCGGTCATGGCGCTCGCCGAGGCGGTGCTGCGGTTCCTGCGCGTCGTCGCCGGGAGCCGGGGGTGCCTGATCGTGCTCGAAGACCTCCACTGGGCCGACCCGGAGACGCTCCGGATCGTCGAGTACCTCGCCGACAACCTGGCCACCGAGCGTGTCCTGTGCCTGGCCACGGTACGTGACGAGGACCCTTCGGCCGGGCTCCGGCTGGCCCGGGTCCTCCACGCCAGGCGCGGGTCGAGGCTCGTCGCGCTGTCCCGCCTCACGCCACGGGAGGTGGCCGAGATGGTCGCCTCGTGTCTGGCGGCCGACACGGTGCCGGACGCCGTACTGGACGTCGCGGCGCGTGCCGAGGGTGTCCCGTTCCTGGTCGAGGAGCTGCTGGCCGTCGCCCTCGCCTCGGGCGCGCTGGTGGCCGACGGCGGGTCGTGGAGCGTGTGCACGACGGTGGAGACCGCCGTCCCCCTCACGTACGCCGACGGCATGCGCCGGCGGGTCACCGATCTCGGGGGGCACACCCGCGCCGTGCTCCTCGCCGCCGCCGTGCTGGGGCGGCGGTTCGACTGGAGCCTGCTCCCCGCCGTCACCGGGCTCGGCCGCGACGACACGCTCACCGCGCTGCGCGGCGCGGTCGACGCCCGGATCATCTCCGTCGACGCGCGCGAGGCGACCTTCCGGTTCCGCCACGCGCTCTCCCGCGACGCCGTGCTCGGCGAGCTCCTCCCGCCCGAGCTGGCGGCGCTGTCGCGGCGGGCACTCGACGCGGTCGAAGCGGAGCACCCCGAGCTCGAGGACGGCTGGTGCGAGCTGGCTGCCGAGCTGGCCGAGCGGGCGGGTGATCGCCCTCGGGCCGCGCGGCTCCTCCTCCGGGCGGCCCGACGAGCCCTCGGACGCGGTGCGCTGGCCAGCGCAGAGGCGACCCTCGACCGCGCGCGCGACCTGCTGCCGGTGGACGACCCGGCCGGCCTGGACCTCGACGAGTGCCTGTCCCAGGTGCTGTCCCTGGCCGGGAAGCGTGACCGAGCCGTCGAGGTGAGCGGTCCGCTGCTGGCCAGGCTGGGGAACGGCCCCGGCGCCGCGGGTCGACGGGCGGAGGCCCACCTCAGGCTCGCCCGCGCCGCCGTGGCGGCGACCCACTGGGACGAGGCGTACGAGCTCCTGGAACGCGCGCGCGCCGAAACGGCGGCCGCGCCGGACGAACGCCTCATGGCACGGGTGACCGCGGTCCGGGCGCAGGCCGCGATCATGCACAAGCGGGACGATCCGTTGTCGCTGGCGCAGACCGCGCTCGCGGCCGCCGAGCGCCTCCACCTGCCCGAGGTCGCCTGCGAGGCGCTGGAGGTGCTGGGGCGCAGCCGCCGGGCCGACGACCTGGACGCCGCCGAGGCCGCTTTCGCCCGCGCCCTGGCCCTGGCCGAGACCCACGGCCTCACCCTGTGGCGGGCACGGGCGCTGCACGAGCTGGGGACGATCGACATGCTCCGCGGCGGAGGCGTCACCCGCCTGGAGGAGGCGCGGAACCTGGCGGTGGTGCAGGGGGCGCTGGCGACGGCCGCCGTCGTCGACGTGCAGATCGCCGCCGCCCTCGCCGTGGGGGACGATCCCGAGTCGGCCGCCGTCGCCGCGCGCCGCTCGGCGGAGCTGGCGCGCCGGTACGGCCTGCACCAGACGCTGGCGTCCGCCGTGGCCCTGGAGGCACACGTCCACGCCAGGGCGGGGCGCCGGGAGGAGATGCAGCGCTGCATCCGGGAGGCGCGCTCGCTCGCGCCCGACTCGCCGGACGTCGAGGTCAAGATCTCGTTCGCGGCCGCCGTCCTGGCGTTCGTGCAGGAGGATCGGGCGGCCGCGCGCCGCCACCTCGAGGGCGCCGTCGCCCGCGTCTCGACGAGTCCGGGAGGCGACTACGCCGCGACACCCGGCGGGGGGGTGTTGGCGCTGGTCCGCCGGCTGGACGGGACCAGGGACGACCGCGACGAGCCCGACGAGGACTCCGTGCACTTCGTCGCGCGCGCCTTCCGCCGGTACGCCGGCGCGGTCGCCGCCGGGCACACCGGGCACACCGACCTCGCCGTCGCGCTGCTCGCGGCCGGCGACGGCACGCTCGGTGACCACCAGTGGCTCCGCCAGCTCGCACGACGGCTGGTGGCCGAGGCGGCGCTGGCCGACGGGTGGGGCGAGCCCGTGCCGTGGCTGCGCGAGGCCCTGGCGTTCTTCGACCGGCGGGGCGAGGAGCGCATCGCGTCGGCGTGCCGCTCACTGCTGCGCAAGGCGGGCGCCGCTGTCCCCCGTCGACGGGGAGAGCAGGACGTACCCGGCGCGCTGCGAGCGATCGGCGTCACCTCCCGCGAGCTCGAGGTCCTCAGCCTGCTCGCGCTGGGTCTGGCGAACGGGGAGATCGCCGCCCGGCTCTACCTGTCGCCGCGCACGGTCGAGCGCCACGTCGCCAACCTCACCGTCAAGGCCAACGTCCGTCGGCGATCCGAGCTCGTCGCCTACGCCGCGCGGACGCTGAGCGGCCGGCAGCGCGGGTGACCGCCTAAGTGGGGGTAGCCCCCGCGCGGAACGACGGCCCCGCCCCATCCGCCGACGACGCCGCTCGTCGCAGCATTCGAGCCGACCGGCCGGGTACCGGCCGCGACGCGACGAACGGAGAACGGCCATGACCGACGAGCAACCGACCCCCGAGGCGATCCTGCAGCTCGGGTTGGGCTTCTGGGGATCCAAGGTGCTGTTGACCGCCGTGGAGCTCGGGCTGTTCACCGCACTCGCCGAACGGCCCCTCACCGCCAAGGCGGTGACGGCCGAGCTCGGCCTGCACCCGCGGGGCACGACCGACTTCCTCGACGCCCTGGTGTCGCTCGGGATGCTCGAACGCTCGGCCGACGACGAGTACACCAACACGGCGGCCACCGACGTGTTCCTCGACCGCACCAAGCCGTCCTACGTCGGCGGGATCCTCGAGATGGCGAACGCGCGGCTCTACCCGTTCTGGGGCTCGCTCACCGAAGCGCTCCGCACCGGGGACCCGCAGAACGAGGTCAAGGTCGGCGAGGACTTCTTCGGCGAGCTCTACCGGGACGCCGACCGCCTCAAGCAGTTCCTGCACGCCATGACGGGGATCAGCATGGGCACCGCGATCGCGATCGCCGAGAGGTTCCCCTGGGAACGCCACCACACGGTCGTCGACATCGGCACGGCCGAGGGCTGCCTGCCCGTCCAGCTCGCCGTGCGCCACCCGCACCTGACCGGGGGCGGGTTCGACCTTCCGCCCGCCCGCGCGGCCTTCGAGGAGTACGTGGCCTCGTTCGGCCTCGCCGATCGCCTCCGCTTCCACGCCGGCGACTTCTTCGCGGACCCCCTCCCGTCGGCCGACGTGCTGGTGATGGGCCGGGTCCTGCACGACTGGAGCCTCGAGGAGAAGCTCGTCCTGCTCCGCAAGGCCTACGAGGTGCTTCCCGACGGCGGAGCCCTGATCGTCTACGACAGCATCATCGACGACGACCGGCGCACCAACGCCTTCGGCCTGCTCATGAGCCTCAACATGCTCATCGAGACCCAGGGCGGGTTCGACTACACGGGCGCGGACTGCCGCTCCTGGATGACCGACGTCGGTTTCCGCGACACCCGCGTCGAGCCGCTCGTCGGGCCCGACTCCATGGTGGTCGGGATCAAGTAGCCGGTCGTCCCGTGGGCGCGGTCCGTCAGCGCCGGGGCTGGAGGACGAAGTCGTAACGGGCCTCCAGCCACGGCTCGGACGAGGTGCCGCCGTCCGGGGTCGGGCCCGGATCGCGCTCGGCGAACCGCACGACGAGCTCCTGCTTCGTCCCGAACACGACGTCGGTGTCGAGGTACTCCGAGCCCTCGGCGAACAGGTGCGTGACCAGGGGCTCGTAGCCGGGCACGTCGAGCAGGAAGTGCACGTGCGCCGGCCGGAAGTGGCTGATCGCGGTGCGCCCCATCAGCTCGCCCACCGGACCGTCGACGGGGATGCTGTACCCGCGTGGGGCGATCGTCCGGACGCAGTAGCTGCCGTCCTCGCGGGCGGTGTACTTCGCCCGCAACCGCGCCTCGTCGACGTCGAGCTGGGCCTCGTAGGCGCCGTCGGCGTCCGCCTGCCAGACGTCGAGGACGGCGCCGGGCACGGCCCTGCCGTCGAGGTCGCGCACCGTCCCGCTGAGGTAGAGCGGGGTGCCGGGCAGCCCCTCGGACATGTCGGCGCCGAAGTCGAGTTCCGGGGAGCCGGCGATGTGGAACGGGCCGAGCACCGTGGCCGGCGTCGCCGCCGCGTCGAGGCGGTGGTTCATCTGCACCACCAGCATGGACAGGCCGAGGACGTCGGAGGCGAGGATGAACTCCTCGCGCTTGTCGTCGCTGATCTGCCCGGTCGCCTTGAGCCACTGGATCCCGGCCATCCACTCGGCCTCGGTGAGCCGGACCTCGCGGGCGAAGTCGTGCAGGTGCCGGACCAGCGCCGTCATTATCTCCGCGAGCCGCGGGTCGCGGGCGGTGGCCCAGCGCGCCGCGGCGAGCTCGGTGATGTTGTCCTCGGTGACGAGCTGCATGGGTCCTCCTACATCTCCCGCCGCAGCAGCGCGGCGGCGCCGGACAGGGCGCGCATCTTGCCCTCCGCGGAGTCCCGCGGCAGGTACTTCATCCCGCAGTCCGGAGCGATGACGATCTTCTCCGGAACCGTGTGGGCGAACGCCCGACGCACCCGAACGGCCACGACGTCGGCGGGCTCCACGGCCGGGTCGGACAGGTCGAGCACCCCGAGGATGATCGTCTTGTCGGCGAGGTCGGCCAGCACGCCGAGGTCGAGCCCGGACTGCGCGGTCTCGATCGACACCTGGTCCACGGGGCAGGCGGCGAGCTCGGAAAGGAAGGAGTAGCCCTCCGGGCGCTCGTGGATGATCGCGGCGTAGCCGAAGCAGAGGTGCACGGCGGTCGTCCCGGTCACACCGTCGAGTGCGGCGTTCAGCGCGGCGAGGCCGTAGGCGCGGGCGGCGTCGGGCCGGGCCTGCAGGTACGGCTCGTCGATCTGGACGACGTCGGCGCCCGCCGCGAACAGGTCCTTGATCTCGGCGTTCACGGCCGCCGCGTAGGCGAGAGCAGCGGCCTCGGCGTCGGGGTAGAAGTCGTTCTGCGCCTGCTGGCTCATCGTGAACGGTCCGGGCACCGTCATCTTCACCGGGCGGTCGGTCTGCGCGCGCAGGAACTGCAGGTCGCGCACCTGCACCGGATGCGGGCGGCGGATCGGGCCGACGATGCGCGGCACCGGGTTCGGGTGCCCGGAGCGGTCGAGCGCGGTACCGGGGTTGTCGACGTCCACCCCCTCCAGCGCGGTGGCGAAGTGGTTGGAGTAGCTCTCCCGGCGGACCTCGCCGTCGGTGAGGACGTCGAGGCCGGCCCGCTCCTGGGCGCGGACCGCCAGCACGGTGGCGTCGTCCTGGGCCTGCGCGAGGAAGGGCGGCTCCACCCGCCACAGCTCCTTCGCCCGCACCCGCGGCGGGAACCGGCCGGCGAGCTTCGCGCGGTCGATGAGCCACTCCGGCTGGGCGTAGCTGCCGACCAGCGACGTCGGCAGGAGGGGAAGCTCGGGCACGGGGACCTCCGTCAGCGGGGGATGAGGACGGCGCGGGCGGCGGACGTCCGCGACCAGGCGGCGGCCGCGTCCGCGAGCGGGACCGGCTCGTGCTCGACGGTGAGCCGGCCGGCGACGGCGAGCTCGGCCACCCGGGTCACGGCGGCACGACGCTGCTCGGGCGTCAGCTCGTTGTTCGTGTAGCCGAGGATGCGCAGGGAGCGGCTGCGCAGCGTCGAGGAGTCGATCGGGGCGGTCTCGCCGGCGGAGCCGCCGAGGTTGACCAGCCGGCCGCCCGGCCGGAGGACGCGCAGCGCGGCGGCGGCGGGGACGCCGAAGACGGGGTCGAGGACGAGGTCGACGGGGTCGCCGCAGGCGACGCGGAACCGCTCGGCGAGGGTCTCGACGTCGTCGCTGCCTGCTGAGCCGACGGCGACGACGGCGTCCGCGCCGTGGCGGCGCGCGCGGCCGCGGGCGTCCGCCGAGCGGGCGGCGGCGACGACCCGGCCCGCCCCGGCCGCGCGGGCGAGCTGCACCGCGGCCTGACCGACGACGCCGCCGGCACCGAGCACGAGCACGTGCTCCCCCGCCGCCAGGGCGCCCCGCCACACCAGGGCCATCTCGGCGGCGACGGCGGAGAGGCCGAGCGCGGCGACGAGCACCGGGTCGGCGCCGGCGGGTAGTTCCACCACGTCCGCGGCCGGCACGCACGCCCGCTCGGCCATGCTGCCGTCGCCGGGCCGCATGCCGGCCGAGGTGGCGAACCAGACGGGTCGGCCGGCGGCGCGGCCGACGCCCTGCACGCCCGGGACGTACGGCGTCCGTGGCACGCCGAAGTAGGAGGTACCGGAGGCGCAGAGCCGGTCCAGCGGGGTGATCGGCGCGGCGGTGACGGAGACGACGACCTCGCCCTCGCCGGCCCGGGGCTCGGGCCGGTCCGCCACGCGCGGCGGCCGCCCCGGCTCGTCGATCAGTGCCGCCCGCACGGCCCCTCCCCCGTGCCGGGTTCCACGCCCCGACGCGTCGCCAGGTCCGGGTGCCGGGTGCCGGTGGCGCCCGCCGCCCCCCGACATGGACACATAT
>DATLGI010000133.1:0-29117 GCA_035540535.1 Pseudonocardia sp.
GCCAGTACCCGGGCGGCACCGCGCCGCTCGGCCCTCCGCTCGGCCCTCCGCCCGGGTACTGGCCGGGTCCCGGCGGCCACGGCGCCCCGTACCCCGCACCGCCCTACCCGGGCCCGCACGGCCCGGCCGGGCACCCGCCGCCGTGGGCCCTGCCACCCGGCGGGCCGTACGGCGGCGCCCCGCCGCCCCGGCGCACCGGGCGGATCGTCGCGCTCGTCCTCGCCGGTGTCCTCGTCCTGGCCGGCCTCGGGGTGGGCGCGTGGCTCCTGCTGCCCCTGGGCGGGTCCGGGGGTGTCGACACCTCGCGGTTCCAGACGATCCGCACGCCCGAGGTCGTGTACGCCGTCCCACCCGACTGGCGTCCCGGGGGCCTGGGCAGCGCGCTGTCGGTCCTGGGCATCGACCTGCCCACGGTGACGACCGGCCCGCGGTACGAGTGCGGTGCCGCCAACTACTACCGCGGGCTGGTGGCGAGCGGGACGATCCCCCGGCTGCCGTTCACCGACCAGGCGCTGGGCAGCGCCGCCGCGCAGCTCGCCACGAACTTCTACCGCTCCACCGGCCCGCCCTCGGTCACCGTCGGCCCGGTGCAGCGCATCACGGTCGGCGGTGCCCCGGCCAGCCGCGTCGAGGCGACGGTCACCACCCCGACCGACGACGGCTGCCTGGCCACCGAGGGCGTCGTGGTGGTCCTCGCGATCCCGCTGGCCGGCGATGCGGGTACCGCCCTGGTCGTGGTCAACGGCGACCTGCAGGGTGGTCCGGACCGGCCCCCGTCGCCGGACCGCCCGACCATCGACGCGATCGTCGAGTCGGTGGCGCTGCCCTCGATCTGACCCTCAGGCGTGCACGAGCGCGGTCACGTGCGTCGCGGCCTCGGCCACCGCGACCTCGGTGCGCTCGCCGGTGTGCCGGTCCTTGACCTCCACCACGCCGTTCACCAGGCCCCGGCCCACGACGACGATGGTCGGCACGCCCACCAGCTCGGCGTCGGCGAACTTGACGCCGGGCGAGGCCTTGCGGTCGTCGAGCAGCACGGCGAGCCCGGCGGCGTCGAGCTCGGCCGCCAGCGACTCCGCGCCCGCCGCGATCTCGTCGGTCTTCCCGGCGACGACGACGTGGACGTCGAACGGTGCCACGGCGCGCGGCCACACCAGCCCCGAGTCGTCGTGGCTCTGCTCGGCGATCGCGGCGACCAGCCGGGACACGCCGACGCCGTAGGAGCCCATGGTGATCCGGATCGGCTTCGAGTCGGGGCCGAGCGCGTCGAGGGCGAAGGCGTCGGCGTACTTGCGGCCGAGCTGGAAGATGTGCCCGATCTCGATGCCGCGTGCGGCCTCCAGCACGCCCTGCCCGTCCGGCGACGGGTCGCCGGCGCGGACCTCGGCCGCCTCCACCGTCCCGTCCGGGGTGAAGTCCCGCCCGCAGACGAGGTCGACGACGTGG
Source organism: Pseudonocardia sp. (assembly GCA_035540535.1). Lineage (GTDB taxonomy): Bacteria > Actinomycetota > Actinomycetes > Mycobacteriales > Pseudonocardiaceae > Pseudonocardia. The sequence continues at coordinate 1,447 of DATLGI010000133.1, forward strand.
TGGTCGACCTTGTCGGCGCCGGTCACCCACGCGGTGCCCGGCACGATCCGCGGGTCGACGAGGTAGCGCACGCCGTTGGCGGCGAGCGCCCCCGGCCCGATGTAGCCCTTGACGAGGAACGAGTTGGTGGCGAAGTCGCGCTCCTCCAGCAGCGCGACCTCGGCGGGCGCGAGCGAGGCCTCGAGACGCTTGAGGTCCACCTCGCGGTCCCCCGGCACGCCGACGGCGACGAGCTCCCAGTCCGCCGCTCCCGGTTGCCGCGTCTTGACCAGGACGTTCTTGAGGGTCTCGGCCGGGGTGAACGTCCGCCCGACGTCGGCGGCGTTGAGGAAGGCCACCAGGGTGTCGATCGTCGGGGTGTCCGGCGTGTGGTGCACCTGCGCCTCGGGCAGGCCCTCGATCGACCGCTCGGGCGGCGCCGGCGTCGTCACCGCCTCGACGTTCGCCGCGTACCCGCCGGGCCCGCGGACATAGGTGTCCTCACCGGTCGGGGACTCGGCCAGGAACTCCTCGCTGGCCGAGCCGCCCATCGCCCCCGAGGTGGCCTGCACGATCACGTACCGCAGCCCCAGCCGATCGAAGATCTTCACGTACGCCGCGCGGTGCTTGGCGTAGGACTCGGCCAGCCCCTCGTCGGACAGGTCGAACGAGTAGGAGTCCTTCATCAGGAACTCCCGGCCGCGCAGGATGCCCGCGCGGGGGCGCTCCTCGTCGCGGTACTTCGTCTGGATCTGGTAGAGGATCACCGGGTAGTCCTTGTAGGAGGAGTACTCCCCTTTCACCACCAGCGCGAACAGCTCCTCGTGGGTGGGCCCGAGCAGGTAGTCGGCGCCCTTGCGGTCCTTGAGCCGGAAGATGTTCGGCCCGTACTCGGTCCACCGGTTCGTCGTCTCGTAGGGCTCGCGGGGCAGCAGCGCGGGGAACTGGATCTCCTGGGCGCCGATGGCGTCCATCTCCTCGCGCACCACCTGCTCGACGCGCCGCAGCACCTTGAGCCCCAGCGGGAGCCACGAGTAGACACCGGGCGCGACGCGGCGGACGTAGCCGGCGCGGACCAGCAGCCGGTGGCTGGGCACCTCCGCGTCGGCCGGGTCCTCACGCAGGGTCCGCAGGAACAGCGACGACATCCGGGTCAGCACCCGCAGGAGCGTATCGAGGGGGCGGCCGGCGCTTCATCCCGGTTGCGGAACCGCTCACCCGTCCAGCAGCTCCGCCAGCATCCCGCTCACGACCGGCGCCGCGATGAGGAACCCGTCGTGCCCGTGCGGCGAGTCGATGACCTTCAACGGCGCCGCGCCCGGAATCCCCGCCGCGAGCTCCGTCTGCTGCTCCAGCGGGTAGAGCCGGTCCGAGGAGACCCCCGCCACGAGGGTCCGGGCGCGCACCCGCGCCAGCGCCGCGGCGGTCCCACCGCGCCCGCGCCCGACGTCGTGGGTGTTCATCAGCTCGGTCAGCCGGACGTAGGACGCCGCGTCGAAGCGGTGGACGAGCTTGTCGGCGTGGTGGTCGAGGTAGGACTCCACCGCGTACCGCCCGCCCCGGGCCGGGTCCTCCCCGTCCTGCGGCCGCCGGCCGAACCGCTCCCCCAGCTCGAAGGCACTGCGGTAGGTGAGGTGGGCGATCCGTCGCGCGACGCCGAGGCCGCGGTGCGGGCCGTGCCCCGGCGGCAGGTCGTGGTAGTCGCCGCCGTGCCAGCCCGCGTCGGCGGTGATCGCGGCGATCTGCGGGGCGGCCCAGCCGATCTGGTCGGCGGTGGCGGCGGCCGGGCAGGCGAGCAGGAACAGCCGCTCGACCCGTTCCGGCTCGCAGGCCGCCCACTCCAGAGCCCGCATCCCGCCCATCGAACCGCCGATCACGCACGCCCACCGGCGTACGCCGAGCGCGTCGGCCAGCGCGGCCTCGACGGCGACGGTGTCGCGCACCGTCACCGCCGGGAAGCGGCTGCCCCACGGCCGCCCGTCGGGCGCCCGCGACGCGGGGCCGGTGGACCCCTGGCAGCCGCCGAGGACGTTGGGCGCGACGACGAACCAACGGGCCGGGTCGAGCACCCGTCCCGGCCCGATGATCGGGTCCCACCAGCCGGGAGTCGGGTGGCCCGGGCCCGCGGCACCGGCGACGTGGGAGTCACCGGTGAGGGCGTGCAGGATCAGCACCGCGTTGCCGCCGTCGGGCGCGAGCTCGCCCCACGTCTCGTAGGCCAGGCGGGCGACCGGCAACTCGCCGCCGCCCTCGAGCCGGACCGGGCCGGGAAGGTCGTGCCACCGCCGGTCCCCGGGCGGATCGCCCTCCCGCCAGGCACCGGTGGCCGGCGGGGGAACGCGCCGGTGCGCGCGGCGCCTCGACAGGCCGGCCCCGGGGGCGAGGGACGGGGCGAAGTCGGACACGACCCTCCGGGTTCGGGTGGCGGGCGGCGGGGAGAGAGGGCGCCGCGTCAGCGGCGGAGGCGGCTCGGCTCCGACCGTATCCACCCGCACCGGGAGGGGCAACGAGCGGGTCGGCCGTCAGGAGCTCACCGTGATCGTCCCCGCGTGACGCGGGCCGCGAGAGGCGGTCGCGGCGCCGGTCGCGACCGCGGCGGGATCGCCCGCCGCGGCCTCGCCGGGCTTCCCGGCAGCGCGACGTGACGCGGATCGCGAAGTGGTCACCGCGCAGGGCCGGCCGGCGGCATCCGCGCAGGCCACAGCCCCTGCTGACGGAGCTGCGCCGCGACGCGGTCTGCCGCCGGATGAGCGCGGCGGGCGCGGGCCGCACGCCGGGCCGGTCGTGGGGTAGGCTGATCACGAGCGCCCCGGCCGACCGGCCCCGGTGACCGCCGCCGAACGGCGTCATCGCGCGGACGCTCCCCCCACAGGGCGCCCCGAGCGCCCGGGCTCGTCTCCCGTGACCGGCTGCCGCCATCTCGGCGCCCATCCACCGTGCGACGTGCCACGTCCCGGAGGTCCTCCTTGTCATCCCCGCACGTCCGCCGCGCGCCGCGCGACACCCGCTCCGCCGCTCCCCGCTCCCGCGGCGGCCGGCCCCGCTCCACCCGCGGCACCGGCACGCCCACCATCGCCCCGGCCGCACCCCGCGAGGTCCTGTGGGCCCCGCCCACGACCGGCATGCCCTCCTTCGCCGAGCTCGGCCTGCCCGAGCCGGTGCTGCGCGCGCTGGCCGCCGAGGGCTTCACCGAGCCGTTCCCGATCCAGGCGGCCACGCTGCCCGACGCCCTCGCCGGGCGCGACCTGCTCGGGCGCGGCCAGACCGGTTCCGGCAAGACGCTCGCGTTCGGTCTCACCCTGCTCGCCCGCCTCTCCGGCGGGCGCGCCCGGCCGCGCCGTCCGCGCGGGCTCGTCCTGGTGCCGACCCGCGAGCTCGCCCAGCAGGTCGTCGACGCGCTGGCCCCCTTCACGAGGGCGCTCGGCCTCACCTCCGCCGTGGTGGTCGGGGGCCTGTCGTTCAACCGCCAGGCCGCCGACCTGCAGCGCGGGGTCGACCTGCTGGTCGCCACCCCCGGCCGGCTCACCGACCACACCAACCAGGGCACCTGCGACCTGTCCGACGTCGCCGTCACCACCCTGGACGAGGCCGACCGGATGGCCGACATGGGCTTCCTGCCCCAGGTCCGCCGGATCCTCGACCTCACTCCCCCGGGCGGGCAGCGGCTGCTGTTCTCCGCCACGCTGGACGGCGACGTGGCGACGCTGGTGCGCCGCTACCTCACCGACCCGGTCACCCGCTCGGTCGCCTCGGCCACCGCACAGGTCGAGACGATGGAGCATCACCTGCTGCTCGTCGACGCCCTGACCAAGCCCCGGGTCGTCGCCGAGATCGCCGCCCGGCACGGCCGGACCATCCTGTTCGTGCGCACCAAGCACGGGGTGGACCGGCTGGTCAAGCAGTTGCGCCGCGAGGGCGTGGACGCGGGTGCGCTGCACGGTGGCAAGGCGCAGAACGCGCGCAACCGCGCGATCGAGGCGTTCAAGGACGGGCGCACCCCGGTGCTGGTGGCCACCGACGTCGCGGCGCGCGGCATCCACGTCGACGACGTGAGCCTGGTCGTGCACGTCGACCCGCCGGCCGATCCCAAGGACTACCTGCACCGGGCGGGTCGCACCGCCCGCGCCGGCGACGCCGGCACCGTCGTCACGATGGTGACGCCGGCCGAGCGCCACGACGTGGACAAGCTCACGCGCCAGGCGGGCGTGCGCGCCACCACCACCACGGTCACCGCCGGTGACGGCGCGCTCTCGCGGATCACCGGCGCCCGCACCCCCAGCGGCGTCGCGATCGCCGAGCCGCCCAAGCAGGTGCAGGGCCCGGCCCGCGGGGGCCGGCGCTCCCCCGGCCGCGCCGTGGCCCGCGGTGACGCGGGTCGGGGCCAGGGCGGCGGCCGCCGCGCCGGCGCCCCCCGTGGCGGTCGCCGGGCCGCCTGAGCGCGCGCCCGTCACACCGGGCGGCACCCACGTCGGAACCCGCCGACGAGGGTGCCGTCCGGTGCGCGGCCAGGGGCCGGGGTCGCGCGGATCAGGCCAGGCCGAGCACCGAGAGCGCGAGCCGCGCCGCCGGGCCGCCCTCCTCCTCGGCCACGGCGAGCGCGGCCGGCACGTCGAGGTCGTCCAGCAGCGCGGCGGTGACCGCCGCCGAGGCCGCTGCACCCAGCTCCGCCCCGTGCCGCGACGCCGCCGTGTACAGCCGCTCCAGCCGCGCCGCCGCGGCGGGCAGGGCAGCGGGGTGGTAGTCCCACTGCGCCGCCCACGGCCGGTCGACCAGCATCAGCCGCAGCGCGGCGGCCGGGTGATCGGCCAGGAGGTCGGAGACCAGCACGAGGTTGCCCGCCGACTTCGCCATCTTCTCCCCGCCCACCCGCACGGTGCCGACGTGCATCCAGCTGCGGGCGAAGGGCCTGACCCCGGTGACCGCCTCGGCGAGGGCGGCCTCGTAGGCGTGGTGCGGGAAGCGGAGGTCGGCACCACCGGCGTGCAGGTCCAGCGCCGGGCCGAGGGTCGTCAGCGCCATCGCCGTGCACTCCGCGTGCCAGCCGGGCCTGCCCTCGCCCCACGGGCTCGGCCACGCCGCCTCCCCCGGCGCCGCGGCCCGCCAGACGGCGACGTCGGCGGCGTCGCCCCGCCCGCCTCCGTCCCGGTCGGCGGTGGCGTCGCCGAACTCGCGTGACAGCGCCGCCGCCTCGGCCGGCTCCAGCCCCGCCCGCTCGGCGACCCCCGCACCCCGGAACCACACGGTGCCGCCGCGCTCGTACGCGGCGCCTGCGGCGAGCAGCGCCGCGGCGAGCGTCACCACCTGGGCGACGTGGTTGTGCGCCCGCGGCTCGTGGGCCGGCCTGCGCACGCCGAGGGCGGCCATGTCCCGGTCGAAGCGGAACTGCTGCACGGCGGCGAACGTGTCGAAGCGTGCACCCGCCCGGGCCGCCGCGGCGTCGAGGACGTCGTCGACGTCGGTGACGTTGCGACAGACCTCGACCTCGAGACCGAGGTGGCGCAGGACGCGGGCCGCGACGTCGGCCCAGACGAAGGTGGCCGCGTGCCCGAGGTGGGTGGTGTCGTAGGGGGTGATGCCGCAGACGTACATGCGCGCCCGGCCCACCACGGGCAGCGCGCGACCGGCGAGGCGGAGCACGTCAGCGCGCTCCGCCGCCGCGCCGGGCCGCGCGCCGCAGCTGCAGGATCCGCGCGGTGCCCGGGATCGCGACGAGCAGCAGGCCGGCCACCGCGGCGAGCAGCAACGCCACGCCGGTGGGCAGGTTGCCCGACCACCCCAGGAAGTTGATCTGGACGAGCTGCCCGTTCTGCAGGATGAACACCAGCAGGAAGACCAGCACGATCGCGGACAGGATGAGCCCCACCCACAGCCCGCCGGCACGGGTGTGACCGACCGGGGCCTTCCCCCCGGTGCGGTCGGTCGCCACCGGCTCCGTGGGCGGCTCGTCCCGCGGAGCGGGTGGGTCGGCGGGCCGCAGCGCGGGATGCGTCGCGGGATCGGCGTGCGGGTCCGCCGGTCCGACCGACCCCGGTCGGGTCCCGTCCGCGTCGCCCGGCCGTCGTCCCGCGTCCTCGGTGGTCATCGCCCGTCCTCTCGCCCCGGTCCTGTGGGGCCGCGGCAGGCACGTCCCCGTCCGGGCGGAGTATCCCGCAGCGCCCTGGATGAGCGCCGGGACGGTCGGTTACGTTGCGCGCCATGGACTACCAGGCCGCCCTCGACACCTTCTTCCGACCGACCCCGGAGGGCGTGACCGCACCCGCGCCCGTCGTGGCCGCGGGCCCGGCCCGCCGGCTTCGCGACGCGCTGGAACCGCTGGCGATGCACGCGGTGTGGTCGCCGCGGACCTACGACGCCCTGGCGGAGCACGGCCTCAACTTCCTCACCGGCTACCTCACCGGGCGCGCGGCGCCGCTGGGGGAGGTGCCGTCGTCGGTCGTCGCGGCCACGTTCGCGGTGTTCGAGCCGAACGTGGTCGACGCCCTGTGGAGCGACGGGCGGGCCCGCCTGCCGCTGCCCGAGCTGATCGAGCTGCGTGACCGCGCCACCGCGGACAGCCTGCGTGCGGTCCTCGCCCCCGCCGCCGACGACGGCGAGGTCCGGCGGGTCGCGGAGACGCTGGAGGCCGCGGTCGCCCGCATCGACGGCACCGGCCGGGTGCTGTTCTCCGCCCTGCGCGCCCAGCGGCGCCTCGCGGACCCGTACGGCAGGCTCTGGCGCGCCACGGACCTGGTCCGCGAGCACCGCGGCGACTCCCACGTCGCCGCGTGCATCGCCGCCGGGCTCGACCCGGTGCGCATGGGCATCCTCATGGAGGCCTGGCTCGGCTACCCGGTCGGGGAGTACAGCGCCACGCGGGCGTGGCCGCAGGAGGCACAGGACGCCGGCGTCGCCCGCCTCGAGGCCGACGGGCTCATCGCCGGCGGGACGATCACGGAGGAGGGCCGCCGGTTCCGCGACGGCATCGAGGCGGCCACCGACGCCGCCCAGCAGGACCTCGTCGAGGCGCTCGGCGATGAGCTGGACACCGTCGCCAAGCAGCTCGACGTCTGGTCGAACCTGTGCGTGCAGGCAGGCACGTTCCCGCCGGACGTCCGCAAGCGCGCGGCGGGCTGAGCGCCGGTCCTGGTGTCTGCAGGGCGGCCACGCGGACACCGGACACCGGCACGGCGGCCGTGCGGATGCACGAGAGCCGGTCAGCGGGCGGGCCGGCGCATCGGGACGTGGGCGACCCCGTCCCAGTCGTAGCCCGGGCCGGTCGGCTCGAAGCCGTACGCGCGGTAGAAACCGGCGAGGTGCTCCTGCGCGTCGAGCACGCACGCCCGGTCGCCGACCTCGGCGAGCGCGGCCTCCATCAGGCGGCGGCCCAGTCCGAGTCCGCGGGCGGACCGCGCGGTGCACAACCGGCCGATGCGCAGCGCGTGGCGGCCGTCGGCGAGCAGCCGCACCACACCCAGCAGGGGCTCGTCCCCCCCGCCGAGCCAGAAGTGGCGCGCCTCGGGCTCCAGATCGCGGCCGTCGAGCTCCGCGTAGGGGCTCGCCTGCTCGACGACGAACACCTCGACCCGCAGCCGCAGCAGCTCGTAGAGCATCGCGGGGTCGAGGTCGGCGGCCCAAGCCCGGTGGACCGTGGCCGCCAGGAACTGCTCCGACACGTGGCCTCCTCGCCGGTGACGTCCCCTCCTGCCTACCACGGCGACCGCCGCGCGAGCGCTGGGCCCACCTGCCGGGCGGCTCCGGGCTAGCCTCGGTCCGTGCGCCACCACGATCTCGTCGTCATCGGCACCGGCTCGGGCAACTCGGTCGTCGACGAGCGGTTCGACGACCTCGACGTCGCCATCGTCGAGCACGGAGTCTTCGGCGGCACCTGCCTCAACGTCGGCTGCATCCCGACGAAGATGTACGTGCACCCCGCCGACCTCGCCGAGCAGATCCGCCACGCCGCCCGGCTCGGCCTCGACGCCACCGTGGACAAGGTCCGCTGGACCGACATCCGCGACCGGGTCTTCGGCCGGATCGACCCGATCGCCGCCGCCGGCCGCGACTACCGCGAGCGGCGGTGCCCGAACGTCACCGTGTACTCCGGACACGCCCGCTTCACCGGTCCGCGCCAGATCGACGTCGAGCTCGCCGGTGGCGGCCACGCGGCGATCGCCGCCGACCGGGTCGTGATCGCGGCCGGCGGGCGGCCGTTCGTCCCCGAGGCGATCGCCGGCTCGGGCGTGCCGTTCCACACGTCCGACACGATCATGCGCCTGGACGCCCTCCCCGAGCACCTGGTGATCGTCGGCGGCGGCTACATCGCCGCGGAGTTCGCCCACGTCTTCGGCGCCTTCGACACCCGCGTGTCGATGCTCGGCCGCAGCGGCGTGCTGCTGCGGGGGCAGGACGAGACGATCGCGGCCCGGTTCACCGAGGTGGCGCGCGAGCGCTGGGAGGTGCACCTGGGCCACGAGGTCTTCCGCGTCGACGGCGACGAGGGCGAGGTCACCGTGACACTCACCGACGGCACGGCCGTGCACGGCGACTGCCTGCTGGTCGCTGCCGGCCGGATCCCGAACGGCGACCGCCTCGACCTCGCGGCCGCCGGCATCCCCACCCACGCCGACGGCCGGATCGTCGTCGACGAGTGGCAGCGGACCCCCGCCGAGGGCGTGTACGCCTTCGGCGACGTGAGCTCGCCGTGGCAGCTCAAGCATGTCGCGAACCACGAGGCGCGGGTCGTGGCGCACAACCTCCTGCACCCCGACGAGCCCCGGCGCAGCGACCACCGCGTCGTGCCGTCCGCGGTGTTCACCCACCCGCAGATCGCCGCCGTCGGGCGCACCGAGGCCCAGTGCCGCGCCGACGGGCTGGACTACGCGGTGAAGGTCCAGGCCTACGGCGACGTCGCCTACGGGTGGGCGCTGGAGGACACGACGGGGCTGTGCAAGGTGCTCGCCGAGCGCGGCACCGGGCGGCTGCTCGGAGCGCACCTGATCGGTCCGCAGGCGTCCTCGATCATCCAGCCGCTCGTGCAGGCGATGAGCTTCGGCCTGGACGCCCGGAGCATGGCCGAGGGTCAGTACTGGATCCACCCGGCACTGCCCGAGGTCGTCGAGAACGCGCTGCTCGGCCTCGACCTCTGACCGGACATGTGACGCGGTCGAACCGGTCGATGCACCACGGCGCCCGGTGGTCACCGTAGGGTACGGGAGTAGTGAGGCCACCCTTTCCCACGAGCCCCCGAGGTGCTGAGCACATGACCCTCACCCAGGACCGGTCGACACCGAGCGCGGCGCGGCCCACGTCGCCCGCGGCACCCGCGGCACCCGCCGGCAAGCCGATCCTGGAGGGCCGCCGCAGCCTCGGCCGCCAGATCGGCGTCTACGTCTTCGTCATCCTGCCGCTGCTGGCGCTCGTCGCGGCCGTGCCGTTCGCCTGGGGTTGGGGCCTCGGCTGGGCCGACGTCGCGATCGCCGCGGTGTTCTACGTGGTGAGCGGCCTGGGGATCACGGTCGGCTTCCACCGCTACTTCACGCACGGGTCGTTCAAGGCGAAGCGACCGCTGCGGATCGCGCTGGCGGTGGCCGGCAGCCTCGCCATGCAGGGCCCTGTGATCAAGTGGGTGGCCGACCACCGGCGTCACCACGCCTTCTCCGACAAGGAGGGCGATCCCCACTCGCCGTGGCTGTTCGGCACCGGCCCGCTCGCGCTGGTGAAGGGTTTCTGGCACTCCCACATGGGCTGGCTGTTCGACCGCGAGACGACGAACGAGCAGCGGTTCACGCCGGACCTGCTGGCCGACGACGGGATCCGCGGGGTCGACCGGCTCTTCATCCTCTGGTCCGCCCTGACCCTCGTGCTGCCCGCGGTCCTGGGCGGGCTGCTCACCTGGTCCTGGTGGGGTGCGCTCACCGCGCTGTTCTGGGCCGGCCTGGTGCGGGTGGCGCTGCTGCACCACGTCACGTGGTCGATCAACTCGATCTGCCACATGATGGGCGACCAGCCCTTCGCCTCCCGCGACCACTCGCGCAACGTGTGGCCGCTCGCGATCGCCTCGTTCGGTGAGTCGTGGCACAACCTGCACCACGCGGATCCCACGTGCGCCCGGCACGGGGTGCAGCGCGGGCAGGTCGACATCTCCGCCCGCGTGATCTGGGTGTTCGAGAAGCTCGGCTGGGCGCACGCGGTGCGCTGGCCGACCGAGCGGCGGCTCGCCAAGCTGGCCCGCCCCGCCTGAGCGGCGCCTCGGCGACCCGAGGGCCGGTGGTCAGCTGGCCGGGCGGTCCCGCTCGGGCTCGCCCACCGGCGCCGCCCCGGGCGCGCGGGACGCGGGCGGGTCGACGCCGGCCGCCGCCACACGGGCGGGGTCGAACGGCACCGCGGGCGGTTCCTCCCCGCGGACCTCGGCGACCAGCGCGGTGATGTCGGCCATGATCGCCGCGGTGGCGGCGTCGAGGGCCGAGCGGGTGCGCGGACCGTCGCGCCAGGCGCTCAGGTCCACCGGCGGCCCGGCGACGATCGTCACGCGCCGACGGGGGAACAGCCGCGGCCGGCCGGACGACGGCGGGAGAACGTGCTGGGTGCCCCAGTTCGCCACCGGGATCACCGGGACGCCGGACACCAGCGCGATGCGCGCGACGCCGTTCTTGGCCTTCATCGGCCAGCCGTCGGGGTCGGCGGTGTAGGTGGCCTCCGGGTAGAACGCGACGACCTCGCCGCGCTGCACGGCCGCGATCGCCCCCCGGTAGGCGTCCCCGGCGCGGGCGGACTCCCGGTACACGGGGATGTGGCGCCCGCCCGCGAGCACCCACCGCACGACCGGGGTGCTCCACAGCTCGGCCTTGGCGAGGAAGCGCGGCATCCGCCCGTGACAGATCCCGAACGCGACGCCGAAGATCGGGTCGGCGAAGGAGACGTGGTTGATGGCGAGCAGCACGCCGCCGGTGCGCGGCAGGTGCTCGGCGCCGCGGAACGAGATGCGGGTGCCGAACATCGCGAACGGCCAGATGACGGCGATCGCCAGGCCGTACCAGAACCCCGAGCCGCGGTAGCGCCGACGGAAGGTCAGCACGATCTTCTGCCACGTCGTCAACGGACGGTCGCCGGACCTGGTCACTGACAGCCTCCTCGTCCCCTGATGGTCGATCCTCCCCGACCGGGCAGGATCCTCCCGGCGCGGCCCGCAGCGAGCCACGACGGTGTGATGTGGCTCCCAGCAGGGAATCCGCCGCGGTGGTCGCGGCGGAACAACCCCTCCGGGACGATCCCCGTCCTCCCGAGCAGAGAGGCGGCGCGGTTGTCCGACGAGTCCGGTGCCCACCCGACCCTGGAGCCCGTCGGATCCCGGCGCGCCGACCCCCGGGGCGTCGTGCTGGTGCTGCACGGCGGGCGGGCGCACAGCCGCGACCGCGGCAACCGCGTGCGCATGACCTACCTGCGGATGCTGCCGTTCGCCCGCGACCTCGCCCGCGCTCCCGGCGAGCTCGCCGTGTTCCTGCTGCGCTACCGCTACCGCGGCTGGAACCACCCGCGGATGGACGCGCTGCGCGACGCCGAGTGGGCGCTCGCGGAGCTGCACCGGCGCCATCCCGGCGTCCCCGTGGTGCTCGTCGGGCACTCGATGGGCGGCCGGGCGGCACTGCACGCGGGCGGGGCCGCGAACGTCGTCGCGGTCTGCGCGCTCGCGCCCTGGCTGGACGGCACCGACCCGGTCCGCCAGCTCGCCGGGCGCACCGTCCTCATCGCCCACGGTGACCGCGAGCGCTGGACCAGCCCCGGCGAGTCCTTCGCGTACGCGCTGCGCGCCCGCCGCGTCACCGACCGGGTCTGCCGGTTCGAGGTGCACGGCGACGGGCACGGCATGCTGCGCCGCGCCCGCGACTGGCACTCGCTCACCCGGCGGTTCGTGCTGGGCGTGCTCGGGATCGAACCCCTCGACCCCGAGATTGCGAACGCCATGCGTCTGCCCGCCCCCGACGGCCTGCGCGCCACACTGCATGGAGCTCCCTGATGACGTTGTTCCCCCGAGTTCTCGGGGCGGCCACCGCCGGCTGCGCCGTGGTCGCGCCGGTCCGGCCGCAGATCTTCGCGCGGCAGGTCGGCATGCTCGCCGGTGGCCGGTCGGCGCTGTGCGCACTGAGCCCGTCGGCGACGAGGAAGCGCGCGTGAGCCGGGGCACCGTCGCGGTCGTCGGGGCCGGGGTCGCCGGCCTCACCGCCGCCCACCTGCTGCAGCGCCGCGACGACGTCGTGCTGTTCGAGGCCGACGGCCGGCTCGGCGGGCACGCCCACACCCACGAGCTGGCGAGCTCCGACGGCGACACCGCGCACGTCGACACCGGCTTCATCGTGCACAACGAGCGCACCTACCCGAACCTGCTTCGGCTGTTCGGGGAGCTCGGCGTGGCCACGCAGGACTCCGAGATGTCGATGAGCGTGCGCTGCGAGGGCTGCGGGCTGGAGTACGCCGGAGCGCGCAAGCTCGCGGGGCTGTTCCCGCAGGCGTCCAACGCGGCTCGACCCGCCTACCTGCGGATGCTCGGCGAGGTCGTCCGGTTCCACCGGCACGCCCGCCGCGTCCTCGACGACGAGCGCGCCGGGGAGGTCACCCTCGGCGCGTTCCTCGCCGTCGGCGGCTACTCCCGCTACTTCGTCGAGCACTTCATGGTGCCGGTCGTGTCGTGCGTCTGGTCCGCCGGTGCCACGCTCTCGCTCCGGTACCCGGCGCGCTACCTGTTCACCTTCCTGCACCACCACGGGATGCTCGGGATCGGCGGCTCGCCGCGGTGGCGCACGGTCGTGGGTGGATCGCGCAGCTACGTCGAGCGGGTGGCGAAGGAGCTGACGGCGGTGCACGTCGGGACCCCGGTGCGGGCGCTCACCCGCACCGCGACCGGTGTGGAGATCCGCGACGACGCCGACACCGTCCACCGCGCCGACCGCGTCGTTGTCGCCACCCACCCCGACCAGGCCCTCGCGCTGCTCGCCGAGCCGACGACCGCCGAGCGGGAGGTCCTGGGCGCGTTCCGCTACTCGCGCAACGAGACCTGGCTGCACGGCGACACCTCGATCCTGCCGCGGTCCGCGGCCGCCCGGGCGTCCTGGAACTACCTGAAGACCGCCTGCTCGCTCGACGACGCGCCGGTCCTCGTCTCCTACGACATGAACCGGCTGCAGCGCCTCGCCGAGCCGGACGACTACGTCGTGACGCTCAACGGGTCGGCTCGCGTGGACCCGTCGACGGTGATCGCGCGGATGGTCTACGACCACCCCGTCTACACCCCGGAGTCCGTCGCGGCCCAGCGCCGGCTGCCGGAACTGAACGACGGCACGCTCGCCTTCGCCGGGGCGTACCACGGCTGGGGCTTCCACGAGGACGGCTGCGCGGCCGGTGTCCGGGCCGCGGCGTCGCTCGGGGTGAGCTGGTGAGCACCGCCGCGACGCACGGCGCGGCCGTTCGGCCCGCCGTCGCCACGCCCGCGCTCTACGACGCCGTCGTGCGGCACGCGCGCGGGCGCGACGTCCCCGCCGCGGGCCGCGCGTTCAGCCACGGCGTCTACCTGTGGCTGGTCGACCTCGACGAGCTGCCCCGGCTGCCCCGCTGGCTGCGCCCGCTCGCCCGGTTCGAGGCGCGCGACCACCTCGGCGACCCGCAGCGCAGCATCCGGGACAACGTCGAGGTCTACCTCGCCGCGCACGGGATCGACCTCGACGGCGGGCGCGTGCTGATGCTCGCCAACGCCCGCCTGCTGGGTCACGTGTTCAACCCGATCAGTGTCTACTGGTGCCACCGCCGCGACGGCGGGCTGGCCTGCGTGATCGCCGAGGTCCACAACACCTACGGCGAGCGTCACTGCTACCTGCTGCACCCCGACGAGAGCGGGCGCGCGGAGGCGGACAAGGACTTCTACGTCTCGCCGTTCCTCACCGTCGACGGCCGCTACCGGATGAGCCTGCGGCTGCCCGGCGAGCGCCTCGCGGTGGCGGTGACGCTGCAGCAGCAGGGCCGCACCGCCCTGACGGCCACCGTGGTCGGTACCCACCGCCCGGCGACCCCGGCCCGGCTCGTGCGGATGCTCGCCCGCCACCCGCTCGTCACCTACCGCACCTCGGCGCTCATCCGCCGCCACGGCATCGGGCTGTGGCTGCGGCGGCTGCCGGTGGTGCCGCGCCCCCGCCACACCCCCCAGGAAGGCATCGAGGTCTCGCGATGAGCACACCGGTCACGGGCCCGGCCCGACAGGTCGTCGTCCGTTCCAACAGCCACCGGGTGCCGCGCCCGAACGAGGGGGTGTGGCCGGGCCTCGCCACCGCGCCGCGCTCCCCGGGCCGCGCGCGGGTGGCCGAGGTCCTGTTCCGGCGGGCGGTTCGCGACCTCGACGTGCGGGTCGTGTTCCCCGGCGGGGAGCGGATCGGCGCGGGCGGCCCGGACTCCCCCGTCATGCGCATCGTGCGGCCGGAGGCCTTCTACCACCGGCTCGGTGCCGACTCGAAGATCGGGTTCGGCGAGGCGTACATGGTGGGCGACTGGACGAGCACCCAGCTCGCCGACCTGCTCACCCCGTTCGCCGCGCGCCTGTCGACGCTCATCCCGCCGACGTTGCAGCGGGTGTTCCGCCGCTACGTCGAGGCGCGCCAGCCCAGGGAGGAGACCAACACCGTCGAGGGCTCGCGGGAGAACATCCACCGGCACTACGACCTGTCCAACGAGCTGTTCGCGACGTTCCTCGACGAGACGCTGTCGTACTCGTCGGCCTGGTTCGCCGACGGCACCGAGAGCCTCGCCGACGCGCAGCGACGCAAGATCGACGGGGTCCTCGACCACGCCCGCGTCGGACCCGACATGCACATCCTGGAGATCGGGACGGGATGGGGCGGGCTCGCGGTCCGGGCCGCGCAGCGCGGCGCCCGGGTGACGACGCTGACGATCTCCGCGGAGCAGGCGCGGCTGGCCGAGGAGCGCATCGCCGCGGCCGGCGTCGCGGACCGTGTGCAGGTGCTGCTGCGCGACTACCGCGAGGCCCAGGGCAGCTACGACGCCGTGGTCAGCGTCGAGATGATCGAGGCCGTCGGCGAGGCCTACTGGCCGACCTACTTCTCCACCCTCGAGCGGCTGCTGCGCCCCGGCGGCCGGGTCGGGCTGCAGTCGATCACGATGCCGCACGACCGGATGATGGCGGCCCGGGGCGACTACACCTGGATCCACAAGTACGTCTTCCCGGGCGGGATCATCCCGTCGGTCGAGGCGATCGAGCGCAACCTGGCCGACCACACCGACCTGCGCATCGTCGAGCGGCGCAGCCTCGGCCCGGACTACGCGCGCACACTCGCCCAGTGGCGGGAGAACTTCCTGGAGCACTGGCAGGCCGTGGCCGCCCTCGGCTTCGACGAGACGTTCCGGCGGATGTGGGAGTTCTACCTGGCCTACTGCGAGGCCGGCTTCCGGGTCGGCTACCTGGACGTGTACCAGCTCAGCCTGCAGCACCGGCCGTGACGGCCGCCCGATCGGGGGGCGCCGCGGCTGCCGAGAGCCCGCGGCGCCCCCTTCCCACCAGCCCAGGAGATCCGCCCGTGCCCGCACCCGTCGCCCCGCAGCTCGCCGCGCTGGTCGAGCGCCTGCTCGGCGCGCCGCTTCCCATCCGGATCCGGGCCTGGGACGGCAGCGAGGCCGGCTCGCCGGATCCGGACGCGCCCGTCGCGATCCTGCGGCACCGGCGCGCGCTGCGCCGCCTGCTGTGGAACCCGGGCGAGCTGGGGCTCGCCCGCGCGTTCGTCGCCGGCGAGCTCGACGTGGAGGGCGACGTCGCGCGCGGGCTGTCGCGGTTCTGGCGGCTGGCCCGGGAGCAGGACCTCGGCGCGGTCCGGCTCTCGGCGCGCGACAAGCTCGACGCCGCGGCGCTGGCGCTGCGGCTCGGTGTCGTCGGGCCCCGTCCCGCGCCGCCCGCCTCGGAGGCCCGGCTCTCCGGTGGACTGCACACCCGCCGCCGCGACCGGGCGGCGATCGCCCACCACTACGACCTGTCCAACGACTTCTACGCGTTCCTGCTCGATCCGCAGATGGCCTACTCCTGCGGCTACTGGACGCGGGCGGAGGGGCCGGGCTACGGCCTGGTCGACGCGCAGCGCGACAAGCTCGACCTGATCTGCCGCAAGCTGGCGCTGGAGCCGGGGATGCGGCTGCTCGACGTCGGCTGCGGCTGGGCGTCCCTGCTCGTGCACGCCGCGCAGCACTACGGCGTGACGGCCGTCGGGGTGACGCTGTCGGCGCAGCAGCGGGACTACGGCCTGGCCCGGGTGCGCGCGGCGGGCCTTGCGGACCGGGTCGAGATCCGGCTGCAGGACTACCGCGCCATCGGCACCGACGCGAGCCCGGACCAGCCCTTCGACGCCGTCGCGTCGATCGAGATGGGCGAGCACGTCGGGCAGGACAACTACCCCGTCTACGCCGCGCGGCTGCGCGAGCTGGTGCGCCCGCGGGGCCGGGTGCTGGTGCAGCAGATGTCGCGGGGCGCGTCCGGTGGCAACACCGCGCCGGGCGGCGGCGCGTTCATGGAGAGCTACGTCGCGCCCGACATGTACATGCGCCCGCTCGGCGAGACGCTGAACTTCCTCGAGCGTGCCGGGCTCGAGGTCGTCGACGTGCACTCGCTGCGCGAGCACTACGTCTGGACCGTCCGCCCCTGGCTCGACACGCTCCAGCAGCGCCGCGACGAGGCCGTCCGGCTGGTCGGCGAGGAGCAGTGGCGGGTCTGGCTGCTGTACCTCGCGGGGGCATCGCTGGCGTTCGAGGAGAACCGGATGGGCGTCCACCAGATGCTGCTCGTGCGCCCCGACGCCGAGGGCCGCTCCGGCATGCCGCGCGGCCGCCCGGCCACGCTGGGTCCCGACCCCGCGCTGGGTGCCGCGCCCGGCACGACGAGCGCGTGAACGGCTACCCCTGGTCGGCGCTGCTGACCAACCTCGGGATCACCGCACTCGTGGTGCTCGCCCTGTTCACCGTCGCGCTGGTCGTCGCCGTGGCGGTGCGCGGCGGGCGTCACGACGGCATCGACGTGGTGTGGGGCGGCGGCTTCGCGGTCGTCGCGGTGACGACGTTGCTGCTCTCCGCGGGCGACGCCGACACGTGGCGGCGCTGGCTGATCACCGCGCTCACGGTGGTGTGGGGGCTGCGGTTGGCATGGCACATCGGACGGCGCAACCACGGGAAGCCGGAGGACCCGCGCTACGTCGCGATCCTCGAGCGGGCGCGCGGGAACCGGACGCTGCACATGGTGCGCGCGGTCTACCTGCCGCAGGCGGTGATCCTCTGGATCGTCTCGCTACCGGTGCAGCTGGGGCAGTACGGGTTCGCCGATGGTCCGGTCGTCGTCGCGGTGACGGTGCTCGGAGTGCTGTCGTGGGCCGTCGGGTTCACCTTCGAGACCGTCGGGGACGCCCAGCTCGCCGCCTTCCGCGCGGATCCGGCCAGCGCCGGGCAGGTGATGGACCGCGGACTGTGGCGCTACACCCGCCACCCGAACTACTTCGGCGACGCCGCCGTCTGGTGGGGGCTGGGCCTGCTCGCGCTGCACCACCCGGCCGGCCTGATCGGGCTGGTCGGGGTGGCGATCATGACCTGGCTGCTGGTGCGGGGCACCGGCGCGAAGCTGCTGGAGTCCTCGATCGGCGAGCGGCGGCCCGGCTACGCCGAGTACCTGGAGCGCACCAGCGGCTTCCTCCCGATGCCCCCGCGCGCCCCCGCGAACCGGGCGCCGTCGGCGCGCGAAGGATGATCTGAGATCGAACGAGGAGAAGGGACCCGCATGGACGTCGGCGACCAGGTCAGCGACTTCGAGCTGAAGGACGAGACGGGCACGCCCCGCCGGTTGAGCGAGCTGCTCGCGGACGGGCCGATCGTGCTGTTCTTCTACCCGATCGCGTCCAGCGGCGGCTGCACCCAGGAGGCCTGCCACTTCCGCGACCTGGCGGCGGAGTTCGCCGCCGTCGGCGCCCGGCCGGTGGGCATCAGCAGCGACGGCACCGGGAAGCAGCACTCCTTCGCCACCGCGCATTCCCTGGGCTACCCGCTGCTGTCCGACGAGGGGGGCAGGGTCGCCAAGGAGATGGGCGCGTGGCGCTGGTGGCTGCCGGGCGGGCTGCACACGAAGCGGCGGACCTACGTGATCGGTCAGGACCGCCGCATCCTGCACACCGTCGCGGACGAGAAGCAGTTCGACCGCCATGCCGACGACGCGCTCGAGGCGCTCCGGCGACACCGGGCGGCCGCCTGATGCTCTCGGACGAGCGGGCGACGATCGCGGACCGCAGGGTCACCGCGTCCACGGTCGTCGCCGCACCGCCGGCGGAGGTCTTCGCCCTGCTGGCCGACCCGCACCGCCACCACGAGTTCGACGGCTCGGGCACCGTCCGGGCCGCGGTCTCCGGGCCGCGGCGCCTCGCCCTCGGCGACCGGTTCGGCGTGCACATGCGGATCGGGCTGCCGTACCGGATCACCAACGAGGTCGTCGAGTTCGAGCAGGACCGGCGGATCGCGTGGTGCCACTTCGCGCGGGCCCGCTGGCGCTACGACCTGGAGCCGGTGGACGGCGGTACCCGGATCACCGAGACCTTCGACTACGGCGGGTCGCGGTACCCGCGGGCGATCGAGCTGGCGAGGTTCCCGCAGGGGAACGCGAAGTCGATCCGCGGCACCCTGCGCCGACTCAGGGAGATCCTCGGCGCTCCCCCGGCCTGACCCCGCGGGGTCACGGCACGGTGAGGATCTCCGCGCCGTCGGCGGTCACCAGGACGGTGTGCTCGAACTGCGCCGTGCGGGCCCGGTCCTTGGTGACGACGGTCCAGCCGTCGTCCCAGATGTCGTAGTCGGTGGTGCCCAGGGTGATCATCGGCTCGATGGTGAAGGTCATGCCCTCCGCCAGCACGGTGTCCACCTCGGGGGCATCGTAGTGCAGGACCACCAGCCCGCTGTGGAAGGCCCGGCCGATGCCGTGCCCGGTGAAGTCGCGCACCACGCCGTAGCCGAAGCGCTTGGCGTAGGACTCGATCACCCGCCCGACGACGTTGAGCTCGCGGCCGGGCCGCACGGCGCGAATGGAGCGCAGGAGGGCCTCCCGGGTGCGCTCGACCAGCAGGCGGTCCTCCTCGGCGACGTCGCCGGCGAGGAAGGTGGCGTTGGTGTCGCCGTGCACCCCGCCGAGGTAGGCGGTGACGTCGATGTTGACGATGTCACCGTCCTCGATGACGGTGCTGTCCGGTATGCCGTGGCAGATCACCTCGTTGAGGCTGGTGCAGCAGGACTTCGGGAAGCCCTTGTAGCCCAGCGTCGACGGGTAGGCGTGGTGGTCGAGGAGGAACTCGTGCACCACGCGGTCCACCTCGTCGGTGCAGACCCCCGGCGCCACCGCCCGGCCGCCCGCCTCGAGCGCCTGCGCGGCCACCCGCCCGGCCACCCGCATCGCCTCGATCACCTCGGGCGGCTGCACCCACGGGTCCGTGCTGCGCTCCGGGCCGTTCTTGCCGACGTACTCCGGGCGCGGGATCTCGGCGGGCACCCGGCGGATCGGGGTCGGCGTACCGGGCGCGAGCAACGTGCGGGCGGACATGGCTGCAGTGTAGGTCGCGCGCCGGCCGCTCGACGCAGGGCGCGAGTGCGCCCCTCCGCGCCGGCGAGTGCGCCGATCCGCGCCGGCGAGTGCGCCGATGCGTGCCGGCGAGTGCGCCGATCCGCGCCGGCGAGTGCGCCGTGCCGCGTGGCCGGCCGGGTGCACGCTTGCCGGGCGCCGTGCCGGGCGGGCCGGGCCGTTTCCCGCCGGGCCCGCGAGCCGGTCGCGTGCTCAGCCCGCCGTCGCGGCGAGAAGACGGTCGGCGACCTCCAGCGCGGGTGCCGACGACCCGCCGTCGACGACCAGTACCGCGAACGCGACGTCGTCGCGGTACCCGACGAACCAGCCGTGCGCGCGACCGTCGGCGGTGAACTCCGCGGTGCCCGTCTTGCCGAACAGCTCGCCCCGCCCGCCCAGCTGCTCGGCGGTGCCCTCGGTGACCACCGCGCGCATCATCGGCCGCAGTTCGGTGATCGCGGTGACGTCCGGTTCCGTGGGGGCGCGCAGCACCTCGGTCGGCCGGTCCGGGTAGAGCTGCGGTACGACGGGTGCACCGCGGGCGACGGTCGCGGCCACCAGCGCCATGCTGAACGGTCCGGCCAGCACCTGCCCTTGCCCGATCCCGTTCTCGGCGCGCTGCACCTCCTCGGTGGCCGCCGGCACCGACCCCGTGATCGTGGGCAGGCCCGGCACGGCGTAGTCGGCGCCCAGCCCCAGGCTCAGCGCGGCCGCGGGCAGGGCACCCGGGTCGAGGTCCACGGCGAGCTGCGCGAACGTCGTGTTGCAGGAGCGCGCGAACGCGGTGCGCAGCGGAACCGTCCCGAGCTCGAAACGGTCGGCGTTGGGGATGGGGCGCCCGCCCACCGAGGTCTCCGCCGGGCAGGCCACCGGCGTGGCCGCACGCAGCCCGTCCTCGGTGATCGCGGCCGTCGCCGTGGCGATCTTGAACGTGGAGCCGGGCGGGTAGCGGCCGGTCAGCGCCAGCGGGCCCTCGGCGTCGGCCGCGTCGTTCTGGGCGACCGCCAGGACGGCCCCCGTCGACGGCTCGACGGCCACCAGCATCGCCTGCTCCCCCAGCGGCTCGACTGCGTCCTCGGCGGCGGTCTGCACCGCGCGGTCGAGGGACACCGTCACCGCCGATCCGGGCCGCGGCGGCTCCTCGGTCAGCGTGGTCACCGTCGTCCCCGCGTCCACGACGTGCACCGACCAGCCGGCCACCCCGTCGAGCCGCGCGGCCGAACCGGCCCGCACGGCCGCGAGGACCTGCCGGCCGAAGCCGGCATCCGGCGCGAGGAGCCGCTGGTCCCGGCTGAAGCGCACCCCGGGCAGGTCGTGGATCGCGTCCCGGACGGTCCGGTAGTCGGCCTCGCGCAGGACCGCGACCCGGTAGCCCTGGCCGTCCGGGGTCGCGGCGGCGCCGTCGGTGATGGTCTGCGGCGTGATCGCCGGGTCGAGCGGGCCGAGGGCCCGCGCCAGCGCACCGGCGACGGCGGGCAGGTCGCCGGTGGCGAGCCGGTCCAGGACGATGCTCACCACGGGGGTCGGTTCGAGCAACGTGGCCCCGGTCCGGTCCACGACCGGCCCGGGCCGTGCGGGTTCGGTGCGCAGCGCCAGCCGCTGCCCGGCCGCGAGCTGCGGGTGCACGGCCGCGGGGCTCCAGCGGACGAGCCACGCCCCGTCCTGGTCGGTCCCCAGCTCCAGCTCGCCGAGGTGGCTCCAGCGCCGGCCGTCGCCGAGGTCCCAGTCGACCGCGAGCGAGGCCTCGGCCCGCTCCCCGGACTCGCGCACCTGCTCGACCCGAGCGGTCACGCCGCGCGCATCCAGGTCCGCCCGAGCGCCGGTCAGCGCCTCGTGCGCCACGGCGGGGTCGTCGGTCAGGGCCGCGGCAGCGGCGTCGTCACCGGCCGACCACGCCGCGACGTACGCCTCGGCCGCCTCCTCCGGGCCGTCGCCGTCGAGGAACCCGCAGCCGGCCGGTGCGGCCAGCAGGACGAGGGCGGCGAGCAGGGCGACGATCCGGCGGGCGGGCGGCACGGCGGCGAGTATGCCCACCGGGCTGTGGCCCCGCCCGCCACGACCGCCGGGGCTTGACGGCGGCTCAGAACAGGACGGTGGCGAAGCTGCCGATCTGGCGGAACCCGATCCGCTGGTACGCGGCGCGGGCCACGTGGTTGAACCCGTTGACGTACAGGCTCGAGATCCGCCCGATCGCGGCGAGCCGGTCGACGACGGCGGCGGTGCCCGCCGTGCCCAGCCCGCGCCCGCGCAGCGCCGGGTGCACCCACACCCCCTGGATCTGCCCGACCTGCGCCGACAGCGCCCCGACCTCGGCCTTGAACACGACCTCGCCGTCCTCGAACCGGGCGAACGCGCGCCCGGCCGAGATCAGCTCGCCGACCCGGGAGCGGTAGCCCGCGCCGCCGTCACCGGCACGGGGGTCGATGCCGACCTCCTCGGTGAACATCGCCACGGCGGCGGGCAGGTAACGGTCCAGCTCGGCGGGCCGCACCGGCCGCACGTCGGGATCGGGATCGATCGCGGGTGGGCCGGCCAGCGCCAGCAGTGGCTGGTCGGCGCGCACCTCCCGCGCCGGCGCCCAGGTCGCGGCGAGCTCGTCCCAGAGCGGGAGCACCAGCTCGGCGCGGCCGACCAGCGACGAGCACCCCCGCCCGAGCCGGCGGGCCCGGTCGGCGAAGGTGCGGATGGCCGGCCGCGAGCCGGACAGCGGCACCAGGTTCGCTCCCGAGAAGCACAGGCCTTCGAGCCGGCTGCCGGCCGCCCAGAGCTCGCCCCCGAGCCGCCACGAGTCCAGCCCCGCCACCTCGACGCGCGCGGCGACCATGCAGGTCGCGACCGGATCGGTCGCGAGGATCTCGCGCACTGCGGCGCGGTCCCGATCGTCGAGCAGCCGCGCTCCGGCGACCCTGAGCACCCTCTCACGGTGCCATACCGACCCGGGGTTGCCCATCTCGGGCACGCCTTCGGAGCAGGTCGCTCAGCCCACCCTGACCTGCGGGACGCCGTCGGCGTCCATCTCCTCGGCGAGCTTGAGGGCCTCCTCGATGAGGGTCTCGACGATCGCGTGCTCGGGAACGGTCTTGATGACCTCGCCCTTGACGAAGATCTGGCCCTTGCCGTTGCCCGAGGCGACGCCGAGATCGGCCTCACGGGCCTCCCCCGGCCCGTTGACGACGCAGCCCATGACGGCCACCCGCAGCGGCACCTCCATGCCGGCCAGGCCCGCGGTGACCTCGTCGGCGAGCTTGTAGACGTCCACCTGCGCGCGTCCGCAGGACGGGCAGGAGACGATCTCCAGCTTGCGCGGGCGCAGGTTCAGCGACTGCAGGATCTGCTGGCCGACCTTGACCTCCTCCACCGGCGGCGCGGACAGCGACACCCGGATCGTGTCCCCGATGCCCCTGCTCAGCAGCGCCCCGAACGCGACGGCGGACTTGATCGTCCCCTGGAACGCGGGACCGGCCTCGGTGACGCCGAGGTGCAGCGGGTAGTCGCAGCCGTCCGCCAGCAGCTCGTACGCCCGGATCATCACCACGGGGTCGTGGTGCTTGACCGAGATCTTGATGTCGTGGAAGTCGTGCTCGGCGAACAGCCCGGCCTCCCACAGCGCCGACTCCACCAACGCCTCCGGCGTCGCCTTGCCGTGCTTCTCGAGCAGCCGCTTGTCCAGCGAGCCCGCGTTGACCCCGATCCGGATCGGGGTGCCGTGGGCCTTGGCCGCCGCCGCGATCTCGCGCACCTGGTCGTCGAACTTGCGGATGTTGCCCGGATTGACCCGGACGGCGGCGCAGCCGGCCTCGATCGCGGCGAAGACGTACTTCGGCTGGAAGTGGATGTCGGCGATGACCGGGATCTGCGACTTGCGCGCGATGGCCGGCAGCGCCTCGGCGTCGTCCTGGCTGGGACAGGCGACCCGGACGATGTCGCAGCCGGCGGCGGTGAGCTCGGCGATCTGCTGCAGCGTGGCGTCGACGTCGGCGGTCAGGGTCGTGGTCATCGACTGCACCGAGATCGGGTGATCACTGCCGACGCCGACCGGGCCCACCCGGAGCTGGCGGGTCCGCCGGCGCGGCGCCAGCGTCGGCGCGGGGGTGGACGGCATGCCCAGGGAGACGGTCACGGTCCCCAGTATCCCGATCGCTGCGGGCGGGCGCCGCCCGCCGTGGCCGGTCCCACCCCGCCGGCATCTGCGACGCTCGTCGCAGCTCTCGACCACGGAGGACCGGGGCGCGCGCCGGCACCGCGGGATCCGGCGACCTCCGCGCTCCTCAGTCCGGGAGCCGGATCGGGTTGATGATGTCCGCGGTCAGCACCAGGAGGCTGAACGCACCGCCGACGATGATCAGCCCGAACGTGATCGGCAGCAGCTTCGTGTAGTCGACCGGCGGCATCTGCGGCTTGCCGAGTCGGCTGCGGGTCCAGTCCCGGACCCGCTCGTAGAGGTTCACCACGATGTGCCCGCCGTCGAGCGGCAGCAACGGAAGCAGGTTGAACACACCGACGAAGAAGTTGAGGACGGCGAGCAGGAACACGAACTCGACCCACCGCTCACGCTCGGCGAGGTCGCCGCCGATGATGCTCGCGCCGATGACGCTCACCGGTGTGTTCTCGTCACGCTCGCCGCCGGCGATCGCCTCGAACAACGCCGGAATGCGCTCGGGCAGTTCGAGGATCCGCTCCGCGATGTCGACGAACAGGCCACCCGTGTAGGCGAACGTCGCGGGGATGCCGTCGAGGACGCCGTGGTCGGTGAGCGTCGGTGGCACCGGGGCGACCCCGATGGCACCGACGGTGAAGGCTGCTCCGGTCTGCGGATCCAGGCGCTGCGCCGCGGCGACGTCCACGACCACCGGCACCGCCTGCCCGTCCCGTTCCACGACGAGTTCCGTGGGCCCGCGGGCGTCGCGGATGGCGAGGACCGCGTCCTCCCAGGTCTCGATGGGCACACCGGCGACGGAGACGATCACGTCCCCGGGTCGCAGACCCGCGTCGGCTGCCGGTGCCGGGACCCCCGGCCCGCACGGCGCGAACTCCTGGGCGGACACCTGGTCCGCCGCGCAGCTGACGGTGCCGACCGCGGCGTCGTCGCGGATCTCGACCAGGCCCCAGCCGACCGCGACGACGTAGATCAGCACGAGCCCGATCACGAAGTGCATCACCGAGCCCGCCGAGAGCACGACCACCCGCTGCCACGTCGGCTTGCGGTAGAAGGCCCGCTCCTCCTCGTGCGGTGCGACGTCGTCGAGGGCCGTCATGCCCGCGATGTCGCAGAACCCGCCCGCCGGGATGGCCTTGAGCCCGTACTCGGTCTCCCCGCGGCGGAAGGAGAAGATCCGCGGCCCGAAGCCGATGAAGTACCGGCGCACCCGCATGCCGAACGCCTTCGCCGCCCACAGGTGCCCGGCCTCGTGCAGGGCGATCGAGATCGCGATGCCCAGCGCGAACAGCGTCACGCCGACGGCGAAGCTCATGCCCCGGTCTCCTCGGGCAGCAGAGTCCCCTCGGGCATCGGTCTCTCCTCGGGTGTCGGGGCCGCCCGGGTCCCGGCGAGCTCGCGGGCGTGCGCCCGGGCCCACTCCTCGGCGGCCAGCACGTCGTCCACGGTATCCGGATCCGCGGTCCAGGCGTCGGCGGCGGTCAGGACGGCGTCGAGCACGTCGGTGATGCCGGTGTAGGGCAGCGCGCCCGCGACGAACGCGGCGACGGCCTCCTCGTTCGCGGCGTTCAGCACGGCCGGCAGGCAGCCGCCCGCGGTGCCGGCACGGCGGGCGAGGCGGACGCCGGGGAACGCGTCGTCGTCGAGCGGCTCGAAGGTCCAGCTCCGTGGCGCGTCCCAGGTGCAGGCCGTGGCGGCCGAGGTCAGCCGGTCGGGCCAGCCGAGAGCGAGCGCGATGGGCAGGCGCATGTCGGGCGGGCTCGCCTGGGCCAGGGTCGAGCCGTCGACGAAGGTGACCATGGAGTGCACCACCGACTGCGGGTGCACCACCACGTCGATGCGGTCGTAGGGCACCCCGAACAGCAGGTGCGCCTCGATCAGCTCCAGGCCCTTGTTCACCAGGGTCGCCGAGTTGATCGTGACGACGGGACCCATGTCCCAGGTGGGGTGCGCGAGCGCCTGCTCGACGGTGACGCCGGCCAGCTGCGCGCGGGCGCGCCCGCGGAACGGTCCGCCGGAGGCGGTGAGCACCAGCCGCGCGACCTCCCCGGCCCGGCCACCGCGCAGGCACTGGGCCAGCGCGGAATGCTCGGAGTCCACCGGCACGATCTGCCCCGGCGCGGCGGCACGGGTGACCAGCGGCCCGCCCGCGACCAGGGACTCCTTGTTGGCCAGTGCCAGCCGGCTCCCGGCGGCCAGGGCGGCGAGCGTCGGGCGCAGGCCGCGCGAGCCGGTGACGCCGTTGAGCACGACGTCGGCACCGGAGGCGGCGAGCTCCGCGGCGGCGTCCGGACCGGCGAGCACCTCCACCCCGGGCAGCGCGGCCCGCAGCCCGGCGGCGGCACCGGCGTCCGCGACGGCCACCCGCGGCACCCGGTGCGCGCGCGCCTGCTCGGCCAGCAGCGCGACGTTGCCGCCCGCCGCGAGCCCGGTGACGGCGAAGCGGTCCGGGTGCGCGGCGAGGACGTCGAGGGCCTGGGTGCCGATCGACCCGGTGGAGCCGAGGATCACGACGGACTGGACGCTCATCACCGCACATCATCCCCGGCGGGGTGTTGTGCGACGATGAGGACCCGCGGGGGCTCCGCCTCCGTGCACCCCCGGACACAGGCTCCGAGCCGAGGTAGCAGGAGGACGGCGTGGCGAGGAACTCACGGGAGCTGGCCCGGCGGCCCGCGGTGGACCCGGCGGACGAGCCGTCCGTGGAGTGGGGCTGGCACGGTCACTTCCCGAAGGGCAGGCGGATCGCCGGCATCCTCTCCGCGATCTTCCTGCTGCTCATGTGGGTCCTCAACCCGCACCCGATGAGCTTCACGGAGATCATCTGGCTGGTGGGCCCGGCCGCGCTGCTGATCTGGCTCGTCGTCGCCGACATCCGCAGCTCGCGCCACGCCTGGCGGCGCTGAGGCCGGGGCGCGCCATCGCCGCCGGGACGGGTTCGCCGGTCGAGCTCGAGGTCGGTGACCGCACGGTCCGGCTGTCCAGCCCGGACCGGGTGTACTTCCCGGCGCGCGGGGAGACGAAGCTCGACCTCGCCCGCTACTACCTCTCGGTCGCCGACGGGATCGTCCGCGCGCTGCGCGACCGGCCGTGCATGCTGCACCGCTTCCCCACCGGCGTCACCGGCGAGAAGGTGCACCAGAAACGCCTGCCGGCCGGTGCGCCGGACTGGGTCCGCACCGTCCGCGTGCACTTCCCCCGCTGGAACCGCCACGCCGACGAGCTGTGCGTGCAGCATCCCGCCGACGTCGTCTGGGCCGTGCAGATGTCCACCGTCGAGTTCCATCCCTGGAACTCCCGGGCCGCCGACACCGAGTCGCCCGACGAGTGGCGGATCGACCTCGACCCGATGCCCGAGGCCTCCTACACCGACGTCCGGCGCGTCGCGCACGTCGTCGAGGAGGTGCTGGGCGAGCTCGGCGCCGTCGGCTGGCCGAAGACGTCGGGCGGGAAGGGCCTGCACGTCTACGTGCGGATCGAGCCGCGGTGGGGATTCGCCGACGTCCGCCGCGCGGCGCACGCGTTCGCCCGCGAGGTCGCGCGGCGGTGCGAACTGGTGGACCTCACGTGGTGGCGCAAGGACCGCGACCCGGCGTCGATCTTCGTGGACTGGAACCAGAACACCCGCGACCACACCGTCCGCAGCGCCTACTCGGTGCGCGGGGTCGCCGAGGCCGTGGTCTCCGCCCCGATCCGCTGGGACGAGGTCGACGACGCCGAGCCCGGCGACTTCACGATCGCGACGGTGCCGGCGCGGTTCGCGGAGCTGGGCGACCTGCACGCCGGCATCGACGACGCGGTGTACGTGCTCGACGAGCTGCTGGAGTGGGCCGACCGCGATGCCCGCGACGGCGCCGCCGACCCCGACGTCGCCGACCTCGACGGGTGAGGCCGGCACCGGCCGCTGCGGGCCCGCGTCGGCGCGGGGGGCGCGGG
>DATLGI010000134.1:0-29780 GCA_035540535.1 Pseudonocardia sp.
CCCCCGGAGCACGCGCGTCCGGACGCGCGGCCCGGCGCCGTTCGGCCACCGCTGGAGCACGCCGGTCCGGGTGCGCGATCCCGGCGGGCGCCGCCGACGGCGCCCGCGCGGCCCGAGGGCGCGACGCCCGCCGACGGGCCGCGCGCCGGTCCTGCCGGCAGGGCCGCCCACAGACGCGCGGCCGGGGCTGCCCGCGCCCCGGCCGCGGCGGGCGGCTCGCCCGGACCGGAGTCACCACCAGGTCTCGGGTCCGGGGCCCCCGGTCACGGCCACGGCCACGGCCACGGCGGCCCACCGGCGGGCCGGCGGGTCCGGATCCTGATCGCGGCGTTGCTCGTGCCGTGCGCCCTCGCCACCCTCGTCGGGCTGGTGCTGCTGTGGCCCACCGGCGCCGTCCCGGCGCCGCAGGGGCAGCAGCCGGTGAACGCCGAGGTCACCGGGGCCGAGGCCACGGAGTGCACCCCCGGCTCCGGCCAGGAGGACTGCGTCGCGCTCGTGCTGCGGATGGCCGACGGTCCGCTACCGGGGCGCGACCTCGTTCAGGTCGTGCCGCGGGAACCGGGCACCCCGGAGTTCGCCGTCGGCGACGAGGTGGTGCTCGGCTGGTCGGGCGCGGACCCCACCGACCCGGGCTCGTACCAGGTGGTGGACTTCCAGCGCGGGACCCCGTTGATCTGGCTCGCCGCCGCCTTCGCCGCCGCGGTCCTGCTGCTCGGCCGCTGGCACGGGCTCGCGGCACTCGGCGCCCTCGGGCTCACCTTCGCCGTCCTGCTGTACTTCGTGCTCCCGGCCATCCTGGCCGGCCGTGATCCGCTGGCGGTCGCGGTGGTCGGCGCCGGCGTGATCATGTTCGCGGTCCTCTACCTCACCCACGGGCCGTCCGCGCGGACCTCGACGGCCGTGCTCGGCACGCTGCTGTCCCTGGCGCTGATCGGCGTCCTGGGCGCGCTGTTCACGGCCGCGGCCCGGCTGACCGGGCTCGACGACCAGACCAGCACCCTGATCGCGACGCTCGGCGCCGGCGTCGACGCGCAGGGCCTCCTGCTGGCGGGCATGGTGATCGGCGCGCTCGGCGTGCTCGACGACGTCACCGTCACCCAGAGCAGCACGGTCTGGGAGCTGCGCCGGGCCAACCCCGCGCTGGGGGCACCGGCACTGTTCGCCGCCGCGATGCGCGTGGGCCGCGACCACGTGGCCGCCGCGGTGAACACCCTGGTGCTCGCCTACGCCGGCGCGGCCCTGCCGCTGATGCTGCTGTTCACCGTCTCCGGTCAGGGCATCGACACCGTGCTCACCAGCCAGGACATCGCCACGGAGATCGTGCGCACGCTCGTGGGCGGCATCGGGCTGGTCGCCTCGGTGCCGATCACCACGGGCATCGCGGCGGTGGTCGCGAGGCGTGAGGCCGTCCGGGCGTCGGCGTGACCACCCCCGGCAGGAGTCGCGACAGGGTCGAGTCGAGGACACCGGGGCGAGTCCCGGCGGGCGGGCGGCTCAGCCAGGCCGGCGCGCGAGCAGGTGCGCCTCGCCGCCGTCCTCCCGGTGGGCGAGCACGTCGAGCCATCCGAACGCCTCCGCCAGCTCCCCGGCGGCCGCCCGGAACGGACCGGGCCGGCCCCCGACCTCCGACAGCACGGTCAGCACCAGGATCCCGCCCGGTGCCAGCACGCGGGCCAGCTCCGGGTACAGCCGCGGATCGCGGAAGCGCTGGCAGACCACGACGTCGTACGGGCCGGCGCACTCCCCCGGCAGTCCCGCGTCGAGATCGTGGCGGTACGTCCGGATCCGGCCCACCACCCCGTGCTCCCGCGCCAGTTCCGAGATGGCCGCCAGACCGGTGGCCGAGACGTCCACCGCGTCGACCCGCAGGCCACGCAGGGCGAGCCAGACGGCCACCGCCCCCCGTCCTGCCGCCACCTCGAGGGCGGACCCGGTGGCCGGCAGCAGGTCCGATCGGTTCGCGACCGCGTCCGGCGGGTTCGGCCCAGCGTGTGGCGCCGCCGCGTGCCGGCCGTCCCAGCGCGGCGCGTCGTCCTCGGCCACCGACCGGGCCTACAGCCCCCGGCCCGGCGCCGGGCTGCCGAGGTCCTGCAGGAAGGGGTTCGAGCCGCGCTCCCGGCCGATCGTCGTCGTCGGGCCGTGCCCGGGCAGCACCACGCCGGAGTCGGCGCGGGTCATCAGCTTGTCGCGCAGGCTCACCATCATCTGCGCGTGGTCCCCGCCCGGCAGGTCGGTGCGGCCGATGGAGCCGGCGAAGAGGGTGTCCCCGGCGATGATCACCTCGACACCCTGCTCGGTGGGCGTCGTGAACACGACCGAGCCGGGGGTGTGGCCCGGCGTGTGATCGACCCGCAACGTCAGCCCGGCGAGCTCGAGTGTCGCGCCGTCGGCGAGGGTCCGGACCTCGCGCGGCTCCCGGAGCTCGATCCGGCCGCCGAAGAACGCCGCCGCCTCCCGCGAGATGCCCTTCATCGGGTCGGCGAGCATCGCGCGGTCGTCCGGGTGGATCCAGGCGGGCACGTCGTGCCCGTCGCACACGGGCGCGACGCTGAACGTGTGGTCGAAGTGGCCGTGCGTGAGCAGTACCGCCACCGGGATGAGACGGTGCTCGGCGAGCAGCGCCTCCAGCGGCTCGACGGCGTCCTGCCCGGGGTCGACGACGACGCACGCCTCGCCCGCCGCGGTGGCGACGACGTAGCAGTTGGTCTGGAACGACCCCGCGGGGAATCCGGCGACGAGCACGAACCCAGCCTAGGCGCCGGCTCGCGGCCCGCTCACCCCGCTCTCGGGTCCGGCTTCTATGCTCCCGCCGACCGAGGATCCCGGAGGTTGGTGAGCGGTGGCGACGAACCAGATGCGGCGCGAGGCGGCGAAGCGCAAGCTCGAGCGCCAGCAGGAGCGGCGGATGCAGCAGGCCAGGCGCCGGCGCCAGGTAGCCGTCATCACCTCCGCGGTGGTCGTCGTCGTGGTCCTGGTCGGCGTCGTGGTGCTCGGTTCGCTGGGCGGCGACGACCCGGCCACCGACCCTGCGGCCGCCCAGCCCACCGCCACGGCGCCGGGTGAGCCGGTGAGCTGCGAGTACCCGGCGGGCGGCGAGCCCGCCAAGCCGGTCCAGGCGCCCCCCACCGAGGACGTCGCCACCGAGGGCACGGTGACGGTGACGCTGCGGACGGGCGCGGGGGAGATCCCGCTGACCCTCGACCGGGCAGCGGCGCCCTGCACGGTCAACAGCTTCGTCAGCCTCACCGAGCAGGGCTACTTCGACGGCACCCCTTGCCACCGGCTCACCACCGGCGAGGGCCTGAAGGTGCTGCAGTGCGGCGACCCCTCCGGGGCCGGCACCGGTGGGCCGGGCTACACGATCCCCGACGAGCCGCCGACCGATCTCCCGCCGGCCGAGGGCCAGCCGGGTGCGGTCACCTACGGGCGTGGTCTCGTCGCGATGGCGAAGACCGCGGCGCCGAACTCCGGCGGCAGCCAGTTCTTCCTCGTGTACGGCGACTCCACCCTGCCGCCGGAGTACACGGTGTTCGGCAGGATCGGTGAGCCCGGCCTCGGCGTGCTCGACCAGGTGGCGGCGGCGGGTCTGGCGGAGGGCGGCCGGCCCGGTGACGGTGCGCCGGCTGCGCCGGTCACGATCGAGGCGGCGACCCTGGCCGGGTGACGGGGTCGAGCCGTTGTCGCTCAGCCGCCGCTCGTCACCCGGTACACGTCGTAGACGCCCTCGACGTTGCGCACGGCGCGCAGGACGTGGCCGAGGTGCTTCGGGTCGCCCATCTCGAAGCTGAACCGCGAGACCGCGACGCGGTCGCGCGACGTG
Source organism: Pseudonocardia sp. (assembly GCA_035540535.1). Lineage (GTDB taxonomy): Bacteria > Actinomycetota > Actinomycetes > Mycobacteriales > Pseudonocardiaceae > Pseudonocardia. Next base: position 3,821 of record DATLGI010000134.1, read on the forward strand.
GTGACCGAGGCCGAGAGGATGTTCACCTTGTCGTCGGCGAGGACCTTGGTGATGTCGGACAGCAGGCGGTGCCGGTCGAGCGCCTCCACCTGGATCCCGACGAGGAACACCGACCCCGGCGAGACCGACCAGGCGACGTCGACCATCCGCTCGGCGCGCTTGTGCAGGTCCGCGGCGTTGGTGCAGTCGGTGCGGTGCACGCTCACCCCGCCCCCGCGGGTGACGAAGCCGAGGATCTCGTCCCCGGGCACCGGGGTGCAGCAGCGGGCGAGCTTGGTGTAGAGGTCGGCGATGTCGCCCGCCGCGCCCTGCACGACCACGCCGGCGTCGCCCGCAACCCGGCGCCGCTGCATCGTGGACGGGGTGGAGCGCTCGGCGAGCTCCTCCTCGGCGTCCTCCATGCCGCCGAGCAGCGCGACCAGCCGCTGCACGACGTGCCGTGCGCTCGCGTGGCCCTCCCCGACGGCCGCGTACAGACCGGACAGGTCCGGGAAGTGCAGTTCCCGGGACAGCGCCGCCATCGAGTCCGCCGAGACGAGCCGCTGCAGCGGCATGCCCGTGCGCCGCGCCTCGCGGGTGATCGCCTCCTTGCCGGCCTCGATCGCCTCCTCGCGGCGCTCCTTGGCGAACCACTGCTTGATCTTGGTCTTGGCCCGGGGCGACGCGGCGAAGGCCAGCCAGTCCCGGCTCGGTCCCGCGCCCTCGGCCTTGGACGTGAAGATCTCGACCACGTCGCCGGACTCGAGCTTGCGCTCCAGCGCGACGAGCTTGCCGTTCACCCGCGACCCGATGCACCGGTTGCCGACCTCGGTGTGCACGGCGTAGGCGAGGTCCACCGGGGTGGAGCCGGTGGGCAGCGTGACGACGTCGCCCTTGGGGGTGAAGACGAAGATCTCCTTCGACGCGAGGTCGTAGCGCAGCGACTCCAGGAAGTCCCCCGGGTCGGCCGCCTCCCGCTGCCAGTCGAGCAGCTGGCGCATCCACGCCATCTCGTCGACCTCGACGGCCTGCGCGGACGAGCCCGGCCCGCCCGAGTCCCGGGTCTCCTTGTACCGCCAGTGCGCGGCGATGCCGTACTCCGCGGTGCGGTGCATGTCGTGCGTGCGGATCTGCACCTCGAGCGGCTTGCCGTCGGGCCCGATCACCGTGGTGTGCAGGGACTGGTACACGCCGAACCGGGGCTGGGCGATGTAGTCCTTGAACCGGCCCGGCATGGGCTGCCACAGCGCGTGCACCATGCCCATGGCGGCGTAGCAGTCACGCACGTCGTCGACGAGCACGCGGACGCCGACGAGGTCGTGGATGTCGTCGAAGTCGCGGCCCTTGACGATCATCTTGCGGTAGATCGAGTAGTAGTGCTTGGGGCGGCCCTCGACGGTGGCCGCGATGCGGGCGGAGTCGAGCTGCTGGGTGACCTCGTCGATGACCTGCTTGAGGTACGTGTCCCGGGACGGCGCGCGGGTGGCGACCAGCCGGACGATCTCGGAGTACTTCTTGGGGTGCAGGATCGCGAAGGACAGGTCCTCCAGCTCCCACTTGACCGTGGCCATGCCGAGCCGGTGGGCGAGCGGCGCCATCACCTCGAGCGTCTCGCGGGCCTTCTTCGCCTGCTTCTCCGGCGGCAGGAAACGCATGGTGCGCATGTTGTGCAGCCGGTCCGACAGCTTGATCACGAGCACCCGGGGGTCGCGGGCCATCGCGACCACCATCTTGCGGATCGTCTCCGCCTCCGCGGCGTTGCCGAACTCCACCTTGTCCAGCTTCGTCACCCCGTCGACGAGGTGCGCGACCTCGTCCCCGAAGTCGTCCCGCAGGTGCCGAAGCGAGTAGTCGGTGTCCTCGACGGTGTCGTGCAGCAGCGCCGCGACCAGCGTCGTGGTGTCCATGCCCAGCTCGGCGAGGATCGTCGCGACGGCGAGTGGGTGAGTGATGTACGGGTCGCCCGACTTGCGCTTCTGGCCCTCGTGCCGCTCCTCGGCCACGTCGTAGGCGCGCTGGAGCAGGTGCAGGTCCGCCTTCGGGTGCAGCGTCCGGTGCACGCTCGCCAGCGGTTCGAGCACCGGCTTGACGGCGGCGACCCGCGCCGGCGTCATCCGCCGGGCCAGCCGCGCCCGCACCCGGCGGGTCGCCGAGGGCTTCGCCGGGGGGAGCGGCGGGCCGTCCGCGGTGGGTACCGACGGCGCGACCGGCTGCAGGTCGGTCATGCGTGCGGCGCCTTCACCCGCACCAGGGTAGTCCCGTCCCCGGACGGCCCGGCAGGTCTCCCTCCGGTCTCAGAGGGTGAGCAGGGCGTGCACCGGGACGCCGGTGAGGCGGTCCCGCCCGCCCAGGGCCGTGAACTCCAGCAGGACGCCGAGGCCCACGACCTCCACCCCTGCGGCGTCGAGCAGCGCACAGGCCGCCGCGGCGGTGCCGCCGGTGGCGAGGACGTCGTCGACGACGAAGGCGCGGCCGCCCGGGGCGACCGCCCCGGCGGGCAGCTCCAGCGTCGCCGTGCCGTATTCGAGCTCGTAGGTCCGCGACACCGCCACCCGCGGCAGCTTCCCGGCCTTGCGGACCGGCACGACCCCGGTGCCCGCCACCACCGCGACGGCAGCGCCCAGCAGGAAACCCCGCGCCTCCACCCCGGCGACGACGTCGGCGGCCCCGACGACGGCGGCGAGCTCGGTGGCCACCGTCGCGAAGGCCGCCGCGTCGGCGAGGACGGGGGTGATGTCGCGGAAGAGCACGCCGGGCTCCGGGAAGTCCGGCACGTCGCGCACGAGCCCGAGCACCCGGGTCAGCGACGCCTCGGCGTCGGAGTCGGCGGTCACCGGCACCCTCAGGGGCGCGACGAGCCGTTCGCGCGGTCGTCGGCCGCAGGCTCCGCCGGCGCGACCGCGACGTCCTCGCCCGGCTTCTCCGCGATGTCCGCGCCGGCGTCGGGGTCGACCTTCTCGCGCACCGCGGCGCGCACCCAGGTGGTGACGACGCCGTCGGCGATCTCGAGGTCGACGGTCTCCTCGTAGGAGACGTCGACCACGGTGGCGCGTAGCCCGGAGGTGGTCATCACGACGTCGCCGACCTCGAGCGAGGCCTGCAGGTTCTGCATCTCCTGCATCTGCCGGCGCTGCCGGCGCGAGCTGAGCAGGATCGGGATGAACAGCGCCAGGATGAGCAGCAGGAACAGCAGCGAGGGATCGAACATCTCGGTACTCCGCACGTCGGTGGCCGGTCGGGTCTGCCAGCCGGCCGCCCGGCTCCTCCCGACTAGAACAGTGTGGCCGGGGCCGTGCCGGTGCCGTCCGGTGGTGGCACGACGCCCAGGTGGTGCCAGGCGGCCGGAGTGGCCACCCGGCCCCGCGGGGTGCGGGCGAGCAGCCCGGCCCGCACGAGGAACGGCTCGCAGACCTCCTCGACCGTACCCGGCTCCTCCCCGACCGCCACAGCCAGCGTCGACACACCCACCGGGCCGCCGCCGAAGGACCGCACGAGCGCCCGCAGGACGGCCCGGTCGAGCCGGTCCAGGCCGAGCTCGTCGACGTCGTAGACGCGCAGCGCCTCGCGGGCCACCCGGCGGGTGACCGCCCCGTCCGCCCGGACCTCGGCGAAGTCGCGCACCCGGCGCAGGAGCCGGTTCGCGATGCGCGGGGTGCCCCGCGAGCGCCCCGCGATCTCCGCGCCGCCGTCGGGGCGCAGGTCGACCTCCAGGATCCGCGCGGCGCGGCGCAGGACGAGCTCCAGCTCGGCCGGCTCGTAGAACTCCAGGTGCGCGGTGAAGCCGAAGCGGTCGCGCAGCGGGCCGGTGAGGGCGCCGGAGCGGGTGGTGGCCCCGACGAGCGTGAACGGGGCGACGTCCAGCGGGATGCTGGTGGCTCCGGGCCCCTTCCCGACGACGACGTCCACCCGGAAGTCCTCCATCGCCAGGTACAGCATCTCCTCGGCCGGGCGGGCGATCCGGTGGATCTCGTCGATGAACAGCACGTCGCCGGGCACGAGGTTGGACAGCATCGCGGCGAGGTCGCCGGAGCGTTCCAACGCCGGCCCCGACGTCAGCCGGATCGCCGCGCCCAGCTCGGCCGCGACGATCATCGCGAGGCTGGTCTTGCCGAGGCCGGGCGGGCCGGAGAGCAGGATGTGGTCGGGCGGGGAGCCGCGGCGGCGCGCGCCTTCGAGAACCAGGTCGAGCTGCTCGCGTACCCGCGGCTGGCCGATGAACTCGGTCAGGGTGCGTGGCCGCAGGCCGGCCTCGACGTCGAGGTCGTCGTCGAGCTGCTCCGGTGCGACGTCGCGGGGATCCGGGGTCACCGGGACCGGCCCAGCCGGCGTAGCGCCTCCCGCAGCAGCACCGACGCCTCGGCGCCGTCGTGCTCGGCCAGCACCGCGTCGACGGCCTGCTCGGCCGGTCTGGCCGTGAACCCGAGCCCGACCAGCGCCTCGACGACCTGCTCGCGCCCGGAGCCGCCACCCGCAGGTGGCGCGGCCACCGCGTCCGGCCGCGGTGCGACCACCTTGTCCCGCAGCTCCAGCACCATCCGCTCGGCGCCCTTGCGGCCGATCCCGGGTACGCGGGTCAGGGCGGCGACGTCGCCGTCGGCGAGGGCCCGGCGCAGCGTGTCGGGATCGAGGACGGCGAGGGTGGCCAGCGCCAACCGCGGACCCACCCCGGCGACGGTCTGCAGAAGGACGAACAGCTCGCGCTCGGCGCGGTCGGCGAAGCCGAACAGGGTGAGCGAGTCCTCCCGCACGACGAGCGTGGTGGCCAGCAGCACCTGCTCGCCGCGGCGCAGTCCGGCCAGGGTTCCCGGCGTGGCGTGCACCGCGAGCCCGACCCCGCCCACCTCGACCACGGCGTGGTCGAGCTCGATGCCGAGCACCGCACCCCGCACCGAAGAGATCACGACTCTCCCGTCCACGAACGCCTGTTCGAGGGGAGGTTACAAGCCCGCGCAGTGCCGTCGCCGCCGGCACGCCGGGTGTCCGGAAACGGCCCCGTGTTGGCGGTCCCGCTCACACGTGGCGATGCCGCCCTGCGAACGTTCGTGGACGTGCTCGACCGAGGACTCTTCAGCGTGCTCGCGCCGCGGCGGCCAGGCGGGCACGGTGGCGGCGGGCCTGTTCGGCGGCCCGGGCCTGGGCCTGCGCGAGCCGGTCCAGCGCGGGCGCGCGCCAGCAGTGGCAGATCGCGAGCGCGAGGGCGTCGGCGGCATCGGCGGGCCGCGGTGCCTCGGTGAGCCCCAGCAGGCGCGTCACCATGGCGGTGACCTGGGCCTTCCCCGCCCGACCCTCACCGGTGACAGCGGCCTTCACCTCGCTGGGCGTGTGGAACGCGACCGGCAGCCCGGCCCGGGCCGCGAGCAGCGCGACCACTCCCCCGGCCTGGGCCGTCCCCATCACCGTGCGCACGTTGTGCTGGCTGAACACCCGCTCGACGGCCACCACGTCCGGCCGGTGGGTGGTGATCCACTCCTCGACGGCGTCGCCGACGGCCAGCAGCCTGCGCTCCAGCGGCAGGTCCGCGTGCGTCCGCACGACCCCGGAGGCCACCGCGCGCACACCCCGGCCGCCCCCGCCCTCGACGACCCCGAGCCCGCAGCGGGTCAGTCCCGGGTCGACGCCGAGCACCCGCACGCGCACCCCCGCTGTTCGGCTGTTCCACCGGCACGCTACCGGCGCGCTCCGCCGGGGGACGCGGGGCGCGCCGCGGCGTCGTCTCGCCGAAGTCGGGCACGGCACTCGCCCGGTTGTGCGCGCTGGACGCCCGGGCCGCTGAGGCGGCCCGGTGGTTCTCCGCCGCGCGCGAGGTGGCGATGCGCAGGGCGCCAGCCCGCTGCGCGCGGTCGTCGACTATGCACGCCCGGCGGGAGGATCCCGAAGCCGCGGGGTGCTGGTGCCGAAGCAGCGCTGAGCGCGCGATGCCGAGCCCACCGCCGGGACACCTAGACTGCGCCCGGGAGAACGTTGGTTCTCCACCGAGGGAGAGATCATGGCGACCAGCGGGTTCCGGCTCGGCATCTACGTCTGCAAGGACGCGGAGATCGTCGACTTCGCGGCACCGCACGGCGTGTGGGCGGTGGCGCGCCGCTTCGACCCCGAGCTCGAGGCGTTCCTGATCGCAGACGCGATGCGGCCGGTGCAGACCCAGGCCGGGTTCACCGTGCTGCCCAACTACTGCTTCGCCGACCGGCCCGCGATGGACGCCTTCGTGATTCCGGGCGGATTCGGGCTGCGCCAGGAGATCCGCAACGCTCGCCTGCACGACTTCGTCCGCTCCCTGCCCGAGGAGACGCTGCTGACCAGCGTCTGCACCGGGTCCTGGGTCTACGGCGCGATGGGCCTGCTCGACGGGCTGCCGGCCACCAGCCGCAAGGAGCCCGACCGGGTCGAGGCCAAGACGCCCGGCAAGGTGCCGATCGACCGGCTCGCCGACATCGCGCCCGCCTGCCGGATCAGCCGCGCCCGCGTCGTCGACGCCGGCCGGGTGATCACCGCCGGCGGCATCACCTCCGGGATGGAGCTCGGCTTCCACCTGCTGCGCCGGGCCGGCTACGGCGAGGACTTCTGCGCCGAGGTCGCGCGGGTCATGGAGTACGCCGAGTCCTACCGGCTGCACCGCGACGACGTCGAGGTCCTCGGGGTGCCGGTGCCCGCGTGACACCGGCGAGCTGCGCGACCGGACCGGCGAGCCAGGCCCGCACCTCGTCGCGGGTGCGCAGCCGCACGACGACCGGCGGGTCGGGAGCGGCGAGCACGTCGCGTACCCGCTCCTCGGAGCGCGGATAGGTCGACCAGGCCCAACGCAGGATGTGCTCGCGGTTGGTCAGCACCGTCCACAGCGGCGGCTCGAGTCGCCGTTCCACAACTCCGTCCGGTGCAGCCGGCGGGAGACCGTGCGCGGCACGAGTTGCCGAGCCACCTGCCACCGGGTGAGGTCGAGCCAGACCAGCAGGTCGGTGCGGGCCAGCAGCAGCGGGCATGAGCTCGACGCGCTGCACCACGGCCCCGTGCGGAATCCGTACGGAAACGCGCCCGACCGACGATCATCCGGCGCCGGTGATGCAGGGTGCCCCGCTCACGCGGTGGTGCGCACCGGGAGGTCGCCGCCCGGGTGTGGGCGATGTGGGCCGCAGGCGGGCCGCTGCGTGCCCGGCGCGCGAGCGGCGCGCCCGGGCACGCCTGACCTGCCGCCCGTACGCCCCTGTGCCGGTATCGAGGTCGGCTCGAGGCGCACACAGCTCCGGGGTACCGCACACGAGCCGCGGCCTGTGTGCGGTGCGTCCGGGTCGTGTGCGAGGGCAGGAACGGGCCGCCCCGCGTCGAGCCCTCCGGTGCGCGCCGTCAGTGCGCGGCGTCGTCCCAGCTGCGGCCGTAGCCCACCGAGACCTCCAGCGGCACCGAAAGCTCCGCGGCCGCGCCCATCTCCCGGCGGACCAGGGCCTCGACCGCCTCGCGCTCGCCGTTCGCGATCTCCAGCACCAGCTCGTCGTGCACCTGCAGCAGCATCCGGCTACGCCGGCCCTCGGCAGCCAGCGCCCGGTGCACGCCGAGCATCGCCACCTTGATGATGTCGGCGGCACTGCCCTGGATCGGCGCGTTGAGCGCCATCCGCTCGGCCATCTCGCGGCGCTGGCGATTGTCGCTGGTGAGGTCGGGCAGGTAGCGGCGGCGACCCATGATCGTGGCCGTGTAGCCGTCCTTGCGGGCGCGGTCGACCACGGAGTGCAGGTACTCACGCACGCCGCCGAACGTCTGGAAGTACTCGTCCATCAGCCCGCGCGCCTCCTCGGTGGAGATCCGCAGCTGGCCGGACAGCCCGAAGGCGGAAAGCCCGTAGGCGAGGCCGTAGTTCATCGCCTTGATCTTGGCGCGCTGCTCGGGGGTGACCTCGGCGGCGTCGACGCCGAAGACCTTCGCCGCGGTCTCCGAGTGGAAGTCGCGCCGGGACCGGAAGGCCTCGACGAGCGCGGCGTCCTCCGACAGGTGCGCCATGATCCGCATCTCGATCTGGCTGTAGTCGACCGTCATCAGCTCCGCGAAACCCGCGCCGACGACGAACGTCTCCCGGATCCGCCGCCCGGCCGCGGTGCGGATCGGCACGTTCTGCAGGTTCGGCTCCGTGGACGACAGCCGGCCCGTGGCCGCGATCGTCTGGCTGTAGGTCGTGTGGATCCGCCCGTCGGCGGCCACCGACTTCAGCAACCCCTCGACGGTGATCTTGAGCCGGGTGGCGTCGCGGTGCAGCAGCAGATGGCGCAGGAACTCGTTGCCCGTCGCCTCGTAGAGGTTCGCCAGCGCGTCGGCGTCGGTGGTGTAGCCGGTCTTGGTGCGCTTGGTCTTGGGCATGCCGAGCTCGTCGAACAGCACGACCTGCAGCTGCTTGGGCGACCCCAGGTTGATCTCCTTGCCGATCACGCCGTAGCAGTCCTGCGCGGCCTGGCGGACCTGGCCGGCGAACTCGGCCTCCAGCGCCGACAGCGCCTCGACGTCCACGGCGATCCCGGCCGTCTCCAGCTCGGCGAGGACGAAGGCCAGCGGCAGCTCGAGGCCGGCCAGCAGCTCGGTGCCGCCCCGTTCGGCGAGGTCGGCGTCGAGCGCGTCGGCCAGCTCCGCGACCGCCTGGGCCGCGACCATCTGCGTCTGCGCCCGCGCGGCGTCGGCCTCCTCCGCACCGCTCGGAGCGTCAGCGCAGAGCGCATCGGCACGGCCGAGCAGCGACAGCTGCCCGCCGTCCGCTTCGCCCTCCAGCCGCAGCTCCCGGCGCAGGTAGCGCAACGCGAGGTCGGCCAGGTCGAACGAGCGCTGCCCCGGCCGGGCGAGGTAGGCGGCCAGCGCGGTGTCACTGGTGAGCCCGGCGAGCGCCCAGCCCCTGGCCCGCAGCCCGTGCAGGGCCGCCTTGACGTCGTGTGCGGCCTTGGGCACGTCCGGGTCGGCGAGCCACTCGCCCAGCGCCGCCTCGTCGTCCGGCGTCAGGCCGGCCACGTCCAGGTAGCCGGCGACGGCGGTGCCGGCGGCCGCACCCGCCGCCCGCGCCTCGACGGTGGGCTCTCCCGCGGCCAGCGCGAGCCCTTCGAGATCGCGCTCGGTGACCCCACCGCGCAGACCGTGCACCGCGAGCCCCACCCGGCGCCCGTCGCGGGCGTGCGCGTCGAGCCAGGCCCGCACCGAGCCGGGCCCGAGCGCCCCGCCCTGCACCTCGAAGCCCTCCTCGGCTTCCGGCTCGGCGCTCTGCAGCGTGGCGAACAGGCGCTCCCGCAGCACCCGGAACTCCAGCTCGTCGAACAGCCGGTGCACCGCGTCGCGGTCCCACGGGCGGACCTCCAGGTCCGCCGGGTCGACGTCGAGCGGGACGGTGCGGACGAGCTCGGTGAGCTGACGGTTCAGCAGCACGCCGGCCAGGTTCGCGCGCAGCGCCTCGCCGGCCTTGCCCTTCACCTCGTCGACCCTGTCGGTCAGCTCGGCCAGCGAGCCGAACTCCCGGACCCACTTCGCGGCCGTCTTCTCACCCACGCCCGGGATCGACGGCAGGTTGTCCGAAGGGTCGCCGCGCAGGGCGGCGAAGTCCGGGTACTGCGCGGGGGTGAGGCCGTAGCGCGCGTCGACCTCCGCCGGGTCGACCCGGGCGAGATCCGAGACGCCACGGCGCGGGTAGAGCACCGTGACGTCCTCGCCGACCAGCTGGAAGGCGTCCCGGTCGCCGGTGGTGATCAGCACCTGGAACCCGTCGGCGACGGCCTGGGTGGCCAGCGTCGCGATGACGTCGTCGGCCTCGTACCCCTCCACACCGAACGCGGGGATCGCCAGCGCGCTCAGCACCTCCTTGATGAGGTCGACCTGACCGCGGAAGTCGTCCGGCGTGGTGGTGCGGTTGGCCTTGTAGTCGGCGTAGCGCTCCGCGCGGAAGGTGCGCCGGGAGACGTCGAACGCCACCGCGAGGTGGGTGGGCTGCTCGTCGCGCAGCAGGTTGATGAGCATCGAGGTGAACCCGTACACCGCGTTGGTGGTCTGCCCGGTGCCCGTGCGGAAGTTCTCCGCGGGCAGCGCGAAGAACGCACGGTAGGCCAACGAGTGGCCGTCGAGCAGCAGGAGCCGGCGGCCGGTGCTCGCCGGAGCGGGCCCCGGCGGTGCGGACCTCGACGGGGCGGACCTCGACGGGGCGGGGGTGCGGGTCGCGGGAGGCATCGGGGCGAGTCTAGGACCGGGCACCGACAGGATCAGGTGGGGCGACCGCACGACGTAACGGTGGCCCAGCACCCGTCGACTACCAGGCGATGCGTGCAGAGACGAGGAGCCCGTGAACGCCCCCCAGCACAGCTACTTCCTCGGTCCCGACGACGCCCCCGACAAGTACCGGCTGCTCCAGCAGTTCGGTGCAGGCGGCGAGGCTCAGCTCTGGCGGGCCGTGCTCACGCTCGCCGGCGAGTCGGAGCCGGTGGCCGTCAAGGTGCTGCGCCCCGAGCTGCACGGCGACCTCGACGACCTCACCCGGCGCTGGTCCGAGCAGGCGGAGCTGCTGCGCTTCGTGCAGCACCCGGGCGTCGTCGGCGTGCGGGAGCACTTCGTCGGCGCCTCCGTGCACGCCGCCGGCCAGGGGCCGAGCACCCCGGACCGCTCCCTGTGCCTGGTGATGAACTGGGTCGACGGCCATGCGCTGCGCGACTGGATGGTGCTCAACCCAGGCGTCGAGGGCCTGCTGCGCTCGCTCACGATCCTCGAGCAGGTGGCCGAGCTGCTCGACTGGCTGCACTCCGGCCGCGCCACGCCGTCGGGGCGGGTCGTCGTGCACGGCGACCTCTCCCCCGGCAACATCATGGTCGACACCCACGGCCAGGCCGTGCTCGTCGACTTCGGGCTCACACGGCTGACGCGCTTCACCTCGCACCGCACCATGCGGCCCGCGTTCACCCCGGGGTTCGCGGCTCCCGAGGTCTGGTCCGCCGGCGAGTACTCACCGGCGGGCGACCGCTACGCGTTCGGCGCGATCGGCTACTTCCTGCTGACCGGTGAGGTCCCGCCGAACGATCTCGGCGCCGTGCACACCGGGCTCGCCTCGGTGCCGATGATCGGCGGCGGGGACCCGGGCCGCCTCGGCGCACTGATGCTGATGTTCGATCCCGACCCGGCGCGGCGTCCCGCGGCCCTGGACTGGGTGCGCACCCTGCGCACCGGCGCCACCACCGCGGCGCGCCGCTTCGACCCGCGCACCGCCCAGCTCCCGCCGGTCCCGCCCACCGCGCAACCGGTGCCGGCCACGGCCCGCGGCGGCCGGCCGGAGGACCGCACCGCCGTCCTGTCCGATGGCAGGCGGGTCGGGCCGGCCCCGCCGCCGCGCAAGCGACGGGGCAAGCTCCTCGTCGCGGCCGCGGCGCTGCTCGTCGCGCTCGGTGTGGTGGGCGGGTTGCTCCTGCCTGGGCTGCTTTCCGAGGCACGGGGAACGGCACCCGGCCCTTCGCCGTCCCCCGTGATCGCCGCGCCGGAGACGAGCGCGGTCCCCACCACGCCGGCGACCGCGGCACCGACCACCGCGCCGCTCACCCTGTCGCCCGACGGCAGCGGACCCTCGACGGCACCGGTGGGCTCGGGCGCGATCACCTACCTCGCCGACATCCGCCCCATTCTCGGGTCGTGGTACGGGTCGGACGGCACCGACCAGGTGGACGGCCGCACCTACACCCACGTGCTGCACGACCTCGACTGCAACGGGGTCAGCGACCCGCGGGAGATCGAGTACAACCTCGGTCGGGCCTACACCTCCTTCGAATCGCTGCTGGGGGTCTCCGACGCCTCGGACAGCTCCGGGCAGTACAAGGTCGAGGTGTTCGTCGACGGGATCCCGGTCGGGACGTGGACCGTCCAGCGTGGGTCGACCGAGGAGATCGAGCTCCCCGTGGTCGGCGCGCTGACCCTGGAATTCACCGTCTCCACCCTGGCTGCGCAGCAGAACTGCAGCGGCGGGCTCACGCTCGCCGACCCGAAGCTGATCAGCTGACGCGACGCTCCATCCGCACGAGCTCCACGCCCGCGTCGTCGACGACGGTGCCGCACGGGCGGTAGCCCGCGGCCCCGTAGAGCCGCAGGTTCTCGTCGCTGCGCGCGCCGGTGACCAGCCAGAACAGGGTGACCGCCGGCGGTGCGGCGGCGTGCACCGCCGCGAGCAGCGCCCGGCCGACCCCGCGTCCCTGCACGTCCGGCGCGACGGCGAACCGCACGATCTCCAGCCGGTGCGCCTCCAGCCTTCCCCGTACCGAGCCGACGAGCCGCGTCCCCAGCCAGGCGCCACGGGCGAGGACGCCGGCGGCGAGCTCGTCGCGCAGCTCGTCGAGCGTCTCGCGCAACGGCCGGATCGACGGCGCGCCGTACCGCTGGGCCTCGGTCACGTAGGCGGCCCGCTGCACGGTGAGGGCCTCGCCGGCGTGCTCGGGCCGCAGGGCCGCGACGCGGATCACCGCCTCCAGCGCCTCAGCCGACCTCGGCGAGGACCTCGTCGGACACGTCGAAGTTCGCCCAGACGTTCTGGACCTCGTCGCTGTCCTCGAGTGCCTCGATCAGCCGGAAGACCTTCTTCGCCGCGTCGGCGTCCAGCTCGACCTGAACCGACGGCAGGAACATGGGGTCCGCGGAGTCGTAGTCGATCCCGGCGTCGAGGAGCGCGCTGCGCACCCCGATCAGGTCACCGGCCTCGGAGACGATCTCGAAGCTCTCGCCCAGGTCGTTGACCTCCTCGGCACCGGCCTCCAGGACCGCCAGCAGGATGTCGTCCTCGCCCACCTGAGCGGTCTTGGGCACGATCACCACGCCCTTGCGGGAGAAGAGGTAGGCGACGGACCCCGGGTCGGCCATCGTGCCGCCGTTGCGGGTCATCGCGGTGCGGACCTCGGTGGCCGCGCGGTTTCGGTTGTCGGTGAGGCACTCGATGAGCAGCGCGACCCCGTTGGGCCCGTACCCCTCGTAGGTGATCGTCTGGTATTCCGCGCCGCCGGCGTCGGCCCCGGAGCCGCGCTTGACCGCGCGGTCGATGTTGTCGTTGGGCACCGAGCTCTTCTTGGCCTTCTGGATCGCGTCGTAGAGCGTCGGGTTGCCGTCCGGGTCACCGCCGCCGGTGCGGGCGGCCACCTCGATGTTCTTGATCAGCTTGGCGAACATCTTGCCGCGGCGGGCGTCGATGACGGCCTTCTTGTGCTTCGTGGTCGCCCACTTGGAGTGGCCGCTCATCGCCTTCCTTCCCTACCGTGCACAGATCCCCCGATGGTACCGGCGCGTGGGGGGCCGACCCCGTGCGGGCGGCACCCAAGATCGATATGCACGGGTGCGACCATGTCGCTTTCGTACGCTACGGGGCGGCCGGGTAGCCTGACCTCGAACTCGATCAGCAGGAGGTGGGCCGTGGTGTTCGGCGCGTTCGTCGGGAAGGCCGCGGGGCTCGTCGTCACCGGGCTCGCGGGCGCCGTCGCCTACGACGGCGTCAGGAAGGTGGTCAACCCGCGCGCGATGCACGGCGCGGCCGTCACCGTCACCTCGTGGGGCCTGCGCGGCGCGCGCGCCGCCGAGACCGGTGCCGAGCGGGCCCGCCTGGTCACCGCGGACATCGTCAGCGAGGCGCGCGAGCGTCTCGGCGAGCAGTCTCCGCCGCCTGCCGGCCGCACCGGCCACGGGCACGAGCACTGAGCGAGGTGCCCGCCGCACCGATCACCTGCGTTTCCGACGCCGCCGGCCGGGCCCGGTTCGACACCCCCGCGCTGATCGGCTCGCCCGCGCTCGCGGTGGCCGTCGAGGACGCCGTGGACGCCGTGGCGGGCGTCCGCCAGGTCCATGCCTTCCCTCGCACCGGCAACGTCGTCGTCTGGTTCGACCCGGCGCGCTGCGACCGGGCGGAGCTCGTCGAGGCCCTCGGCAAGGGCCTCGGGGCCGACCCGGAGGCGACGGCCGCCCGCACCCCCCGCTCGGCCGACGTGCACAACGGCGACCTCGTCCGGCTCGTCGTCGGCGGGCTCGCCCTGGCCGGGCTCGGGCTCCGCCGCTACGCGCTGCGCCGCCCCGCGGTGCTCGGACCCACCAGCCGCACAGTCGCGACCGGCGTCACGATCTTCACCGGCTACCCCTTCCTGCGCGGCGCCGTGCGCTCGCTCGCCGGCGGCCGTGGGGCGGGCACCGACACCCTCGTCTCCGCGGCCACCGTCGCGAGCCTCGTGCTGCGCGAGAACGTCGTCGCGCTGACGGTGCTGTGGCTGCTCAACATCGGCGAGTACCTGCAGGACCTCACGCTGCGCCGCAGCCGTCGCGCCATCTCCGAGCTCATCGGCGGGACCCGCACCCGCACCTGGATGCGCCTGGCCGGCGGCACCGAGATCGAGGTCGACATCGACGAGGTCGGTGTCGGCGACGAGGTCCTGGTGCACGAGCAGGTGGTGCTCCCGGTCGACGGGGTGGTCGTCGAGGGCGACGGCGTGGTGGACCAGGCCGCGATCACCGGTGAGCAGCTGCCGGTCTCGGTCGGGCCCGGCACGGCGCTGCACGCCGGGTCGGTGCTGCTGCGCGGGCGGCTGGTCGTGCGCGCGACGGCGGTCGGCCCGGACACCGCGATCGGCCGGATCATCACCCGGGTCGAGCAGGCCCAGCACGACCGCGCACCCATCCAGACCGTCGGGGAGAACTTCTCCCGCCGCTTCGTCCCGACCTCGTTCGCGCTGGCGGCGCTCACCCTGGTGGTCACCCGCGACGTCCGGCGCGCGATGACGATGCTGCTCGTCGCGTGCCCGTGCGCGGTCGGACTGGCCACGCCGACGGCGATCAGCGCCGCGATCGGCAACGGGGCCCGCCGAGGAATCCTGATCAAGGGCGGGGCGCACCTGGAGGCGGCGGGGCGGGTCGACGCGATCGTGTTCGACAAGACCGGCACGCTGACCCTCGGCCGGCCGGTGGTCACCAACGTCGTCTCGTTCTCCGACGACTGGACCCCCGAGCAGGTGCTGGCGTACGCCGCCAGCTCCGAGATCCACTCCCGGCACCCGCTCGCGCAGGCCGTCATCCGCTCCACCGAGGAACGCGCGATCGCGATCCCGCCGCACGAGGAGTGCGAGGTGCTGCTCGGGCAGGGCATGCGGGTGCAGAGCGACGGGCGGGTGCTGCTCATCGGCAGCCGCGAGCTGCTGCGCCGGCAGCAGGTGCCGGTGAGCCGCCGCGCGCACGACTGGGTGCGGCGGCTGCAGAAGGCCACGGAGACCCCGCTGCTGCTGGCCGTCGACGGGCGGCTGGTCGGGCTGGTGTCGCTGCGCGACACCGTGCGGCCCGAGTCCCGCGCCGTGCTGGACGCGCTGCGCGCCGACGGCGTGCGCCGCATCGTGCTGCTCACCGGCGACCACCCCGACTCCGCCGCCGCCGTCGCGGCCGAGCTGGGCATCGACGAGTTCCGCGCCCGGGTCATGCCCGAGGAGAAGCAGGACGTCGTTCGGGCGTTGCAGGCCGACGGGCACACCGTGGCGATGGTGGGCGACGGCACCAACGACGCCCCGGCGCTCGCGCTGGCCGACATAGGCATCGCGATGGGGGTGGCCGGCACCGACGTGGCCGTCGAGACCGCGGACGTGGCGCTGGCCGGAGACGACCTGCACCGGCTGATCGAGCTGCGCGATCTCGGCCGGCGCGCCATCGGCCTGATCCGGCAGAACTACGGCATGTCGATCGCGGTGAACGCCGCCGGACTGCTGGTCTCGGCGGTGGGTGCGATGTCGCCGGTGGTGGCGGCGATCCTGCACAACGCGTCGTCGGTGGCGGTGGTGGGCAACAGCTCGCGGCTCATCCGGTACCGGCTCACGGGTTGACGACCGTCATCTCGCGGATCGCCGCGACGTTCGCCTCGAACTCGTCGTCGATGCCGGTGCGACCCTGCCAGCGACGGAAGACCTCGTCGAGTGCCGCGATGTTGTCCCGCGGCGCAGGCACGATCATCGCCACCTGCTTACCGCTGCGGGTGACCGCGATCGTCTCACCGCGCTCCGCGCTGGCCAGCACCGCCGAGAGGTTGCGCGACACCTCCGAGGTCGTCATCTCACGCCCGAATCAGATTATCTGATCCACCATCGCGCAGAACAGCGCGTGCACCCGCCCGTCACCGGTGAGCTCGGGATGGAAGGCGGTGGCGAGCACGGTGCCCTGCCGGACGGCGACGATCCGCCCGGCGGCCGCGCCCGCGGCCGCGCCGGACGACGTCACCGCCGGGACGACGGCGAGGACCTCCACGTCCGAGCCCGCCTTCTCCACCCACGGCGCGCGGATGAACACCGCACGCAGCGGCTCACCGGGCACGCCCTCGACCCGCAGGTCCGTCTCGAACGAGTCGACCTGCCGACCGAAGGCGTTGCGACGCACGACGATGTCGAGCCCGCCGAGCTGGTGCTGGTCGGGCCGCCCGTCGAGCACCTCGTTCGCGAGCAGGATCATGCCGGCACACGAACCGTAGGCGGGCATGCCCTGCGCGATCCGCAGCCGCAGCGGCTCGAGCAGCTCGAAGGCCGCCAGCAACCGGCTCATGGTGGTCGACTCCCCGCCGGGCAGGACGATCGCGTCGACGGTGTCCAGCTCGGCCGGGCGCCGGACCGGGATCGCCCGGACGCCGCAGTCCCGCAGCGTCGCGAGGTGCTCGCGGACGTCTCCCTGCAGGGCCAGCACTCCGATCACGGGGACCACGCGCGCCCAGGGTAGTCGCGCGGCGTCCGGGCGCGAGGTGGCGTCGCGCACGGGTCCACCGCGACCCGCGCACGGTTCTAGCGCGACTCGCGGGGCTTGCCGGCGGCGGCCTTCACGGCGTCGGCCACCGCGGGGGCGACGGCGGGGTCGAACACGCTCGGCACCACGAACGACGGGTTCGGCTCGGTGACGACATCGGCGATCGCGGTCGCCGCGGCGAGCAGCATCGCGTCGGTGATGTCGCGCGCGTGGGCGTCGAGCAACCCGCGGAACACGCCCGGGAAGGCGAGCACGTTGTTGATCTGGTTCGGGTAGTCCGAACGACCGGTGGCCACCACCGCCGCGTGCTGCAGCGCCACCGCCGGGTCGACCTCCGGATCGGGGTTGGCCAGCGCGAACACCACCGCGTCGGACGCCATCGTGGCGAGCTCGGCGGCGCCGAACAGGTTCGGCGCCGACACCCCGATGAACACGTCCGCCCCGACGAGCGCGGCGGCGAGCGAGCCGGAGACGCCGTCCCGGTTCGTGTGCTGCGCGATCCAGGTGAGGTTCTCGTCCAGCCCCGGCCGGCCGGGGTGGACGATCCCGTCGATGTCGACGGCCAGGACGTCGCCGGGGGCGCTCGACTGCAGCAGGCGGATGATCGCCGACCCCGCCGCTCCCACCCCGCACACGACGATCCGGCAGTCGGCGAGCTTCTTGCCGACCACCCGCAGCGCGTTGCGCAGCGCCGCGAGCACGACGACCGCGGTGCCGTGCTGGTCGTCGTGGAAGACCGGGATGTCGAGCAGCTCGCGCAGTCGCCGCTCGATCTCGAAGCAGCGCGGGGCGGCGATGTCCTCCAGGTTGATCCCGCCGTAGGCCGGGGCGAGGACCTGCACGGTCCGGACGATCTCATCGGTGTCCTGGGTGTCCAGGCACACCGGCCACGCGTCGACGCCGGCGAACCGCTTGAACAGCGCGGCCTTGCCCTCCATCACCGGCAGCGCGGCCGCCGCGCCGAGGTTGCCCAGGCCGAGCACCGCCGAGCCGTCGGTCACCACCGCGACGGTGTTCCGTTTGATCGTCAGCCGGCGCGCGTCCGCCGGGTGGGCCGCGATCGCCTGGCAGACCCGGGCGACGCCGGGGGTGTAGGCGCGCGAGAGGTCGTCGCGGTTGCGCAGGCTGACCTTGGAGGTGACCTCCAGCTTGCCGCCGAGATGTACCAGGAACGTCCGGTCGGACACCTTGCGCACGTGCACGCCGGGCCGCGTCTCCAGCACGGCCGTGATCTCCTCGGCGTGCTCGCTGTTCAGCGCGTTGCAGGAGATGTCGACGACCAGCGTCGCGGTGTGCGCCTCGACGACGTCGAAGGCCGTGACGACCCCGCCGACCCGCCCGACCGCGACGGCGAGGTCGCCGGCCGCGCTCGCCGACGCGGGCGCCTCGACCCGCAGGATGATCGCGTAACCGGGGCCGGGGACGGGCACGCCCGCACCCTACCGAGCCTCCCGGCGCGCTCGGCGGAGGACGCCTCGGGGGGTTGTGGCCCGTCCACCGCGGGTGTGAGATGGCGCACACGTGACGCGCAGGCGTCGCCACCGTGAGGCAACGACGCAACGACTCGACGTGCAGGCGCTGCTCGCGCCAGGAGCGGCGCCGTGGGAGGTGGTCGTCATGGCTGTCAGAGATGCGGGCACGCGGACGGGAGGCCGGTCCGCGACCGGCCGGGCGAGCGGGGAGCTCACCGTCACCGACCCGTCCCGGCTGCGCAACGTCGCGCTGGTCGGCCCGTCCGGTTCGGGCAAGACCACGCTGGTGGAGGCGCTGCTCGCCACCACCGGGGTGGTCCCGCGGCAGGGCAGCGTCGCCGACGGGTCCACCGTGTGCGACCACGACCCGGCCGCGGTGCGCCAGCAACGTTCGGTCGGCCTCGCCGTCGCCCCCGTCCTGCACGAGGGCGTCAAGATCAACCTGATCGACACCCCCGGCTACGGCGACTTCGTCGGCGAGCTGCGCGCGGGCCTGCGCGCCGCCGACGCCGCGCTGTTCGTCGTCTCGGCCGACGCCGGCCGCGAGGGCGTCATCGACCCCGCGATCGTCGCGCAGTGGGAGGAGTGCGCCGCGGTCGGCATGCCGCGCGCCGTCGTCGTCGCCCGCTGCGACCACGCCCGGGCCGACCTCGAGTCCACCGTGACCGCCTGCCAGGACGCCTTCGGCGCCGGCGTCGCCCCCCTCTACCTGCCGCTGCGCGACGGCTCCGGTGCCGTCACCGGCCTGTACGGCCTGCTCTCCCAGACCCCCGAGGGCCAGGCGCCGGCCGGGGCCGAGCAGGAGCGGGCCGCCCTGATCGAGGGGATCATCGAGCAGTCCGAGGACGAGACGCTGATGGAGCGCTACCTCGGCGGCGAGGACATCGACCTGCACACGCTGATCGACGACCTCGAGACGGCCGTCGCGCGCGGCTCGTTCCACCCTGTCATCCCGGTCTGCGTCACCGACGGGGTGGGCCTGGACGCGCTGCTGGAGGTCCTCGTCGGCGGCTTCCCCTCGCCGCTGGAGCACCCGCTGCCCAGGGTCTCGGGCATCGACGGCTCGGAGCGTCCCGCCCTGACCACCGACCCGGACGGCCCGCTGGCCGCCGAGGTGGTGCGCACCTCCGCCGACGCCTACGTCGGACGCGTCTCGCTGGTGCGCGTGTTCTCCGGGACGCTGCGTCCCGAGTCGACCGTTCACGTCAGCGGTCACCACAGCGGACGTATCCCGACCCAGCGGGCGAACGGCGACGGCGCCGACGACGGGGGGCACGACGCCGACGAGCGGGTCGCCCACGTCTACTCCCCGCTGGGTGCCACGCTGCGCGAGGTCGAGATGTGCGTCGCCGGGGACATCTGCGCGCTGACCAAGGTCGGCTCGGCCGAGACCGGCGACACGATCTCCGCCGCCGACGACCCGCTGCTGCTGTCCTGCTGGAACCTGCCCGACCCGCTGCTGCCCGTCGCGGTCGCCGCCCGCACCCGCGGTGACGAGGACGCGATGGTCAAGACTCTGGCGAAGATCGTCGCAGCCGACCCGACCCTGCGGCTGGAACGCAACGTCGAGACGCACCAGACCGTGCTGTGGTGCATGGGCGAGGCACACGCGGACGTCGTGCTCGGGCGGCTGCGCGCGGGCGGGGCCGAGATCGACACCGAGGACGTGCGGGTACCGATGCGCGCCACGCTGGCGAAGCCGGCGCGGGTGACGGGCCGGCACGTGAAGCAGAGCGGCGGGCACGGCCAGTACGCCGTGTGCCACGTCGAGTTCGAGCCCCTCCCCCGTGGCAGCGGCCTGGAGTTCGTCGACAAGATCGTCGGCGGCGCGGTGCCGAACCAGTTCATCCCGAGCGTCGAGAAGGGCATCCGCGCGCAGATGGAGCGTGGCCTGACCGACGACCGCCACCCGGTCGTCGACGTACGCGCGACCCTGGTGGACGGTAAGGCGCACAGCGTGGACTCCTCGGACGCGGCGTTCCAGACGGCCGGGGCGCTCGCGCTGCGCGAGGCCGCCGAAGCGTGCGGGACGGTGCTGCTGGAGCCGCTCGACGAGGTGACGATCCGGATCCCCGACGAGCACCTCGGCACCGTCCTGGGCGACCTGTCCGGCCGGCGGGGCCGGGTGCTGGGCACGGAGGTCGCCGGACCGGGCCGCACGCTCGTGCGCGCGGAGGTTCCGGCGGTGGAGCTGCTGCGCTACGCCGTGGACCTGCGCGCGATGACGTCGGGCACCGGCACGTTCACCCGGACCTTCGCCCGGTACGAGCCGGCGCCGCGCTGACGGGCGGCATGCTCCGGTCCGAACCACCCGAACGGGCGGTCGGCCGGGGTACCGTGCGGCGGTGCCGGACACCAGACGGGACCGCCGCACCGTCGCGGCACTGTGGGTGGCGCTGTTCGTCGTCGCGTTCGGCACGAACGTGCCGACACCGCTGCTGCTGGTGTACCGCGAGACACTCGGCCTCTCGTCCACCGCGCTGACCGGGGCGTTCGCCCTGTACGCGGCGGGCCTGGTCCCCGCGCTGCTGCTGGCCGGGCCCGCGTCGGACCGGTTCGGCCGGCGTCGGCTGGTCGTGCCGGCGAGCGTGCTCGCCGCGCTCACGTCGACCCTGTTCCTCGCCGCGGGGTCGTCGCTCGCCGCGCTGTTCGCGGCGCGGTTCCTGCAGGGGGCGGCGTCGGGGGTGGTGATCAGCGTCGGCACGGCCTGGCTCGGGGAGCTGGTCGGTGCGGCGGGCCGCGCGGCCCGCCTCACCACCGGCGCCCTGAGCGCCGGGTGGGCGCTGGGCCCGCTGTCCGCCGGGCTGATGGCGCAGTGGCTGCCGTGGCCGACCGTGCTGCCCTACCTGCTGCACGTCGCCCTCATGGCCGGCGCGCTCGTCCTGCTGCGGGCCGTCCCGGAGACCCTGCCGCCGCAGCGCCGGCGCCGGGACGGGCCGCTGCTCAACCTCGGCGTGCCGCGCCCGGCGCGCCGGCCGTTCGCCCTGGTGGTGCTGCCGGTCGCGGTGGCGGTGTTCACGTTCCCGTCCACCGCTGTCACGGTGCTGCCACTGCTGCTGATCCCGGCGATGCCCGGCATCGCCGTGGCCGTGACGGGACTGGTCGCCGGTGTCACGCTGCTGACCGGGGTGCTCGCCCAGCCGCTCGAGCGGCGCCTCGGCGCGGTCCGCGCCGCCCCCGTCGGCCTGCTCAGCGGGGCGGCCGGGCTGGCGCTGAGCCTGGTCGCCGGGGCCACCGGGAGCTGGCCGCTGCTCGTGCCCGTGGCGGTGCTGCTCGGCGGGGGCTACGGGCTGTGCCTGGCCGCCGGGCTCACCACGGTGGCCCGCCTCGCCTCGCCGACCGAACGCGGCGCGCTGACCGGCACGTTCTACGCCTGCGCCTACCTCGGCTTCGGGGTGCCGGTGCTGCTGTCGGCCATCGGCGGGGACGGCGGGTTCCGCGGCCCGCTGGCCGGGCTCGCGGTGGTCGCCGCCGCCGTCGCGGTGGTGCTGGCGCTGCCGGCGGCGCGGCGGCTGGTCACCCCCGCGGCCGTCGCGCACACCGCGCGGTAGCCCCTGCGGGGCGTCCGGCTCACCGGACGCCGAGGGCGCGCAGGCCGGCGGCGGTGCCCGCCGCCAGCACCACGACCAGCACGAACGGGACGCGCCGCCACGCGGCGATCGCCCCCACCGCCACTCCGGCCGGCCGGGCCCAGCCGGCGAACCCGCCGCCCTCGGTCAGGGCGGCGACGGCGACCAGGGCGACGAGCAGCGCGGTCGCCGCGAGGTCGAGCCGGCGCTGCACCGCATCGGAGAGCCGGATCCGGTCACGCAGCAGGAGCCCGGCCAGGCGCAGCAGATAGGTGCCGGCCGCGAGCACGAGCACGGTCGGCCAGCTCATCGCGCCGGCCGCCGCGTCGCGCGTCCGGCGGCCAGCACGCCGAGCACGCCGAGCAGCACGGGCAGCCCCGGTGGCAGGACGGGGGTCGCCAGCAGCGCGACGGCGACGGCGGCCAGGCCGACGCGGCGGGCGTCGGCGTCGCGCAGCGCGGGCAGCAGCAGCGCCAGCAGGGCCGCGGGGAACGCGGCGTCCACACCGAACGCCGCCGGGTCCGGCACGGCGGCACCGCCGAGCATCCCGAGTGCGGTGCCCGCGTTCCAACAGACGAAGAACGACCCGCCGCAGAGCCAGTAGGCCGCCCTGGCCCGCGGGCCGCTGCCACGCGCCCGGGCGAAGGCCACGGCCTCGTCGATCAGCAGGTGCGCGCCGACCAGCCGCGCCAGCGGACCGCGCCCCACGGTGTCCCCGATCGCCAGGCCGAACGGCAGGTGCCGGGCGTTGATCAGGATGCCGCCGACCACCGCGGCCACCCCCCCGCCGCCGGCGGCGACCACGGTGACCGCGAGGAACTGGGACCCGCCGGCGAAGACCAGCAGCGACATCGCCACGATCAGCTCGGGCCGGACTCCGGCGGCCGTGGCGAGGGCTCCGAAGGACGCGCCGACGACGCCGATCGCCGCGGCGAGGGCCGCCGCGTCGCGCACGTCGTCACGGTCCAGTGTTCGGTACAGCGAACGCATGACACCCTACACTGAACACCGGTCGACCGTTCGTCAAGTCATACGAGGAGACCGATGAACCGAACGAGCCCGCTCGGCGCGATCGCCGTCGCGGTCCGGCGCGAGCGGGAGCGGTTGGGCGTCTCGCTCGCGGAGCTGGCCCGGCGAGCGGGGATCGCCAAATCGACGCTGTCGCAGCTGGAGTCCGGCGCGGGCAACCCCAGCGTGGAGACGCTGTGGGCGCTGGCCGTGGTGCTCGACGTGCCGTTCAGCCGTCTCGTCGACCCGCCCGCGCCCGGCGTGCGGGTGATCCGGGCGGGCGAGGGTCACGCGATCGCGTCGGACCAGGCGCCGTTCACCGGGACCCTGCTGGCCGCCTGCCCGCCGGGTGCCCGCCGCGACCTGCACGTGATCGGCGCCGAGCCGGGCGGACGCCGGCACGCCGAGGCCCACATCCCGGGCACCACCGAACACCTGCTCGTCACCGCCGGCCGCTGGTCGGCCGGACCCGCCGGCGGCGAGGTTGACCTCGCCGCCGGCGACTACGCCCGGTTCCCCGGTGACCGGCCGCACTCGTACTGCGCCCTGGAGCCGGGCAGCAGCGCCGTCCTGATCATGGAGTACGCCTAGCGGGCCGGCACGGGCCGCGGCACCAGACCGCGACCGGGCGGGGTCGACAGGGGCGCGGGGTCGGGAGCGCCCTCGGTCCGGGCCACCTCGGCGTCGCCGCCGCCGCCGTCCTCGCCGCCGTCCTCGCGGTCGTCGGCGACCGGGACGTCGACGGCGTAGTGCCGCACCCAGTCGACCTTCATCGCCGACCCGCGCGCCGCCGTCGCGCCCGGGAACCAGTCCAGTTGGATGCACAGCCGCATCTCCCCGGTCGGCAGCAGCGCCGGATCGTCCACCCGCCACCACTCCTGCCCGTTGACGAACATCGACAGGTGGTCCGGGGTCCACTCGACGGCCCAGTTGTTCCACCTCGTGCCGTCGATCGCGAGCTCGCCGTAGTACTGGTCGTCGGCCCGGCCGTGGTGCAGCACGCCGTACGTCGTGGCGCGGTCGGCGGCCTGCATCTCCATGAAGTCGATCTCGCCGGCCTCCGGGAACGCACCCGTCGCCGGCCAGAGCAGCAGCAGCGCGTGGTAGGAGGCATCACCGGCGGGGACGCGGACACGTGCCTCCCACCGCCCGTACCGGCTCGCCGCCTGCCACGTGATCCCGCCGGTGGTGCCGCGTCCGTCGCCGGTGATCGTCAGCACCCCGTCCTCGACCACGACCGCGTCCGGTGAGCGCCGGCCCTGCCCCTGGTGGCCGGTGCCGTCGTAGGCCGTCCAGGTCGGGGCGAGGGACTCGCCCTCGAACTCGTCGACGGCGACCGGCTCCCCCCAGTCCAGGACGTCCGCCGCGCGGACCGTCGAACCGGCCGTCGCGGCGAAGCCGGACGGGCAGCCGGTTCCGTCGGCGTAGCGGCCCATCACGTCGTCCGGCGGCGGGGGTGGCGGCTCCCCCGCCCCGACGGCGGGCGGGCACGCCGCGTCCACCGGCTCCTCGGGCGGCTGCGCCGCGGCCGTCAGCGACGCCACGAACAGCGCGATGAGAACGACGGCCCCAACCGTCGCTGTGCGCCTCATCCGACTCTCTCAGCACTCGCGTCACAGCTCATGCGGAGAAGCTACGGGCGGACAGTGAGACCGGCGGCGCGTTTCACCGCTTCGTGTGCCCGGCGCGCCCCCTTTCGGGACGCCGCCATCGCGTCGGGTGACGCGGGAGCAGGTGCAGGACTACCAGCCGCGGGTGGCGTACCGCTGCGCGTCGGGGATGTCCTCGACGTTGATGCCGACCATCGCCTCCCCCAGGCCGCGCGACACCTTGGCGATGACGTCGGGGTCGTCGTGGAACGTGGTCGCCTTGACGATCGCCTCGGCACGGCGTGCGGGGTCGCCGGACTTGAAGATCCCGGAGCCGACGAAGACGCCCTCCGCGCCGAGCTGCATCATCATCGCCGCGTCGGCCGGCGTGGCGATGCCGCCGGCGGTGAACAGCACCACCGGCAGCTTTCCCGCCCGGGCGATCTCGGCCACCAGTTCGACGGGCGCGCGCAGCTCCTTCGCCGCGACGAACAGCTCGGTGTCGTCCAGCGTGCCGAGCCGGCGGATCCCGGCCCGGATGGCGCGCATGTGCCGGGTGGCCTCCACGACGTTGCCGGTGCCGGCCTCGCCCTTGGAACGGATCATCGCCGCACCCTCGGAGATCCGCCGCAGCGCCTCGCCCAGGTCGGTCGCGCCGCAGACGAACGGCACGGTGAACGCCCACTTGTCGATGTGGTGGGCCTCGTCGGCCGGGGTCAGCACCTCGGACTCGTCGACGTAGTCGACGCCCAGCGACTGCAGCACCCGGGCCTCGACGAAGTGCCCGATCCGCGCCTTCGCCATCACCGGGATCGAGACCGCGTCGACGATGCCGCTGATCATGTCCGGATCGCTCATCCGGGCGACGCCGCCCTGTGCGCGGATGTCCGCGGGCACGCGCTCGAGCGCCATCACCGCGACCGCGCCCGCGTCCTCCGCGATCCGGGCCTGCTCCGGGGTGACCACGTCCATGATCACGCCACCCTTGAGCATCTCGGCCATTCCGCGCTTGACGCGGGCGGTGCCCAGGCGCGGACCGTCGTTCGGGGAATCGTGGGGGGCCGTGCCAGGGGAAGACACCGGGGTACCTCTCGGTTCGCGGGGAAAGACCACCCGATCGTACGTCAGCCGACGGAGCCGGCCCGCCGCTGTCGCGCGGCGGTACCGCTCACAGCCGGACCGGGATCCACGATCTCGAAGTACTCCGGCACGGGAGCCCGCCCTGCCAGCCGCAGCCGGCGCACGAGCCGGCGCGAGCGCAGCGCCAGGGTGTCGCGCACGGCGTCGTTGTACACCCGCCGGGCCACGACGACGAGCTGCTCGGCGTCGACGAGCTCGGCGAGCAGGGGCGCGGGCAGCAGCGCTCGCGGCACCGCCCCCAGCCGGCGGCCGAGCTCGCTCTCCGCCTGCTCGCGCTCGGCCGCCCCGGCCACCGCCGCCCCGACCGCGGCGGCGGCGAGCCCCGGAGCACCGACGCCGGGCACCGCGGCCACCCGCTGCGCGACGGCGGCCCTGGCGAGCAGGGCGGCGTGCAGCCCGGCGCGCGCGGCGTCCGCCCGGACGTGCAGGCGGTCGAGCCGCCGCGCCCGGGACACGCACCAGGCCGCGACGAGGACCAGGACCA
>DATLGI010000135.1:0-4177 GCA_035540535.1 Pseudonocardia sp.
CCCTGCCCACCACCTCCGTCGCCCGCCCGGCCGCGCTGCGCACGGAGGGGCTCACCAAGCGCTTCGGGCGCATCCTCGCCGTCGACGCGCTGGATCTCACCGTCGAGCCGGGCGAGGTGTTCGGCTTCCTCGGGCCCAACGGGGCCGGCAAGTCGACGACGATCCGGATGCTGCTCGGGCTCATCCGGCCCACCTCGGGCCGGGCCCGGATCCTCGACGACGACGCGGCGGACGTCCGCCGCGCGCACCGGCACCTGGCCTACGTGCCCGCGGACGTGGCGCTGTGGCCGTCGCTGACCGGTGCGGAGGTCCTCGAACTGCTCGCCCGGACCGGCCCCGGTACCGACCTCGGCTACCGCGAGGAGCTCGTCCGGCGCTTCGAGCTCGATCTCACCAGGCCCGGCCGGACCTACTCGACGGGCAACCGGCAGAAGGTCGCGCTCGTCGCCGCGTTCGCCACCCGGGCCCCGCTGCTGGTGCTCGACGAGCCGACGAGCGGCCTGGACCCGCTGATGGAGCGCGAGTTCCGCACGTGCGTCGCCGAGGCGCGCGGGCGCGGCCAGACGGTGTTCCTGAGCTCGCACCTGCTCGGCGAGGTCGAGGCGGTGTGCGACCGGGTCGGCATCCTGCGTGCGGGACGGCTCGTCGAGGTCGCGGGGATCGCGGACCTGCGCCGGCTGCGGCGCACGGACGTCGAGGTGGCCTTCGCCGGGCCGGCTCCCGAGCTCGGCGCCGTGCCCGGCGTGGTGGGCGTCGAGGCGCTCGCGCCGGGGCGGCTGCGGTTCACCCTGTCCGGCGCGCCCGGCCCCGCGCTGCGCGCGCTGGCGGCCGTCGACGTCACCGCGCTGCAGGTGCGGGAGCCCACCCTCGAGGAGATCTTCCTCGACTACTACGGGGCCGGCCGGTGAACGCCGTGACCTCGCTGGCGCTGCGCCAGGTGCGGCGCGGGGCGCTGATCGTGCTGCTCGTCGCGGCCGGGATGTCGGCGCTGGTCGCGGTGCAGTACCGGACGACGTTCGCCGGTGCGCTGGACGGCGCTGCGCTGCAGGCGCTCGCCGCGAACCCGGCGATCCGGACCCTGTTCGGGACACCGGTCGCGCTGGACGACCCCGGCGGCTTCACCGTCTGGCGGACGGGCACGCCGGTGACCGTCGTCGTCGGGGCGTGGGCGCTGCTCGCGGCCACCCGGATCACCCGCGGCGAGGAGGACGCCGGTCGGTGGGGGGTCCTCCTGGCCGGCCGGATCCGGCTGCCGGAGCTGGTCGCCCGCCACCTCGCGGTGCTGATCGGCGCGGTGCTGGTGATCGGCGCGGGCACGGCCGCGGCGCTGGTCGTGGCGGGCACCGCGGTGTCCGGGGCGCTGCTGCACGGCGCCGGCGTCGCGCTCGTCGGGGCCGGGTTCGCCGCGCTCGGGACGCTCGCCGCGCAGGTCCTGCCGGCCCGCGCGGCCGCGGCCGGCGCCGCCGTCGCGGTCCTCGGTGCGACGCTGCTGGCCCGGATGCTGGCCGACGGGATCGGCGCGCTCGCCTGGCTGCGGTGGGCGAGCCCGTTCGGGGTGCTCGCGCAGGTGCAGCCGTACGCCGCGAACCGGCCGGGCCCGCTGCTGGTGGCGGCGCTCGTCGCGGTCGCGGCGGCCGCCGGGGCGCTGGTCGCCGCGGGCCGGCGCGACCTCGGGGCCGGCCTGGTGCAGGTCCGCTCGGCGCGGCGCCCGCGCCTGCGGCTGCTGCGCTCGGTGCGCGGGTTCGCCGTCCGGCGAGCGCTGCGGCCGCTGGCCGGCTGGGCGCTCGGGCTCGGCGCCTACTTCCTGCTCGTCGGGCTGCTCACGGTGTCGGTCACGGGGTTCCTGGCGGAGAACGCGCGGTTCGCCGAGCTCGCCGCGGGCGCCGGGTTCGGTGGCCTCGGCTCGGTTCCCGGGTTCGCCGCCGCCCTGTTCGGGCTGCTCGCGATCCCGGTCGGGATCTTCGCCGCGGCGCGGATCGCGGCGCTGGCCGAGGACGAGACGAGCCGGCGCGGGGTGCTGCTGGCCGCGCTGCCGGTGTCGCGGACGCGCCTGCTCGGCGTCGAGATCGCGGTGACGGCGGCCGGCGTCGGTGTGCTGGTGGGTGTGGCGGCGGCCGCGATGTGGGCGGGCAGCGCGATGGTGGGCGCCGGGTTGGGGCTCGCCGCCGCGCTCGCCGGCGCGCTGAACGTCGCACCGGTCGCGCTGCTGTGCCTGGCCGCGGCGGTGCTCGCGCTCGGCGTCGCGCCCCGCGCGGTGCTCGCGGTCGGCGCGGTGCCCGCGGCGGGTGGGTTCCTGCTGCAGGTCGTCGCGCAGAGCACGGGGGCGCCGGCGGCCGTCGCGTGGCTATCGCCGTTCTCGCACGTCGCCGCGGTGCCCGAGGTGGCACCGGACGGTGCCGGAGCCGTGGGGATGCTCGCCGTCGCGGTGGCGGCGGCGCTGACCGGCGTGGCGACCTACGCGCGGCGGGACCTGGCGCTGTAGGCCGTCAGGGAACGGGACGGACCCGTTCGGTGCTCAACCCGACGGTGGTGCGCTCGCCGATACCGGGCAGCCCCGGCCGGCTGACGGTGTCCACCACGAGCTCGCCCGCCGCGGTGTCGACCACCAGGCGGGTGACCGGGCCGAGGAACGTGGTCGACACGACCGTGCCCGGCTCGCCTCCGCCGCCGACGGCGAGGGCCTCCGGCCGGACCGCGACGGTCAGCGCCCCGGCGGGCGCCTCCCCGTCCAGTACCGCCGGCGTGCCGAGCACCTGCACCTGCCCACCGTCGAGCCGCTCGGCCGGCAGCCGGTTCTGCACCCCGACGAACTCCGCGACGAACGGCGTCGCCGGGTTCCCGTACACCTCCTGCGGGGTGCCGATCTGCTCCAGCCTGCCGGCGTCGAGCACGGCGACCCGGTCGGCGACGGCGAGCGCCTCGGCCTGGTCATGGGTGACGAACAGCGTGGTGATGCCCTCGGCGAGCTGCACGCGGCGGATCTCGTCGCGCAGCTGCACGCGCACGCGGGCGTCGAGCGCGGACAGCGGCTCGTCGAGCAGCAGCACCGCCGGCGAGACCGCGAGCGCCCGGGCCAGCGCCACCCGCTGCTGCTGGCCACCGGAGAGCTGGTGCGGGAAGGAGCCGCCGCGGTTCCCGAGCCCGACCAGCTCCAACAGCTCGCCCGCCCGCCGCGCCCGCTCGGCGGCGCCGACCCGCCGCATGCGCAGGCCGAAGGCGACGTTCTCCGCCGCGGTCATCGTCGGGAACAGGGAGTAGGCCTGGAACACCATGCCGGTGTCGCGCTTGCTGGCGGGCACGTCGGTGACGTCGCGGTCGCCGATGAGTACGCGGCCCTCGGTGGGCCGGTCGAACCCGGCGAGCAGACGCAGCGCCGTCGTCTTCCCGCAGCCGGACGGCCCGAGCAGGGCGAGCAGCTCGCCGGGGCGCAGCGTCAGGTCCAGCCCGGCGAGCGCGTGCGTCGTACCGTAGCTGCGCCGGATGCCGCGGAACTCGACGGTGACGCCGCGCGCCGCCGGCGCTGCCGACGGCGCGGCGGGCTCGACGGTGGTCGGCTCACTCACGACGTTCCCCCGATCATGGCGTCCGTTCCGCTCCCGTGCGCCGCCCGCCGGCGAAGGAGACGGCGAGCAACAGCACCCACGTCAGCACCAGCGCGGCCAGCGACAGGGCCACCGCGACTCCGGCCTGGCTTCGCCCGACCTCCACGATCGCGACCGGGAACGTGTCCGTGTACAGCAGGATCCGCGCGATGACGATCTCGCCCAGCACCAGCGCGAGGGTGAGGAACGCCGCCCCGAGCACCGCCGAGCGGATCGCGGGCAGCACCACTCGCAGCAGCGCCCCGGCCATGCTCGCGCCGAGGTTGCGGGCCGCCTCCACGAGCGTGCGCAGGGGGATCGCGGCGAGGCCGTTGTCCACCGCGCGGTAGGCGAACGGCAGCGCGAGCACCACGTAGAACGGCGTGAGCGCGGTGAGCGAGGACGCGAACAGCTCCCGGAACAGCGGGCCGTCGAGATTCGCCTGCACGAACGCGATCCCCGCCGCCATCACCACCGGTGGGATGACGATCGGCAGGATCGTCGCGCTCTCCAGCAACCCGGCTACCGCCGGCAGCCGCAGCCGCACCCACACCGCGGTCGGCACCACCAGCGCGATCACCAGCACCGCCGCGACC
>DATLGI010000136.1:0-2108 GCA_035540535.1 Pseudonocardia sp.
GGGCAGCGGCATCCCGGCGAGCGGGCTCTCGTCGCAGGCGCGGTCGGGGCGCACCGACAGGGTGAGCGGCACCGGGCCCTTCGGCGGGCGCGAGTTGCGGGGCGCCGACCGCGAGTGGTCGACCTCGGACCTCGGGATGACCGTCGCCGCGCCCCGCGCCGCGAGGGCCTGCTCGCCGAAGCCGCGCACGCACTCCGGGTCCGGCCCGTCGAGCGGCAGTCCGGTGAAGAACTTCGCCGCCATGCAGCCGCCCTGGCAGGCGTCGTAGTGCAGGCAGGCCGAGCAGGCACCACCGGTCTGCGGACGGCGCAGGTCGGCGAAGAGCTCCGAGTTCCGCCACACCCCGGCGAACCCGCCCGGGGACCGCACGTTGCCCGCGAGGAACTCGTCGTGGATCGCGAACGGGCACGCGTACACATCACCGACGGGGTCGATCAGGCACACCACCCGGCCCGCGCCGCACAGGTTCAGCCCCGGCAGGGCCTCCCCGTACGCGGAGAGGTGGAAGAAGGAGTCACCGGTGAGCACGCCCTCGCCGCGCGCCACCAGCCAGTCGTAGAGCTGCTTCTGCTGGGCGGCGGTCGGGTGCAGCTCGTCCCACACGTCGGCGCCACGCCCGGACGGGCGCAGCCGGGTGATCCGCAGCTGGGCGCCGAACTTGTCGGCGATGGCCTTGAACTCGTCGAGCTGGTCGACGTTCTCCCGGGTCATCACGACGCTGATCTTGGGTTGCCCGAAACCGGCCTCGGCCAGGTTCTCCAGCGCGCGCACGGCGGTGGCGTAGGAACCCGGGCCGCGCACGCGGTCGTTGACCTCGGCGGTGGCGCCGTCGAGCGAGATCTGCACGTCGACGTAGTCGGTCGAGGCCAGCTGCCGCGCCCGGGCCCGGTCGAGCTTGATCCCGTTCGTGGAGAACTTGACGCCCACGTCGTGCGAGATCGCGTAGTCGAGCAGCTCCCAGAAGTCCGGCCGCACCGTCGGCTCGCCGCCGCCGATGTTGACGTAGAAGACCTGCATGCGCTGCAGCTCGTCGACGACGGCCTTGCACTCGTCGGTGGACAGCTCGCGCGGGTCGCGCCGCCCGGACGACGACAGGCAGTGCACGCACGCGAGGTTGCAGGCGTAGGTGAGCTCCCAGGTCAGGCAGATCGGTGAGTTCAGGCCGTACTGGAAGTGCTCGACCAGCTTCACTGCAGCTCCATTCCTAGCGCCGCTCCTCGATGGTGCCGTTCTCGGCGAGGCCGGCCAGGGCGTTCAGGTAGGCGGGCCGGCTGCTCTCCGCGACACCGGCGGCGGCGATCGCGGCGTGCACGTCCGGGTGGTTCTCCAGCCCCGAGACGACCTGGACCAGCTCGGGGGTCTTCAGGAACGACAGCCGCCTGGTGCCGAAGTGGTAGGCGAGCGCGCCGAACGGCTCCGGGCGCAGGGCGACCGAGGGGCTGCAGCGGAACGGCCGGCCCGGGTCGAACCCCGGAGACCTGCTCGCCGGGTCGAGCACCGGCTCCGGCCCGGCCGCCGACCGGGCCACGTCCGGATCAGTAGACACCGCACATGCCGTCGATCGAGACCTCCTCGACGAGGGTCTCCTCGACCAGCGGCTCCTCGGTGACGGCCTCGGTGTGGTCGATCGGCGCCATGGATCCTCCTGATGTGCGGGGGTCGGTGGCTCGAACGTAATTGGCACCGGGTGCCAGAGACAAGGCTCGCCCGCCGGAATGCCGGGCGGGCCCCGCCCGATCGGAGGGGCCCGGACGGCAGGCTGCACACCATGGACGCGCCGCTGCTGCACCTGATCACCCCGGCCGCCTGGCGGACCGCGCTCGCCGTCGGCGCGGTCACCGCGAGCGCCGGCGCGCGGTTCGTCCACCTCTCCGTGCCGGAGCAGGTCGCGCTGCCCGCCGACCGGCTCTTCGCCGGGCGCACCGATCTGCTGCTGCTCGCCGTCGATCCCACGGGGCTGGACGTCCGCTGGGAGCCGGGCGTTCCGGGCGACCCGCCGGAGCTGAGGTTCCCGCACTGCTACGGCCCCGTGCCGACCGCCGCCGTGACCGCCGTGCTGCCCTACCGCCCCGACACCGGGGGCGGGTGGCGGTGGGCCGAACCTGCCC
>DATLGI010000137.1:0-11924 GCA_035540535.1 Pseudonocardia sp.
CCCGACCCCACCGGGCTCCCCCCGGGCGACACTGCGGACATCACCGCCACCCCGGAGTGGGCCGCGCTCGCGGCGCACCACGCCGAGATCCGCCACCGGCACCTGCGGGAACTGTTCGCCGAGGACCCCGGGCGGGCCGACGGGTTCACCGCCACCGGCGCCGACCTCGTCCTCGACTTCTCCAAGCACCGCATCACCCGCACCACCGTCGATCTGCTGGTCGCGCTCGCCCGCCGCGCCGGCGTGCCCGAGCGGACCGCCGCGATGTTCGCCGGAGAACGGATCAACACCAGCGAGGACCGCTCGGTGCTGCACACGGCGCTGCGCCTGCCCCGCGACGCGGTGCTGCACCTGGGCGACCAGGACGTCGTCGCCGACGTGCACGCCGTGCTGGACCGGATGGGCACCTTCACCGACGCCGTCCGGTCCGGGACGTGGACCGGCCACACCGGCGAGCGGATCCGGACGGTGGTGAACATCGGCATCGGCGGCTCCGACCTCGGACCCGTGATGGCCTACGAGGCGCTGCGGCCCTACGGGCGGCGCGACCTCGAGTGCCGGTTCGTCTCCAACATCGACCCCGCCGACGTCGTCGGGACCCTGCGCGGCCTCGACCCGGCGACCACGCTGTTCGTCGTCTCGTCGAAGACCTTCACCACGCTGGAGACCCTGACGAACGCGCGGGCGGCCCGGCGCTGGCTCGTCGACGGCCTCGGTGACGACGCCGCCGTCGCCCGCCACTTCGTCGCCGTGTCGACCAACGCCGCGGCCGTGCGCGCGTTCGGGATCGACGAGGCGAACATGTTCGGCTTCTGGGACTGGGTCGGCGGGCGCTACTCGCTCGACTCCGCGATCGGGCTCTCGCTGATGGTCGCGATCGGGCGCGCGCACTTCGCGGAGCTCCTGGCGGGGATGCACGCGATGGACGAGCACTTCCGCGGCGCGCCGCCGGAGCGGAACCTGCCGGTGCTCGCCGGGTTGCTGGGCGTCTGGTACGCGAACTTCTTCGGCGCCGAGACCCGCGCCGTGCTGCCCTACAGCCAGTACCTGCACCGGCTGCCGGCCTACCTGCAGCAGCTGACGATGGAGAGCAACGGCAAGTCCGTCCGCGGCGACGGCCGGCCGGTCACCACGACGACCGGGGAAATCGTCTGGGGGGAACCGGGCACCAACGGGCAGCACGCGTTCTACCAGCTGCTCCACCAGGGCACCCGGCTCGTCCCGTGCGACTTCATCGGATTCGCCGAGCCCTCGGACGTGGTACCCGTCGAGGGCGACGGGGACATGCACGACCTGTTCTGCGCCAACCTGTTCGCGCAGTCGGCCGCGCTGGCGTTCGGGCGCACCGCCGAGGAGATCGCCGCGGAGGGCGTGCCGGCGCACACCGTGCCGCACCGGGTCATGCCGGGCAACCGCCCGTCGTCGACGATCTTGGCGCGGCGCCTCACCCCGTCGGTGTTGGGGCAGCTGATCGCCTTCTACGAGCACGTCACGTTCGTCGAGGGCACGATCTGGGGCATCGACCCGTTCGACCAGTGGGGCGTCGAGCTCGGTAAGGTGATGGCGAAGCAGCTCACCCCCGCCCTGACGGCGGAGCAGCCGGACCTGGCGGGACTCGACGCCTCCAGCGCGGCGCTCGTGCGCCGCTACCGCGAGTGGCGCGGCCGGACGGTGTGAGGAGGACGACGTGCGCGACGACCGCGCGCCCGCGATCGGCGCCGCGCTCGCGGTGCTGCTCGCCGTTGCGGCCGCGGCGGCCCTGTACGGCGGGTTCACTGGCGCCGGCCCCGGGACGCTGGACGACCCGGTGCTCGGCGACGCGCTGGCCCTGCGCTCCCCCGACCTGACCGCCGCCGCGGTGGCGGTCACCGAGATCGGCCGGCCGCTGCTGATGGCACCGCTCGCGGTGGCCGTCGGGATCTGGTCGTGGTGGCGCGGCCGCCGGGCCGACGCGGTGTTCGTCGTGGCGACGATGGCCGGGGCGAGCGTCCTGTTCTCCGGGCTCAAGAACGTGCTCGACCGGCTGCGCCCGCCCGAGCTGATCCGGCTGGTCGAGGAGACCAGCGAGTCGCTCCCCTCCGGGCACGCCACCATGTCCATGACCGTGATCGGTTCGCTCGTGGTGCTCGCCTGGGCCGGGCTGGGGGTCGCGGGCCGGGTGGCGGCGGTGCTCGCGGCCGGGTCGTGGGTCGGCGCCGTCGGTGCCACCCGGATCTACCTGGGCGTGCACTGGTTCAGCGACGTCGTCGCCGGATGGCTGGTCGGCGCGGCGTGGCTCGCCGCGTGCGCGGCGGTGTGGACGTGGTGGCGCCGGCACAGGTCCCGCGAGCCGGGCGCGGTGCGGGACGGCGTCAGCGCCCCGTAGGCCCGAGGCCGCCACGGGCTAACGTCGGGGCGTCCTGCCGACGACGGAAGTGAGCCCACGTGGACCCCGCCGATCTCGCCGACGTGCTCGCCTCGGTCCGCGGCTTCATCCGCAACGAGGTCGTGCCGCTCGAGGAGCGCATCGACCGCGAGGACGAGGTGCCGGCAGCGATCATCCAGGCGTGCAAGGCGATGGGGCTCTACGGGTTCGCCATCCCCGAGGAGTACGGCGGGCTGGGCATGACGCTCACCGAGGAGGCGCGACTGGCCTTCGAGCTCGGCTGGACGACGCCGGCCCTTCGGTCGCTGTTCGGTACCAACAACGGTATCGCCGGCCAGGTGCTGCTCAAGGGCGGCACCGACACCCAGCGCGCGCAGTGGCTGCCGCGGCTGGCCAGCGGCGAGGTGACGGCCGCGTTCGGGCTCACCGAGGCCGATGCCGGCTCGGATCCCTCCGGGTTGACCACCACCGCCCGCCGCGACGGCTCCGACTGGGTCATCGACGGGGCCAAGCGTTACATCACCAACGCCCCCGTCGCCGACGTCCTCATGGTGTTCGCCCGGACCAACCGCGACGTGCCCGCGAACCGCGGGATCTCCGCCTTCCTCGTCCCGGCCGGCACCCCGGGCCTGTCGATCGGCCCGCGGGACCACAAGATGGGCCAGTTCGGCGCCTGGACCGCCGACGTCCACCTGGACGGCGTCCGGGTGCCCGCCGAGGCTCTGGTCGGCGGCGCGAACGGCGTCGACCAGGGGTTCCGGATCGCCGCGCGGTGCCTCGCGCACGGTCGCGCGCACATCGCCGCGCTGTGCGTGGGGATGGCCGGGCGGCTGGTGCACGAGTCGGTGGAGTTCGCCCGGACCCGCGAGCAGGGCGGGCGGCCCATCGCGGCATTCCAACTGGTGCAGGGGCTCGTCGCCGACTCGGTGACCGACCACCGGGCCGGCCACGCGCTCGTGCTCGACGTCGCCCGGGCCTACGACGACGGCACCGACACGGTGCAGGGGCCCGCCGTGGCCAAGTACTTCGCGAGCGAGATGGTCGGCCGCGTCGCGGACCGGGCCGTGCAGATCCACGGCGGCGCCGGTTACCTCCGCGGGGTGCCCGTCGAGCGGTTCTACCGGGACGCGCGGCTGTTCCGGATCTACGAGGGCACCAGCCAGATCCAGCAGGTGATCATCGCTCGGCAGGCGCTGGGCGAGGCCGCCCGGGGGTGAGCCGGGCGGGGCTCAGTGCTCCGACGGGCGGATGTGGTATTCGAAGACGAGCCCGCCCACCGCGATCAGCAGCGCCACGCCGGCGATCGCGAGCAGGTAGAAGTTCGCGTAGGCCAGCGCCACGCCGATCACCGCGGCGGCCGCGGCGAGTCCCGCGGGCCAGTAGCTGCCCGGCGAGAAGAACCCGACCTCGCCGGCACCGTCGGACACCTCCGCCTCCGGGTTGTCCTCCGGGCGCGCCTCGAGCCGCCGGGACACGAACCGGAAGTACGTCCCGATGATCAGGGAGAGCCCGCCGGTGAGGAACAGCCCGGCGATCCCGACGGGCTCGCGGGCGAGCACCGCGTAGACGATGCCGCAGAGGAAGAAGAAGACGGTGATGACCTCGAAGACCCGGGACTCGACCTTCATCGCTGTTCCTCAGCCCCCGGGCTGCTCGGACGCCGAACGCAGCGTGCGGTCGGTCGTGAACGGATACGTGGTGATCGCTGTCGGGGTGCAGAGCTCGCCGCAGTCCAGCTCGGCGAGGGCCTCCGCGCTGGTGTACGGCTGGCCGGTCCCGGGGCTCACCTGCTGGCGGAGCGTGATGTAGCGGTCGTACAGCTCGGGCGCCAGCGCCCGCACCTCGAAGTTCATGAAGGCGTGGTAGGTGCCGCACAACTCGGCGCACCGGCCGACGAAGGCGCCCTCGGTGTCGATCTGGCTGATCTGCCAGACCGGGTCCTGGTCGTTCTGGTCGGGCAGCGGGAAGACGTCGCGCTTGAACAGGAACTCCGGCACCCAGAAGCTGTGCACGACGTCCTCGGACTCCTGGTAGAACTGGATGCTCCGCTGGGTGGGCAACACGAGCAGCGGGATCCGGTCGCTGGTGCCGAGCTCGGTCACCACGCCGCCGCCGGGAAGCTGCGTGTCGGGGTAGGCGAACTGCCAGTTCCACTGGAAGCCGGTGATCGCGATGCGGACGTCGGGGTCCTCGGTGGTCTCGAAGACGAAGTTCTGCACGGCGACCGTGAAGCCGAAAAGGACCGACACGATGATCGTCGGGATGACCGTGAAGACCACTTCGAGCGGCAGGTTGTACTGCGTCTGACGGGGCAGCGTGCCGTCGTCGTCGCGGCGCTTGCGGTGCAGCAGGATCGCCCAGAACATCGCCCCCCAGGTGATCGCGCCGACGACGAGGGCCGCCACCGTGGACCACGTCCAGAACTCGCGCATCGCCTCGGCCTGCGGGGTGACGCCCACCGGCCAGCCGAAGCGCAGGACCTCCTCCATCGAACAGCCGGTGGTGAACGGGAGGACCACCATGGCCAGGACGGCCAGCTTCGCCGCTCGACGCCGACCCGCGCGCTGTGCAGCGCCGCCTGGTGCTGGGCCCACTTCCGGCCGCCTCCCTGCCGTCGTCCTCACGCTGTCCGGGGCGGATCGGATGCGGGAGTGCGCGCACCTTCGACCCGCGGTAGAGACTAACCGAGCAGGACCGTACGACGCCTCTCGGGTGCGCCCCGGACGGCCGCGCGCCGAGCGGCATACTGGCTCGCTGTGTGCGGACTCCTGGGACTGCTGACCGCCGGCGCCGATGCGGCCGACCGCGCCGACGCGGTGGCCGGCGCGCTGCGGTGCGCCCGCCACCGCGGCCCCGACGAGAGCGGCACCTGGTACGACGCCGACCTCGTGCTCGGCTTCAACCGCCTGTCGATCATCGACGTGGAAGGCTCGCACCAGCCGTTGCACTGGGGCCCGCCGGAGGACCCGCAGCGGTACACGATCGCGTTCAACGGCGAGATATACAACTACCTGGAGCTGAGGGCCGAGCTGGCCGCGCTGGGTGCGGAGTTCGCCACCGAGGGCGACACCGAGGCCATCGCGGCGGCGTACCACCACTGGGGCCCCGCGGCGGTGTCGCGCCTGCGCGGGATGTTCGCCTTCCTGCTCTGGGACGCCCGCGAGCGGGTGCTGTTCGCCGCCCGCGACCCCTTCGGGATCAAGCCCCTGTTCGTGGCCGTCGGCACCGCCGGGGTCGCGTTCGCCAGCGAGAAGAAGAGCATCCTGGCCCTGGTCGACGGGCTGGGCACGGGCGGCGGCGCGGCCCGGCAGCTCGATCCCACCGCCCTGCAGCACTACCTGCTGCTGCAGTACGTGCCCGAACCGGCGACGCTGCACCGGGCCGTCCGCCGGGTGGAGTCCGGGACCCACCTGACCGTGCGCCCCGGCGGCGAGGTCGAGTACGAGCGCTACTTCGCCCCGACCTTCCACACCCGCTCCGGCACCGGCGCGCACCTGCACGAGCGCATCGCCGGCGTCCTGCGGGACTCGGTGGCCAAGCACATGCGCGCCGACGTCACCGTCGGGGCGTTCCTGTCCGGCGGCATCGACTCCACCGCCATCGCCGCCCTGGCCAGGGAGCACAACCCCGACCTGATCACGTTCACCACCGGCTTCGAGCGCGAGGGCTACTCGGAGGTGGACGTGGCGGCCGAGTCGGCCGCGGCGATCGGGGTCCGGCACGTGATCCGCACCGTCAAGCCCTACGAGATGATGGACGCGCTGCCGCTCATCGTCTGGTACCTCGACGATCCCGTCGCCGATCCGGCTCTGGTGCCGCTGTGGTTCATCGCGCGCGAGGCGCGCCGGCACGTCAAGGTCGTGCTGTCCGGGGAGGGCGCCGACGAGCTGTTCGGCGGCTACACCATCTACCGCGAGCCGCTGTCGCTCGCGCCGTTCGAGCGTGTCCCGGGCGCGCTGCGCCGGCTGCTCGGCCGGGCGTCGGCCCGGCTTCCGGAGGGGCTGCGGGGCAAGGACCTGCTCCGTCGCGGCGCGTTGCCGCTGGAGCAGCGCTACTACGGCAACGCCCGCATCTTCCGCGACGATCAGCTGGCCCGGGTGCTGCGCGTGCACGACCCCCGCTGCTCGCACACCGACGTCACCGCGCCGCACTACCGCGACTCGGTGGGGTGGGACCCCGTGGCGCGGATGCAGCACGTGGACCTGTACACGTGGTTGCGTGGCGACATCCTCGTCAAGGCCGATAAGATGACGATGGCCAACTCGCTGGAGCTGCGGGTGCCGTTCCTCGACCCGGAGGTGTTCGCCGTCGCGTCGGGCCTGCCGTTGTCCGAACGGCTCGCCCAGGGCACCACGAAGTACGCCCTGCGCCGCGCGCTCGACGGGATCGTGCCGGCACACGTGCTGCACCGGCGCAAGCTCGGCTTCCCCGTGCCGATCCGGCACTGGCTGCGCGAGGAGATGTACCCCTGGGCCCGCGCGACCGTGCTCGAGTCGCAGGCCGACCACCTCGTCGACCTCGCCGCCGTGCAGCGCATGCTCGACGACCACCGCACCGGCCCGGTGGACCACAGCCGGCGGATCTGGACGCTGCTGGTCTTCCTGATCTGGCACGGGATCTTCGTCGAGCAGCGGATCACCCCCGAGATCCCCGAGCCCGCCTACCCGGTCCGGCTGTGACGGCGTAGTCCACCGACCTGCGCGGGGCGCGCAGCTACCCGGAGCAGGCGTTCGTCTCGCGGAGGCGCTCGGGCCGCGCCCGTGGTGAGGGCGCCGGAACTCGGTGGCGCAGCCGAGCCGTTCCGTGGCGCCATCTACCCGTGCCACTCCCTCCGCCGCTGACCCTCGTCGCCGTCGACCCGGATGACGAGGCCGCCCTGCGCGCCCGCTTCGCGCTCGCCGTCGCGGCGGGTGCCGCCGACCGGCCCGAGGGCCCACCTCCCAGCCTGCGCCAGCACCTCGCCGGATTGCGCCATCCGTATCCCGGCACCCGGACCTCCGTGTGGCTCGCACGGCACCGGGACGAGGTGGTCGGCGAGGCCGTGCTCGGGCTGCCCACCCTGGACAACCTCGACAACGCGTTCGCGGAGGTCGTCGTCGCCCCGGCGCGCCGGCGGGCGGGCATCGGCCGCGCCCTGCTCCACCACCTGGCCGTGCAGGCCCGGGACGCCGGCCGGATCCGCCTGATCGGGGAGGCGTGCGCCGCGGACCTCGACGGCCACCCCGGCCCGGGCGAGGAGTTCGTCGTCGCGGCGGGCGCGACGCCCGTGCTCGCGCAGACCTGCCGGCGCCTGCCATTGCCGCCCGACGAGGCGGCAGCGGCGCGCCTCGGGTCCGCGGCGCGGCCCGCGGGCGGCGACTACGAGCTCGTGCAGTGGACCGGGCGCACCCCGGACCGGTGGGTGGACGACATCGCCGAGCTCACCGCCCGGATGTCCACCGACGCACCGCTCGACGACCTGCACCTGGCGCCCGAGGTCTACGACACCGCCCGCATCCGCACCCGAGACGACGCCCGGCGCGCCTGCGGGCTGCACGGCGTCGTCACCGCCGCGCTGCACCGGCGGAGCGGTCGGCTCGTGGGGTTCACCGACATCCTCGTGCGCTGTGACGTCCCGTGGCACGGCGGGCAGAGCGACACGATCGTCGCCCGCGCGCACCGCGGGCACCGGCTCGGCATCCGGATGAAGGTGGCGAACCTGGAGCTGGCCCGGCGCGAACAGCCCTCGCTCACGGCCGTCGACACCTGGAACGCGGACTCCAACCCCTGGATGGTCGCGATCAACGAGGCGATGGGTTTCCGCCCGCTGCGGCGGTGGACGGAGTGGGAGCTGGAGCTGTAGCCGTCACCGCGTGGCGACGGCCGGGCGCCTCTGCTGGCCGGCCCACACCGTGTTCACCGTGAACGAGCGCAGGAACGCGGTGCCGTCGGCCTCGACGCCCTGCGCGTGCACCTGGTACACGCCGTTGCCGTCCTCGTCGTCGGCCCACACCAGATACACCCGGCCGGCGCGGTCGATCGCGACCCGCGGGCCGCCCTGATCGCCGCCGCCGCGCGGGTTCGCGGTGAACTCCGGACCCGCGGGGCCGCCACCGGCGTCGAACACCCGGGACCGGATCTGGCCCAGCCCGTTCCCGTCGCGGTCGTCGGTCCAGACGACGGCGAACCGGCCGCCGGGCATGGCGGCGACGTCGCAGAGCAGCGCCGGCCCGCCCGGCACGCCGTTCACCGTCAGCGGGCCGAACCCCGGTGTGCCGTCGGCGGCGTACCCGCGGGCGTGCACGTCCCCGCCGGCCGGCTCCCAGACGACGACGAACGCGCCGTCGCCGGCCACCGCGACCCGTGCCACAACGTCCTGGTCGCCGAGCCCGTCGGCCACGGTGAACGGGGCGAACCGCGCGACGCCGTCGCCGCGGAACCCCTGCGCCCGCACGGCGAGGACGTCGCCGGCCAGCTCGGACCAGGCGACGACGAAGCCACCACCGGTGTCGACGGCGACGGCGGGCCCGGCCGGGATGGCACTCGCGCCGTCGGCGACGACGACCTCCGGCCAGCGCTCCCGCCCGCGGCGATCCAACCCGCGGGCCCGGATCTGTCGGCCGCCGCCGGGCGGGGCGCTCTGCCACACCGCGACCAGGTCCCCGCCCGGCACCATGCCCACGTCGGGCTCGCGGTGGCTGCCGGGGGCGTCGGTCAGCGGGAGCAGGTCGAACCGGGGCGCGCCGTCGACGGTGCGGCAGCGGGCCATCGCCCGGAACCGGCCGTCGTCGTCCGGGTCGTCCTCCCAGACCACGACGGCGGTGCGGTCGTCGTCGACCGCGACGTTCGGCGCGGAGCGCGGCCCGTCGACCCGCTCCCCCACCGCGTCCGGGCCCCAGCAGCGGCGGCCCCAGCGGGTCAGGCCGGTCCAGCGAACGGTCCGTCGCCCCGGTGAGCGGCTGTCCTCGAACGCCACGACCACGTGCGGGGCCTGGTAGAGCAGGCAGACCCCGGCGACGTCGCGGTCGCTGAGGCCCTCGCGCTGCCCGATCGAGACGTCTTGCAGCGGCACGATCGTGTCGCCGCCGTCGGCGAAGGCGTCGCGCGGATAGTGCATGATCGACCCGTAGTCGTAGGGGCCGAGGGTCAGGCCGGTGCGGACCTCGAAGTTGCCCTCCTTGCCGGCCTCGATGTTCTCCTCGACGATGTCGACGAACTGGTCGCGGTCGGGACGCTGCTGCTCGTGGAAGTAGCCGACGGCGTGCCCGATCTCGTGGATGACGCTGCCGAGGGAAAACCCGGCGGCGACGTCGCAGCCGATGGCCTGTGGCCCGGTGACCCGCCCGACGGCCGACCGGCAGAACCCGTCGGCCGGTTCGAACCGGACGAAGTCGGCCTGCCCCGCGCGCGGCATGAGCCGCATGATCGTCCGGCCGTTCCAGTGCGCGACGGCCCGGCGCACGGTGCGGCGCTGGCCGTCGTCGAAGTCGGGGCTGATCTCGAAGGGCACGAGACCCTCGGGCCACCGCGCGTCGTCACCGATCCGGGCGAACGCCATCAGTGCCTCCGGCACGACGAAGGGCCCCGACCCGGGACGATCGTCCCAGACCGGGGCCCCTCGAGGAACACCACCAGGCCCGCCACGACCCGTACGACGACGTCGTTCACCGACGGTCACGAAAGAACTCGGATCCGTCGGACAGTCGACGGGCCGCGACACAGCCGTGTCGACGCCGCGGCAGCGCCGAACGCGAAGCGGTCTAGTTGAAGGAGTCGCCGCAGGCGCAGGAGCCTCCGGCGTTCGGGTTGTCGATCGTGAAGCCCTGCTTCTCGATGGTGTCGACGAAGTCGATCACCGCGCCCTGCAGGTACGGCGCGCTCATCCGGTCCACCCCGACCTTGAGGCCGTGGAAGTCCCGGAACAGGTCGCCGTCCAGCGAGCGGTCGTCGAAGAAGAGCTGGTAGCGCAGGCCTGCACAGCCGCCCGGCTGCACCGCGATCCGGAGGTGCATGTCGTCGCGGCCCTCCTGCTCGAGCAGCGCCCGGGCCTTGAGCGCGGCGGCCTCGGTCAGCTCGACGGCGTGGGTCTCGGTGGCGCTGTCGACGGTGGTGTTCTCGACGGTCATGTGTCTCCCAACCAGGGGCGGGTGGAACGTGTTCCCGTTCTGCCGCCCAGTGTAGGCGGCCCCGGGCCGGCGGCGCCCCGCACGCCGGTCGCGTCCGTCACCCCTGCCAGCGGGCGGCGACCCGGGCAGCCAGTGCGGCCAGCGTCCCGGCCGGGTCGGCCAGCGCGGAGCCCACCCCGCCGGCGTCGTCGGCCACCGAGTAGGCGGCCTCGACGCCCGCCGCGGCGGCCTCGCGCCGGCCCACGGACACCTGGCCGGCCAACACCAGGCACGGAACGCCCCGGCCCGCGGCCGCGCGGGCGACCGCGGTGACGAGCTTGCCGCGCAACGACTGCCAGTCGAAGCTGCCCTCACCCGTGACGGCGAGGTCGGCGGAATCGAGCGCGGCGTCGAGCCCGACGAGCTCGCGCACCAGGCCGGCCCCGGACACCCGGCGGGCCCCGCACGCCAGCAGCGCCGCGCCGAGCCCGCCGGCCGCACCGGCGCCGGGCTCGTCGCGCACGTCGGTGCCCAGAGCGGCGGCGAGGACACCGGCCCACCGCTGCAGCGCCGTGTCGAGCGCGGCGACCCCGGCGTCGTCGGCGCCCTTCTGCGGCCCGAACACCGCCGCCGCGCCGTGCGGCCCGAGCAGCGGGTTGTCGACGTCGGCGGCGGCGACCAGGCGCAGCCCGCCGAGTGCGGGGGCACCGGCCAGGCGCTCGGCTCCGACCAGCGCCGCGCCACCGGGCGGGACCGGCGCACCGCTCGCGTCGACCGGCCCGGCGCCGAGCGCGGCCAGCATCCCCGCCCCGCCGTCGGTGGTGGCCGACCCGCCCAGCCCGACCACCGCCTCGGCCACCCCGGCGTCCCGGGCGGCGGCGAGGAGCTCGCCCACCCCGCGGGAGGTGGCCGCGGCGGCCGTCGGCGGGGTCCGCCGCTCCGGCGCGACCAGGTGCAGCCCGCACGCGGCCGCCGCCTCGACGTAGGCGACCGGCCCGACGCGCAGCCAGCTCGCCCGCACCGGTTCGCCGGTGGGGCCGGTCACCCCGACCTCGTGCAGGTCACCGCCGAGAGCCGCGTGCAGGA
This sequence comes from Pseudonocardia sp., assembly GCA_035540535.1. GTDB lineage: Bacteria > Actinomycetota > Actinomycetes > Mycobacteriales > Pseudonocardiaceae > Pseudonocardia. The sequence continues at coordinate 11,536 of DATLGI010000137.1, forward strand.
CCTCGACGAAGCCCGTGCCGCCGTCGGCGAGCGGGAGCAGCCGGACGTCGGCGGCGGGGGCCGCGCGCCGCCAGCCGGTCGCGATCGCCTCCGCGGCCTCGAGGGCGGTCAGCGTCCCGCCGAAGGAGTCCGGAGCCACGACCACGCGCATGCGCGGCACGGTAGCGCCCGTAGGCTGGGATCGTGAGGTTCCTCCGGCGCCCCGGGTCCACGTCCAGCGGATCGGGCGCGCCGGTGTCCGCGGACACCGGCACGCCGCCCGACGAGCCCGAGCGCGCCGGCGGCAAGGGCCGGCCGACGCCGAAGCGGCGCGAGGCCGAGGCGCGCCGCCGGGGCCCCGCCCCGCCGCCGCCGCGCACCCAGCGCGAGGCCGCCCGCCGGGCCAAGGC
>DATLGI010000138.1:0-71087 GCA_035540535.1 Pseudonocardia sp.
AGCGCGCACTGCTTGGCCACCCGGCACGCGGTCACCACCGTCGAGCGGTCCACCCCGTAGCGCTCGGCGGCCTCCCGCTGCGTCGCCTGCCCGGTGACGATCGACATCCACATCTCGTACTTCTCGCTCGGCGACAGCCGCCGGCGCGCCTTCCCGCCAGACACGGGTGCAGCGGACATCATCAACAGCCTCCAGATCGGTCGGACACGCCGATCCGTGGCTGGGAATTTCGGACCGAATCTGCTTCATGAAGTCAGACGCAGAACAGGGGCTGGCCGGCTCCGCCGTGGCCGGGATCGCGGCGCTCGGTCTGCTGCGCGCGGATCTGCTGCGCGGGCCCACGTTCGGGTGGTTCCCGGACGTGGTGACCGAGGCGTTCGTGGTCGGCGGCGGAGCCGCGCTGCTGGCCGTCCTGATCGGGCTGTACCGGGCGTTGCGGACCGCAGCGGCGCGGTCGGCCTGGGTCGGCGACGAGCGGATCGCGGTGTCCGACGACGTGGTGATGGTGGAGGGCAACGTCTACTTCCCGGCCTCGGCGGTCCGGCCGGGTGTGCTGACCCCGAACTCGACGACGTCGGTGTGCCCCTGGAAGGGACGGGCCCGGTATTTCACGGTGACCGTCGACGGCGTCGAGCTGCCCGACGGGGCGTGGACCTACCCGCGACCGTTGCCGCTGGCCCGGCGGGTGAAGGGCCGGATCGCGTTCTGGGGTGGGGTGGCGGTCCGGCAGGAGTGACCCGCGCCGGCTCGGTGGAGCCGGCGGGGTTCTCCCGCTTGTCAGGACATCCCGCGCTCGGCCTCCAGCAGTCGCAGCCACACCTCGCTCAGGGTGGGGAACGCGGGCACGGCGTGCCGGAGCGTGTCCAGCGGCACCTGCCCGACGATAGCGATCGTGGCCGCGTGCAGCAGCTCCCCGACACCGGGGCCGACGAACGTCGCCCCGACGACCACCCGGCGGGCGGTGTCGATGACCAGCTGCGCGGTGCCGTGCACGCTCTTGCCGGCCAGCGCACCGGCTGCGGTGGAGCCGATGTCGTAGCGCACGGTGCGGGCGTCGATGCCCGCGTCGCGGGCCTGCTGCTCGGTGCGGCCGACGGCGGCGACCTGTGGGTCGGTGAAGGTCACCCGGGGCACGGCGACGTGGTCGGCCCAGGCCTTCCGGTCGTGCCCGGCGATGATGTCGCCGACCAGGCGGGCCTGGTACTTGCCCTGGTGGGTGAGCAGCGCACGGCCGTTGACGTCGCCCGCGGCGTAGAGCCAGCCGCCCTCGACGCCCTGGACCCGCAGCTGGTCGTCTGTGTCGAGGTAGCCGCCGGGGGTCAGGCCGACAGTCTCCAGGCCGATGTCGTCGGTGTTGGCCCGGCGGCCCGCGGCGACGAGCAGCTCGTCGGCGGTGAGCTCGGCGCCGTCGTCGAGGACCAGGGTGACCGGGCCGTCCGGGGACGGTCGCACGGCGCACTCGGCCCGGACCCCGGTGCGCACGGTGATCCCCTGCGCGGTGAGCGCGTCGGCCAGCTCGGCGCCCGCGAACGGCTCCTCCTGGGACAGCAGCCGGTCGGCCTGCTCGACGATGGTGACCTCCTCGGCGCCCAGCCACCGGTAGGCCTGTGCCATCTCCGAGCCGACCACGCCGCCGCCGAGCACGAGCAACCGCCGTGGGATCTCCTTGGCCGCGGTGACGTCGCGGTTGTCCCAGATCGTGATGTCGCGCAGCCCGTCGACCGGCGGGACCGACGCCGCGGTGCCGGTCGCCACGACCACGGCCTTGCGGGCGGTGAGCGCGGTCGTGGTGCTGTCCGCGGCGGTGACCTCGACGGCCCGCTCACCGGTGAGCCGCCCGAGGCCGCGGACGACGTCGACGCCGATGTTCGCGAGCCAGTCGGCCTGCGGCCCGTCGTCCCAGCCGCTGCTGAACGCGTCCCGGGTGGACAGGGCCTTCGCCACGTCGACGGTGCCGGTGACCGCGGCCGCGGCGGCGGGCACCCGGCGGGCCGCGGCGAGCGCCTCGCCGGGACGCAGCAGCGCCTTGCTTGGCATGCACGCCCAGTAGGAGCACTCGCCACCGATCAGCTCGCTCTCCACGACCGCGGCGGACAGCCCGTTGTGCCGGGCGTAGCAGGCCGCGTTCTCCCCGGTCGACCCGCCGCCGATCACGATCACGTCGTACTCCTGCTGGCCCATCTGCTCTCCCATCGCTGTACGTTCCCACCGCTCGTTCCGCGGCCCGGGTTTCCCCTTGGGGAGAACCCACTCCACCCCCTGACGAGGCACCTTCTGTCAGTGCGCTGATACCTTCTGCGTCCAGCGCGACATCTCGTTGGAGAAAGCTGACCGACGGCTCGGTGGGCGTCGGCACGAAGTTCCGGGCCCGCTCGCCGTCGGCGATCAAGGTCGAGTGCCTCGAGTTCGATCGACCCCGGCGATGGGTGCACGACAACGGCGGGCCGATCGCCGTGCCTTCACTGGCAGCGTGGATCCGGTCGACGGCGGGTCGCTCCTCCAGCGTCCGGTTCGACACGCGCCCGCGCGGGTGGTTCCGGCTGGTGTTCCCGCCGGAGAACGCGGCTCGAGAAGTTCACACCGGCCCAGCGGTGGATCGCCACCGGGCAGACGGTCGAGGTCACGACGCAAGAGGAGGCGGCGACGTTCTTCGGCGAGCTACCGCCGCCGGTGAAGGTGCTCCGACACCTGATCGGCAAGCGCAAGTACCGCAGGTACATCACGGCGGTCCGCGGCGGGGAGGCTCGTGTGGACCGCGCGACGCCGTGACCAGGGTGGCCCCCGCCTGCTCCCTCGTGCTCGGCCTGGGCTTCGGCCTCCCAGGCGCGTACAGCGCGTGGTGTCACGCGCGGAACGGCGAGGTGCGGACCTTCCTCGGCTTCCCGACCTACGGCGGCGGGCCCTTCGAGCGCTGGGGATTCCCGACCAGCGCTGCTGCACGGCTTCGTGGCCGTGTGCGCCGCCGAGGCCGTGGTAGGTGTTCTGCTCCGACGCGACGCAACGACCGCGCCGTGTTGGTGCTGGCCCTGCTGCCGGTCGAGCTCGTGTTCTGGATCGGCTTCGCGCTGCCTTCGGACCGATGCTGGGACTGGCGCGGACCGCGCTGGTGGTCGCCGGCCTCGTGCCCGGGTACCGACGCCCAGCCGGACCGGCTCGCGGAACAGTCCCGACGCCCTCGTGACCGGCGACGCCTGACGCGGCTACGCCAGATAGCGCCGCTCGATCAGCGCCACAGCCGCTGCACGTCACACGTTCCTGCGAGACCGACACCGGCCGGCTCGACGGGAACCGGCCGACACCCGTTCTCGGTCACCTCGACGGTGCCCGGCTCCGGGGCGTCCCGGCAGGCGCGCCGGATCGCCGAACTCCCGCCGGACTCGCCCAGCCCGGTGAAGTCCAGGCGGAGCACCTCGATGCCGCGGGCGGTGAGGCCACGGGCGGTCCACATCGTGGACCGGTCGTATCCCCGTGGCAATTCCGGGCCCCGGCCCCCTGTTGCGGACGACCGGGGCCTGATGATGCTCGGGCTCAGACGGCCGGAGCCTGGGGGACGTCGAGCTCGGTGCCGACGTAGTGGTTGAAGTAGTTGGTGTACAGGTTGGCGCCGATGTGGGCGAAAGCCTCGGTGAGCTCCTCGTCGCTCCAGCCGGCGGCCTGGGCCTGCTTCCAGGTGCCGTCCTGCACGGCGCCCACGTCGAGGGTGGCCTCGCGCACGACGGCGAGCAGGGTGTCGAGCCGGTCGTCACCGGTCGGCCGCCCGGCCCGGACCGCCGACATGATGTCGGCCTCCAGACCTGCGGCCTTGCCGCCCAGCGTGTGCGCGGACTGGCAGTAGTCGCAGTTGTCGGCCGCACCGACGGCCAGGGTTATGGCCTCGCGGGTCTTCCCGTCGAAGGTGCCGTGGGAGGCGATCGCCTCCTGCATGGCGGCGTAGGTGGCGAGCACGACGGGGGAGTGCGCCATCAGGCCGTGGATGTTGAGCAGCTTGCCCGTCTTCTTGCTCAGCGTCTCGAGCGTGGGTCGGGTCTGCTCGGGGACGTCGTCGAGGGTGTGGACGGGAACGCGAGGCATGGTGCCTCCTGGTGATCGACTGTCGTGCTCGGACTCCCGGAGTAACCGGGACCGGCCGGGGACCACACCGGCACTGTCAGCGCGACGACAGGATCAGGCCGATCGGATCCGCTGCAGGGCCCCGACGTCGATCAGCCGCACCGCGGAGTAGCCGACCTCGACGTGTCCGTTCCGCTCGAAGTCCTTGAGGATCTTGTTGAGCGAGGGCCGGGCGACGCCGAGCATCGCGGCCAGGGTGCGCTGCGGCAACCGCACGACCCCGCCGCCGTCCGGGTCGTGGTCGGCCTCGTCGAGCAGCAGCCCGGCCAGTTGGGCGGGCAGCGGCCTGCCCAGCAATGCGATGAGCCGTTCGTGGCTGGCCGCGAGGCGTTGCGCGACGCTGGAGAGCCACCGGCGGGCGATCGCGGGGTGCCGCGCGAGCAGGTCCTCGAAGTCCGCGGGACGCAGGTGCAGGCAGGTGACGGCGTCGACGGCGCGGGCCGCGTAGGGCAGGGCCAGGCCGAGGAGCAGCGGGATGTCGCCCTCGACGTCGCCGGGGCGGAGCACCCCGACCACGACCGGGTTGCGGCCGGCGGTGACGCTGAGCTCGACGTGGCCCGACCGGATGATCCAGACCCCGGGTTCGGATCGGGTCGACGCCCCGAACAGCGGCTGCCCGGCGGCCAGCTCGACGGGCTGCAGGGTCGCGGCCAACGCGGCCACATCGGCCGGGGCGAGCGGCGCGTTGGTGCCCCGCCCGACGCAGCGCGCGACCCACGCGGCGTCGCGGACGGGGGCGTCGGCGGTCACCGATCCGGCGCGGGCGGTGCGCAGCGCCTCGGACCATCGACTGAGCCGCACCCGCCGATGGTGTCACCTCGCTGACAGTTCCCGGTTGGGGGGCGGGGTCGGCGGGTTCCCTGCTCGGGTCAGCGGGCGATGCGATAGGGGTGGTCCTCGTTCGGCCCGACATCACCCGAAGAGGGAGCCCCCGTGGTCCACCGCCCGCACACCGTCGCCTTCGACGTCGTGGAGACCCTGATCTCGCTGGAGCCGCTGCGCGGCCGGTTCGTCGAGATCGGCCTGCCCGACTCGACGCTGGAACGCTGGTTCGACCGGATGCTGCGCGATGGCATGGCCCTGACGCTGGCCGGTGACTACGAGCCGTTCCCCGCGGTGGCCTCGTCCGCGTTGCGGGTGATCGGCGGCGGGCGGCTCTCCGATGACCACGTCACCCACGTGCTCGACGGGTTCGCGACGCTGCCCGCCCAGCCCGACGCCGAGCAGGCGATGCAGGTGCTCACCGACGCCGGGGTCTCGGTCGTGTGCCTGAGCAACGGCGCCCGCGATGCCACCGAGGCCTTCCTGGACCGCAGCGGCCTGGACCGGTTCGTCGACCAGGTGATCAGCGTGGCCGACGTGCGGATGTGGAAGCCACCGCGCGCGGTGTACGAGCACGCGCTGTCCCGCATCGGCCGCCCCGCCGAGGACGTGGCGTTGGTGGCGGTGCACGCCTTCGACTGCCACGGCGCCCACGCCGCGGGGCTCACGACCGGCTGGGCCGGGCGGCTGGAGGGGCATTACGCGGAGATCTTCACTCGGGCCGATGTGATCGGCGACGACCTGGTGGACGTGGCCAGGGCCCTCACGGCCCTGCCCGGCCGCTGAACGATGACGCAATACCCGACAAGAAGGAGTAGTACCCGATGGCAACCCTGCGTACCCACCTGACCATCGACCGCCCCGCCGACGAGGTGTGGTCGGTGGTGAGCGACGCCGGCAACATCTCGGCCTGGTTCCCGATGGTGCGGACCTCGACCGCGGACGCCGGCGAGCGGCACTGCATGCTCGACGGCGACGTCCCGCTCGACGAGGAGATCGTCACCAACGACGCCGGTCTTCGCCGGTTCCAGTACCGGATCGTCGGTGGCGGGGTCCCGGTGGACTCGCACCTGGGCACCGTCGACGTGCTCGAGCAGGGCAGCGCCAGCCTGGTCGTGTACAGCACCGAGGTCACCCCCGACGAGGTCGCCGGCACCCTCGGCCCGGCGATCGAGGACGGCCTGCAGGGACTCAAGTCCTACTGCGAGTCGCGCGGCTGAGAGTTCGTGCAAGATCCGTGATCCGGCCCGGGTTCCCTGCCCGACCACCACCGGCGGCGCTGGGAAGGGATCACGACGTGCTCGATCGACTGCGCGCAGGGGAGCGGCGGACCCGGCCCGCCGTCCCGCGTTCGCGGCGGCGCTGCGCGCCGTCGGGCGGAGCTGCCCGACGTGGTGAAGACCCCGGGTCAGGTGCTGGGCCCGGTTCGGGTGGGCTGCGAGGGCACGCACGACGTGTTCCCGGCGTGCGACCTGGCCTGCACGCCGTGCCAGGGGCCACTCCGCGACCGAGGCACGGCCAGGTGAGGCTGATGCGGACGGGAGGTGCTCAAGTGCGTCTGAGCCCCGGTACGTCGGTGTTGCAGGGATGCAACTGCGTGGTGTCCGAGGGGGGACTTGAACCCCCACGCCCGTTGAAGGGCACTAGCACCTCAAGCTAGCGCGTCTGCCATTCCGCCACTCGGACGAGCGGCCGCGGCGGGGCGCCGCGACGACGACGAGGATAGCCGACGCCGGTCGCGCGGCTCGCGGGGTATCCGGGTGGTAGGAAGGCGCGCATGACCGGGACCAACGCCGAGGACGAGGTCGTCGAGCTCTGCTCCGAGCTGATCCGCATCGACACCACCAACACCGGCGATCCCGACACCGTCGTCGGCGAGCGGGAGGCTGCCGAGTACGTGGCGGCGAAGCTCTCCGAGGTCGGGTACGAGGTGGAGGTCGTCGAGTCGGGGGCGGCGCGGCGGGACAACGTGATCTGCCGGCTGCGCGGCGCCGATCCCGACCGGGGCGCCCTGCTGGTGCACGGGCACCTCGACGTGGTCCCGGCCGACCCTTCGGAGTGGTCGGTGCACCCGTTCTCCGGCGCCGTGCAGGACGGCTACGTGTGGGGCCGCGGCGCGGTGGACATGAAGGACATGGTGGCGATGACGATCGCGGTCGCGCGCCGGTTCAAGCGCGACGGCACGGTCCCGCCGCGCGACCTCGTGTTCGCCTTCGTCGCCGACGAGGAGGCGGGCGGCAGGTTCGGCGCCCAGTGGCTGGTCCAGCACCGGCCCGAGCTGTTCGACGGCTGCACCGAGGCCGTCGGCGAGGTCGGCGGTTTCTCGCTGACCCTGGGCGAGGAGCAGCGGGTCTACCTGATCGAGTCCGCGGAGAAGGGCATCGCGTGGATGCGGCTGCGCGCCCGCGGCAAGCCGGGCCACGGCTCGTTCCTGCACGAGGACAACGCGGTGACCAAGATCGCCGAGGTGGTGGCGCGGCTCGGCAACCACACGTTCCCGCTGGTGCTCACCGACACCGTCCGCGCGTTCCTGGAGCAGATCTCCGCGCTCACCGGCCTGGAGTTCGGAGAGAACGACCTGGACGGCTCGCTGCGCAAGCTCGGCCCCCTCGCCCGCATCGTCGGGGCCACTGTGCGCGACACCGCCAACCCGACCATGCTCTCGGCGGGCTACAAGGCCAACGTCATCCCGTCGTCGGCCGAGGCGGTGGTCGACTGCCGGGTGCTGCCCGGGCGGGAGGAGGCGTTCCTGCGCGAGGTCGACGACCTGCTCGGCCCGGACGTCACCCGCGAGTGGGTGACGAACCTGCCGCCGGTGGAGACGCCCTTCGGCGGCCCGCTGGTGGACGCCATGGCCGCGGCCCTGGCCACCGAGGACCCGGGTGCGAAGATCGTGCCGTACATGCTCTCGGGCGGCACCGACGCGAAGCACTTCGCCGAGCTGGGCATGCGCTGCTACGGCTTCGCGCCGCTGCGGCTGCCGCCGGACCTGGACTTCGCCTCGCTGTTCCACGGCATCGACGAGCGCGTGCCCGTCGACGCGCTGACCTTCGGCACCCGGGTGCTGGAGACCTTCCTGAGGAGCTGCTGATGGATCTCGGCGGGCAGGCTGCGCTGGTCACCGGCGGGGCGTCGGGGATCGGCGCCGCGGCGGTGCGCCGGCTCGTGGCGGCCGGCGCCGTCGTCGCGATCTCCGACCGCGACGAGGCGGGCGCGCGGGCGCTCGCCGAGGAGGTCGGCGGGCTGGCGCTGCCCGGTGACGTCGCCGACCCGGACACGATGGCGATGGCGGTCGACGTGGCCGAGGACAGCCTCGGCCGGCTGAACGTCGTGCTGCTCAACGCCGGGATCACCTCGGGGCAGTCGGGCGTGGAGGCCCTCGACCTCACCGGCTACCGGCGGATCATGGGCGTGAACGTCGACCACGTGGTCTTCGGGCTCACCGCGGCCGTGCCCGCGCTGCGCCGGGCCGGCGGCGGCACGGTGATCGCGACGGCGTCGCTCGCCGGGCTGGTGCCGATGCCAGGTGACGCCCTCTACACGCTCACCAAGCACGCCGTCGTCGGTTACGTGCGCGCGGCGGCCCCGGTGCTCGCGGCGGAGGGCATCCGGGTCTGCGCGGTCTGCCCCGGCTTCGCCGACACCCCGCTGATCGCGCACGCCAAGGCGCGGTTCGGCGATTTCCCGCTGCTCACCGCGGACGACGTCGTCGACGCCGTCGAGGGGATCCTCGAGCGCGGCGCGGCCGGCGAGTGCTGGTTCGTGCAGCCGGGCCGCGAGCCCGGGCCGTACGGGTTCCGCGGAGCCCCCGGACCGAGGGGCGGCACCCCCCCGCCTCCCGTCACCTGGAAGGACCACTAGATGCGGGGCTGGCAGGTACACGAGCTCGGCGACCCGGCCGACGTCCTGACCTGGCACGACGACCTGCCCGACCCCGAGCCCGGGTCGGGGCAGGTGCTGGTGCGGGTGCAGGCGGTGGCGTGCAACTTCCCGGACATCCTGGTGTGCCAGGGCAGGTACCAGGAGCGCCCGCCGCTGCCGTTCACGCCGGGGATGGAGATCGCCGGCGAGGTCGTCGCGGCGGGGGAGGGGGCGCGGGCCGCGGTCGGTGACCGGGTGATCGGGACGCCGCCGATGAGCGAGGGCCGCGGCGGGTTCGCCGAGCTCGCCGTCCTCGACGCCGACGCCACCCTGCCCTGGCCGGACGGCATGAGCGCCGCCCAGGCCGCGGGCATGTTCATCGCCTACCAGACCGGCTACTGCGCGCTGCACCACCGCGGCCGGCTGCGCGAGGGCGAGACGCTGCTCGTGCACGCGGCCGCGGGCGGGGTCGGCAGCGCCGCGGTGCAGCTCGGCAAGGCCGCGGGCGCCAGGGTCATCGGCACCGCGGGCGGGCCCGAGAAGTGCGCGCTGGCGACGGAGCTCGGCGCGGACGACGTGGTGGACTACGCGAGCGAGGACATCGTCGCGCGGGTCAAGGAGCTCACCGGCGGCCGTGGCGCCGACGTGATCTTCGATCCGGTCAACGGCGACGTGTTCGACGCCTCCCGCCGGGTCGTCGCGTTCGAGGGTCGCATCCTGGTCATCGGGTTCGTCGCCGGCCGGTTCGCCGAGGCACCGACGAACCACGTCCTCGTCAAGAACTACGAGGTCGTGGGCGTGCACTGGGGCTTCTACCGGAAGATGGACCCGCAGCGGATCCCGCAGTGGCAGGACGCGCTGAACGAGCTGTGGGCCCAGCGGCTCATCGACCCGCTGGTCGGCGTCGAGCTGCCGCTGGACCAGGCGCCGGAGGCACTGCGCCGGCTCGGCTCGCGCGGCACCACCGGCAAGGTCGTGCTGACGCCGTAGGGGTCAGGGTCAGATCGAGAGTTCGGGGAGCATCCGCGACGAGCGGCGGCGGCGCAGCCACACCTTGCGCACGCCGCCGGGATAGAGCCGGACGCGGGAAAGCTCCCAACCGCCGAACTCGGCCTGGATCGCGAGTCGTACCGCCGCCGTCATCCGGGAGACGTCCCCGGGCAATCTGACGGGGCGGTACTCCCACTCCCCGTCGGCGTCCCCCTCGATCGTGCCGGTTGCGGTGCTGCGCTCCACCGGCTCACCTCCCGTGAACGGCAGACGAATTCCTGCCACCATAAGGCCGCCCCGGCCCCTCGGCCAGGCCCCGACCGCACCTAGTCCGCGCTGACGTCGTCGAGTGCCGCGCGGATCTCCGGAGGCAGGCTCACCGACTCCGCCCCGAGGGACGCGGCCAGCTGCGCCGCGTCCCGGGCCCCGACGACCGCCGCGGCCACGCCGGGCGCGTCGCGGACCCAGGCCAGCGCGACGGCGAGCGGGGAGGTGCCCAGACCGTCCGCGGCGGTCATCACCGCCTGCACGATCCGGGCCGAGCGCTCCCCCCGGCGGGCGTCGACGTACGGCGCGTGCGCGGGGGACGCGCCGCGGGAGTCGGCCGGCGTGCCGCCCGCGTACTTCCCGGTCAGCACGCCCCGGCCGAGCGGGGCCCACGCCAGCAGGCCCAGGCCGTGGTGCGCGGCGGCGGGCAGCAGGTCGGCCTCGGCGGCCCGGGCCAGCAGCGAGTACTCGGCCTGCACCGCCACCGGTGTGCGGCCGGCCCCGCGCGCCCGCTCGGCGACGGTCGCGAGCTGCCAGCCGGCCGGCGCGACCAGGCCGGTGTAGCGGGCGCGGCCGGAGTCGGCGGCGTGACGGGCGGCGTCGAGCGTCTCGTCCAGCGGCACGTCCGGATCCCAGCCGGGGAGCAACCACAGGTCGAGGTGGTCGGTGCCGAGCCGGACCAGCGCGGAGTCGAGCCCGCCGAGCAGGGCGGCGCGGCCGGCGCCGCCGCCGTGCGCCCCGAACTCCTCGACGCAGCGGGCGGCGAGCACCACGTCACGGCGGTTCACGGTGCCCCGCAGGAGGCCGCCGAGCACCTGCTGGGCCGCGCCGCCGCCGTAGGCGTCCGCGGTCTCGACGAGGGTGCCGCCGGCGTCGACGAACGCGGTCAGCTGGGCCGCGGCACCGGGTGGATCGGTCTGGTCGCCCCAGCCCATTGTGCCCAGGCCGAGCCGCGACACCCGGAGCCCGCTCGCGCCCACCCGTCGTCGCCGCACGGGGGCCGAGCCTATGCGGAGGGTCGCCGGACCCGGCAGGTACGGTCGCTGCCCGTGACCGCTCCCCGCGACACCCCCGGCCCGTCGGCGCGGGACCGGCGCCGGTGAGCTGGCTGGAGGTCCTCGTCCTCGGCCTGGTGCAGGGCCTCACCGAGTTCCTGCCGATCTCGTCGTCGGCGCACCTGCGCATCACGTCGGAGGTGTTCTTCGGCCGCGACGCCGGGGCGGCGTTCACCGCGGTGACGCAGCTCGGCACCGAGGCGGCCGTGCTCGTGTACTTCGCGCGCGACATCGGCCGGCTCGTCGCGGTGTGGTTGCGCGGCTTCCGCGACGCCTCCGTGCGCACCACGCCCGACTACCGGCTCGCCTGGCTGGTGATCGTCGGCACGATCCCGATCGGGGTCCTCGGTGTGCTGTTCGAGACCCAGATCCAGACCGTGGCCCGCAACCTCTGGCTCATCGCCACCACGCTCGTCGTGTTCGGGCTGCTGCTCGGCCTGGCCGAGCGCGTCGGCCGGCAGCACCGGCCGCTCGAGCAGATGACGGTGGGCCAGGGCGTCGCCCTGGGGTTCGCACAGGCCATGGCGCTCATCCCCGGGGTGTCGCGATCCGGCGGCACGATCACCGTCGGGCTGTTCCTCGGCTTCCGGCGCGCCGCGGCCGTCCGTTACTCGTTCCTGCTGGCGATCCCCGCCGTCGTCGCGTCCGGGCTGTTCCAGCTTCCCGACGTGTTCGCCGGCGACGGGCCGAGCGGGCCGCAGATGGCCGTCGCCACCCTGCTCGCCTTCCTCGTGGGGTACGCCGCGATCGCCTGGCTGCTGCGCTACGTCGAGCGGCACACGGTCTACGTCTTCGTCTGGTACCGGGTCGCGCTCGGGCTGGTCCTGTTCCTCGCGCTGGGCGCAGGCTGGATCGCGGCCGGCTGACCCGGCCCCGCCCGCGCACGTAGGCTCGTGATCGTGACGACCCTGATCCTCCTGCGGCACGGACGGTCGTCGGCGAACGCCGCCGGCGTGCTCGCCGGGCGCACCGCCGGCGTGGACCTCGACGACGCCGGGCGGGCACAGGCCGCGACCGTGGTGCAGCGGCTGGCGGGGGTGCCGCTGGCCGGGATCGTCTGCTCGCCGCTGCAGCGGTGCGCGCAGACCGTGGCGCCGCTGGCGGCCGAGCGCGGGTTGCAGCCGGTGACCGAACCCGATCTCGCCGAGGTCGACTACGGGTCCTGGACCGGTGGGTCGCTCAAGACCCTGGCCAAGGAGAAGCTCTGGCGGGTGGTGCAGGCACACCCGTCGGCCGCGGTGTTCCCCGACGGCGAGGGGCTGGCTGCGATGCAGGCCCGCGCCGTCGCGGCCGTGCGCAGGCACGCCGAGCGGATCGGCGCCGAGCACGGCCCGCAGGCGGTGTGGCTGGCCTGCAGCCATGGCGACGTCATCAAGGCCGTCCTCGCCGACGCCCTGGCCACGCACCTGGACAACTTCCAGCGCATCATGGTGGACACCGCGTCGATCAGCGTCGTGCACTACACCGAGACCCGCCCGTTCGTGGCCCGCGTCAACGACCTCGGCGGGGACAAGTCCGGGCTGATCCCGCCGAAGCGGCGCGGCCGCCGGCGCGCCGCCCGCAGCTCGGACGCCGTCGTCGGCGGGAACACCGGGGTCGCCTGACCGTCGCGGGTTCGCCGCGTGGCGCTCGGACGGTTACCCTCGACGACGTCATGTCTCGCGTCATCCATGTCTTCCGCCAGCCCGAGCGCTTCGTCGCCGGGACCGTCGGCGAGCCCGGGGACCGCTCGTTCTACCTGCAGGCGATCGAGGAGGCCCGCATCGTGAGCGTGCTGCTGGAGAAGCAGCAGGTGTCGGTGCTGGCCGAGCGGATCGCCGCGCTGCTCGCCGAGGTCACCCGCCGGTTCGGCCCGGAGCTGCCGCCCGAGCCCGGCCCGGACGCCGACGCCGAACCGCTCGCCGTGCCGCTGGAGGAGGAGTTCCGGGTCGGCACGATGGGCCTGGGGTGGGACGCGGAGTCGCGATCCATCGTGGTGGAACTGCTCGCGGTCACCGAGGAGGAGGTCGACGAGTCCGTCGTGCTCGACGACACCGAGGAGGGCCCCGACGCGCTGCGCGTGTTCCTCTCGCCGATGCAGGCGAAGGCGTTCGCGGAGCGGGCCGAGCGGGTGGTCTCCGCGGGACGTCCGCCGTGCCCGCTGTGCGCGGCCCCGCTGGACCCCGAGGGGCACGTCTGCGCGCGGCTCAACGGGTACCACCAGAGGTCCCCGGTTCCGGACGCGGACTGACGCGCCTTCCCGTGGACCCTTCCGACCCGGCGGTGCCGGGACTGCTCCGGCGTGGCCGCATGGAGGTCACCGGCCGGCTCGTCGACGCGTCGAACACGACGTTGTACGGCACCGTCTCCGCCGACGGCGTGGATCTGCAGTGCGTCTACAAGCCCGTCCGCGGCGAGCGCCCGCTGTGGGACTTCCCCGACGGCACGCTGGCCGGGCGGGAGGTCGCCGCGTACCTGGTGTCCGAGGCGGGCGGGTTCGGCGTGGTGCCGCCGACGGTGCTGCGCGACGGGCCGTTCGGGCCGGGCATGGTGCAGGCCTGGGTGGACATCGACGACGAGCGCGAGCTCGTGGACGTGTGCGCACCGTCGGAGGTCACGCCCGGGTGGTGCGGGGTGCTGCGGGCCCGCGACGGCTACGGTGAGCTCGCGGTGCTCGTGCACGCCGACACCCCCGAGCTGCGGGCGATGGCGGCGTTCGACGTCGTCGCGAACAACGCCGACCGCAAGGGCGGGCACGTGCTCGCCGGCGTCGACGGGCGCACGTACGGCGTGGACCACGGCCTGTGCCTGCACGTGGAGGACAAGCTGCGCACCGTGCTGTGGGGATGGGTCGGCAAGCCGCTGCCCGCGGAGGTGTGCGCGATGCTGGGACGGCTGCGGGCGGCCCTCGACGCCGGGGTCGGCGAGGAGATCGGCGAGCACATCACCCGACGCGAGGTGAAGGCGCTGGCGAACCGGGTGGCCGGGCTGCTCGAGGAGGGGCGCTATCCCGAGCCGTCCGGCTACGGTCCCGCGATCCCCTGGCCGGCCTTCTGACCCACCCGCGAGTCGCGGTCCACCCGTGCCGGGTCGGGCCGGAACCGTGCTCGAACCGGCGCGCGCAAGGCGCGACCCGGGCCCCCCGGCGCCCGGGGTGGCAGCATGGCGCCGTGGCTGCCGCGACCGCGTTCGTCCTGGGCGGTGGCGGGCTGCTGGGTGCCGTGCAGATCGGGATGCTGCACGCGCTGCTCGACGCGGGGATCGCACCGGACCTGGTGCTCGGCACGTCGGTCGGCGCCATCAACGGCCTGGTCCTCGCGGCGCTGCCGGCCGCCGAGGTCCCCGGCCGGTTGGACGCGCTGTGGCGGTCCCCGGCCGCGCGCGAGGTCTTCGCCGCCGGGCCGGTGCGGCGGCTGCGCGAGGTGGCCCGCACCGGCGTCGCGGCGCACTCGCCGGCGCCGCTGCGCCGGCTGCTGCGCGACGAGGTCGGCGACACGCGCATCGAGGACCTGCCGGTCGCCTTCCAGTGCTGCGCCGCCAGCATCGAGGACGCCGCCGAGCACTGGTTCAGCGGTGGGTCCGCGGTCGAGGCGGTGCTGGCCTCCACCGCCGTGCCGGGCCTCCTGCCGCCGGCCCGGATCGGGAACCGGCACTTCCTCGACGGCGGTCTGGTGCACAGCATCCCGCTGGGCCGCGCGGTGGAGCTGGGGGCGCGACGGGTGTTCGTCCTGCAGGTCGGCCGGGTCGAGCAGCCGCTGCGGCCGCCGCGGCGGCCGTGGGAGGTCGGCGTCGTCGCGTTCGAGATCGCGCGCCGCCACCGGTTCGCGCGCGACCTCGCGAGCGTCCCCCGCGGCATCGAGGTGCACGTCCTGCCGGCCGGTGAGGGCGCCGCACCGCGCTGGGACTCCCGGGCGGCCCTGCGGTACCGCGACGTCGGCGGCATCGGACGGCGCATCGACGTCGCCCGCGCCGCGACGGCCGCCTACCTGGACGCGCTGGCGTGAGCCGGACGGCCCACCCGCACCCGAGTGCGGCCCACGCCGCCGGCGGCGCCCGAGACCGCCGGAGCCGGGAGGTCCGCGCGACCGGTGACGCAAACACCCCGAACTGGGCGATCATGGATCGGAGCTGACGTGACCGTGCCCCCGCGCCACGTGCGGCGAGCCGTGCTGGCCCCGCTGGTGCTGCTGCTCACCGGCGCGCTGCTGACCACCCTGCCGCTGTGGCTGCTGCTCGCGGCACTCGTCTCGCCGCTCCTGCCCGGGCGCCTGCGCGCGCTGCGGGTGCTCTGGGTCGTCGTGGTGGCGATGGTGCTGGAGAGCGTCGCGCTCGTGGCACTGTTCGCCCTGTGGGTGGCCGCCGGGTTCGGCGCGGCGGTGCGGACGCCGGCGTTCCAGCTGCTCCACTACCGCCTCGTCGGGCTCTACCTGCGGGTCCTGTACGCGGAGGCGGCCCGGGTGCTACGGCTGCGGGTGGAGGTCGAGGGCCCGGACCCCGACGAGTACCTCGACCGCCCGCTGCTCGTGTTCTGCCGCCACGCCGGTCCCGGTGACTCAATCCTGCTGATGCACGCGCTGGTCAACTGGTACGCCCGCGAGCCGCGGATCGTGCTCGCCGGCGAGCTGCAGTGGGCGCCGGCGATCGACGTCGTGCTCAACCGGCTGCCGAACCGCTTCCTCTCCGGCAGCGGGGACGACGTGGAGCGGCGGATCGGCGAGCTCGCCACCGCGCTCGACGGCGACGACGCCTTCGTGATCTTCCCCGAGGGCGGCAACTTCACCGAGCGACGCCGGCTCGCCGCGATCGGGCGCCTGCGCGCGCGGGGGTTCGAGGACATGGCGCGGCGTTCGGAGAACATGCGCCACGTGCTGGCGCCGCGGCCCGGTGGCGTCGCCGCGGCGCTGGCGGCGGCGCCCGAGGCGGACGTGGTGTGGGTGGCGCACGCGGGCCTGGACCACCTGTTCACCGTCGCCGACATCTGGCGGGAGCTGCCGCTGGACGGCACGGTCCGGATGCGCTGGTGGCGGGTGCCGAGCGCGGAGGTGCCCCGCGGCCGCGACGAGCAGGTCGACTGGTTGTACGGCTGGTGGGAGAAGATCGACGGCTGGGTCGACGGCACGCGGGAGAGCCGGTGACGCGACCGCTCGACGCGACCGCCGCCGCCCTGCTCGCCGGCCGTCGCGGGCGGGTCAGCCGCCCTGCAGCCTGAACTCCGTGTCCAGCCGGGCGGCGAGCTGCTCGAGCAGCTCCCCGGTCGGCGCGTCCCCGCCGTGCTCGGCGAGCAGCTCGCGCCGGGAGGCGACGACGATCCCGGTCGGCTCCGCGGCCACCCGGGCCCGTCCCTCCTCGACGACGAGCAGGGGATCGGGCAGGTCCGAGGCGAACAGCTCGCGCAGCGCTGTGGTGCTGATGGTCACCCGGCTCGCATACCCGGGGGTGCCGGGGCCCATGCCCGCCGCGCCCCTGGCATGCACGGTGGCAGCGTCACCGGCGGCGGCAGCGCGTGATCGGTAACGTCGCCGGCGGCGGACGTCTCACCGGAGCGGGGGAGCGGGATGAACGACGGCGGGGCAGGCAGCCGGGTCGGGGTCACCGGGCTGGCGGTGATGGGGGCGAACCTGGCCCGCAACATCGCCGGCCGGGGGATCCCGGTGGCCGTGCACAACCGCACGGCGGCGCGGACGCGCGAGTTCGTCGCCGAGTACGGGCACGAGGGTCCGTTCACGGCCGCGGAGACGCTCGCCGACCTCGTCGCCGCGCTGGAGCGGCCGCGCCGGGTCGTCGTGATGGTCAAGGCGGGCGCTCCGGTGGACGCGGTGATCGACGAGCTCGCCCCGCTGCTCGACGACGGCGACATCGTCCTCGACGCCGGCAACTCGCACTTCGCCGACACCCGCCGGCGCGCGCAGGCCTGCGCGGCGCGCGGGCTGCGGTTCCTCGGCGTCGGCGTGTCCGGCGGTGAGGAGGGCGCCCTGCACGGCCCGAGCATCATGCCCGGCGGCGACGCGGGTGCCTACGCGGAGGTCGAGGACGTCCTGACGGCGATCGCCGCGCGGGTGGACGGCACTCCGTGCTGCGTGCACGTCGGCCCGGACGGCGCCGGGCACTACGTGAAGATGGTGCACAACGGCATCGAGTACGCCGACATCCAGCTCATCGCCGAGGCGTACGACCTGCTCACCCACGTCGCCGGGCTCGACGCGCCCGAGATCGCGGAGGTCTTCGCCGAGTGGAACTCCGGGGACCTGGAGTCGTTCCTGATCGAGATCACCGCGATCGTGCTGGCGAAGGACGACGAGCGCACCGGCGGCCCGCTGGTCGACGTCATCGCCGACCGGGCCGAGCAGAAGGGCACCGGCCGGTGGACGGCGATCGATGCACTGGAACTCGGCGTGCCGCTGACCGGGATCACCGAGGCGGTGTTCGCGCGCACGCTGTCCTCCCTGCACGAGGAGCGGCGGGCCGCGGCAGCGACCCTGGGCGGCCCGACCCCCGGCGGCGGTGCCGATCATCCAGAGCTGGTCGAGGACATCCGACGGGCCCTGTACGCGAGCAAGGTCGTCGCCTACGCGCAGGGTTTCGCGCAGATGCGGGCCGCGTCGATCGCGAACGGCTGGGACCTCGACCTCGGCGCGATGGCGACGATCTGGCGCGGCGGCTGCATCATCCGGGCCCGGTTCCTCGACCGGATCCGGGAGGCCTACGCCGAGCACCCCGACCTGGACAACCTGCTGATGGTGCCCTACTTCACCGAGGCCGTCGGCTCGGCGCAGGACGCATGGCGCCGGGTGGTCGTCACGGCCACCGAGCAGGGCGTCGCGGTTCCGGCGTTCGCGTCGTCACTGTCGTACTACGACGGCTACCGTCGCGAGCGGGGCCCGGCGAATCTGATCCAGGGCCTGCGCGACCACTTCGGCGCGCACACCTACCGGCGGATCGACGCCGAGGGCGCCTTCCACACGCGGTGGGGGCAGGACGGCGCCGAGGTGCGCACCGACACGTGAGGGTCGCTCCGTCCCCCATGGTCGATGCTGGTGGCATGACACGCCTGCCCGGCTTCACCGACCACGACGTCGACGTCGACGGGGTGCGGATCCACGCCGCCGTCGGCGGGTCGGGGCCGCCGCTGCTGCTCCTGCACGGCTACCCGCAGACCCATCTGATGTGGCACGCGGTGGCCCCGCGGCTCGCCGCGCGGTTCACGGTGGTGGCGGCCGACCTGCGCGGCTACGGCGGGTCGTCGCGCCCGCCCGGCGGCGACGACCACGCGGCCTACGCGAAGCGGGCGATGGCCGCGGACCAGGTCGGGCTGATGGAACGGCTCGGGTTCGAGCGGTTCGCCGTCGCCGGGCACGACCGCGGCGCGCGGGTGGTGCACCGCATGTGCCGCGACCACCCCGGCCGCGTCACCCGCGCCGCCGTGCTCGACATCGTGCCGACGCTGCACGTGTTCGACCACACCGACCGCGCGCTGGCCACCGCCTACTACCACTGGTTCTTCCTCAGCCAGCCACCCGACCTGCCCGAGCGGCTCATCGGTGGCGCCCCCGAGTACTACCTGCGCCGCTGCCTCGCCGGCTGGAGCCGGCGCGACGGCGCCTTCGACGACGGCGTGGTCGCCGAGTACGTGCGCGCCTTCGCCGACCCGGCGACGATCGCGGCGACCTGCGAGGACTACCGGGCCGGGGCGTCGATCGACCTGGAGCACGACCGCGCCGACCCGCGCCGGGTGGCGTGCCCGCTGCTGGTGCTGTGGGGCGCCGACGGGTTCGTCGGGCGGAACTACGACGTGCTGGGCGTCTGGCGGGAGCAGGCCACCGACCCGTCGCTGGTGAGCGGCCGCGGCCTCCCGGGCGGGCACTTCGTGCCGGAGGAGGCGCCGGAGGAGACCTTCGGCGAGCTGCGCGCGTTCTTCACCGGCTAGCCGAACGGGTACCCGTCCGGGTCGACGGGCTCGGTGCGGGCCACGCGGCCGGACGTCGATCGCGGCGGCGCCCCGGGTGGCGGGTCACCGGAGCCGGCCGTCCGGGGTGGCGGGGAGTGCGGGACGATCGGGGCATGACCTCGATGACCCGTCTCACCCTTCTCACCGGTGGCACCCTCACCGTCCTGGGCGTCGTCGCCTACGTCCTGACCGGGGCGGCGAGCATCACCGCCCTCATCCCGACGTTCGTCGGCGTGCTGCTGCTGGTCTGCGGGGCGCTGGCCCGCCGGCCGCAGATGCACGCGCACGCGATGCACGCCGCACTGGCGATCGCGCTGCTCGGCGCGCTCGGTTCGCTGATGCAGGTG
The DNA here is from genome assembly GCA_035540535.1 of Pseudonocardia sp. Classification (GTDB taxonomy): domain Bacteria; phylum Actinomycetota; class Actinomycetes; order Mycobacteriales; family Pseudonocardiaceae; genus Pseudonocardia. The sequence goes on from DATLGI010000138.1 coordinate 19,377, forward strand.
GTGCGGCTCGGCGAGGTTTTCGCCGGTACCGCGGAACGGCCGGCGGCGGTGATCGTCAGCACGATCATGTTCGTGGTGCTGGTGGCCTTCCTGGTGCTGGGCGTGCGCTCGTTCGTCGCGGCCCGGCGCGCGCGGACCTGACCGCCACCCCCCGACATGGAGACATCTCGGGGTGCAGCGGGCGCATCCGACCCCGATGTGTGTCCATGTCGGGCGCGGGGTGGGGCGCTCACCGCAGGGGGACGACCTCCGGTGCGCCCATCCGGGCGGAGTCGGCCGTCTCGTCGTCGGGCATCCGCTGGCTCTCGCGCTCGGCGTCCACCCGCTTGCGGTAGTGGTCGATCTCGAGCCGCACCTGCGCCTCGCTCCAGCCCAGCACCGGGGCGACCAGGCCCGCCACCTCCTCGACCGCACCCAGCCCGCGGTCGAAGGTCTCGATCGACACCCGGGTGCGGCGGGCCAGCACGTCGTCGAGGTGCCGCGCACCCTCGTGCGAGGCGGCGTAGACGATCTCGGCGCGCAGGTGGTCCGGCGCGCCGGTGACGGGCCGGCCGAGCTCCGGGTCGGCGACGACCAGGTCGAGCACCTCGTGCACCAGCGAGCCGTACCGCCGCAGCAGTTGCTCGATCCGCGCCTCGTGCACCCCGTACCGGCGGGCGAGCGCGTGGCGGGCGTTGCACAGCGCCGCGAACCCCTCCGCCCCGAGCAGCGGCACGTCCTCGGTCACCGACGGCGGCACCTTGGCGTCCAGCGCGTGCGCCGCCGCGTCGATGGCGTCCCGGGCCATCACCCGGTACGTCGTGTACTTCCCGCCGGCGACGACGACGAGGCCCGGCACCGTGTGCGCCACCGCGTGCTCGCGGGACAGCTTCGACGTCGACTCCGACTCCCCCGACAGCAGCGGCCGCAGCCCCGCGTAGACGCCCTCGACGTCGGCGTGCGTGAGCGGCTGCTCCAGCACGGCGTTGACGTGGTCGAGCAGGTAGTCGATGTCGGCGGCGCTCGCGGCGGGATGGGCCAGCCCGAGGTTCCAGTCGGTGTCGGTGGTGCCGATGATCCAGTGCCGGCCCCACGGGATGACGAACAGCACCGACTTCTCGGTGCGCAGGATCAGCCCCGCGTCGCCGTGGATCCGGTCCCGGGGCACGACCAGGTGGATCCCCTTGCTCGCCCGGACGTGGAAGCGCCCGCGCTCGCCGGCAAGGCCCTGTGTCTCGTCGGTCCACACGCCGGTGGCGTTGACGACCTGGCGGGCGCGCACCTCGACCGTCCGGTCCGCCTCCAGGTCGTGCACCCGCGCGCCGACCACCCGCTCGCCTTCGCGCAGCAGCCCCACCACCCGGGCCCGCGACGCGACGTGCGCGCCGTACGCCGCCGCCGTGCGGGCGACGAACATCGTGTGGCGCGCGTCGTCGACCTGCGCGTCGTAGTACAGCAGCGCGCCCACCAGCGCGTCCCGGCGCAGCGACGGGACCAGCCGGCGCGCGCCACCGCGGGTCAGGTGCCGGTGGTGCGGCACCCCGCGGGCCCGCCGGGAGAACAGCGCGAGCATGTCGTACAGCGCGACGCCCGCGCCGGCGTAGAGCCGTTCCCAGGCCCGATGACGCAGCGGGTAGAGGAACGGCACCGGCCGCACGAGGTGCGGGGCGAGCCGGTCGATCAGCAGCCCGCGCTCGGCCAGCGCCTCGGCGACCAGCCGGAAGTCGAGCATCTCCAGATAGCGCAGGCCGCCGTGGATCAGCTTGCTGGACCGGCTCGACGTGCCCGAGGCGAAGTCGCGCGCCTCGACGAGCCCGACCGTGAGCCCGCGGGTGGCGGCGTCCAGGGCACTGCCCGCGCCCACCACGCCGCCGCCCACGACCAGCACGTCGAGCTCGGTCGCGGCCATGGCCTCCAGCGCCGCCGCGCGGGCCGCCGGGGAGAGCGCGACCGATCTCATGCGGAACTCCTTCGTCGTCAGTCCACGTCCACCCAGTCCAACGTCCGCTGCACCGCCATCTTCCACCGCGCGTAACCGGCGTCGCGCTGCTCCGCGCTCCAGGCCGGGTGCCAGCGCTTGTCCTCGTTCCAGTTCTGCCGCAGCTCGTCGGTGGAGCTCCAGAACCCGACGGCGAGACCGGCCGCGTACGCCGCGCCGAGTGCCGTCGTCTCCGCGACGACCGGCCGGCTGACCGGCACGCCGAGGACGTCGGCCTGGATCTGCATGCACAGCTCGTTCGCCGTGACCCCGCCGTCGACCTTGAGCACCTCCAGGTGCACGCCCGAGTCGGACTCCATCGCCTCCGCGACGTCGCGGCTCTGGTAGCAGATCGCCTCCAGCGTCGCCCGCGCCAGGTGCGCGTTGGTGTTGTAGCGCGACAGCCCGACGATCGCGCCGCGGGCGTCCGAGCGCCAGTAGGGCGCGAAGAGGCCGGAGAACGCCGGGACGAAGTACACCCCGCCGTTGTCGGCCACCTGCCGCGCCAGCGCCTCGCTCTGCGCCGCGCCGGAGATGATGCCGAGCTGGTCGCGCAGCCACTGCACCGCCGAGCCGGTGACGGCGATCGAGCCCTCCAGCGCGTAGACGACGGGCTCGTCGCCGAACTTGTAGCACACCGTCGAGAGCAGCCCGGCCTGCGAGCGCACCAGCTCGGTGCCGGTGTTGAGCAGCATGAAGTTGCCCGTGCCGTAGGTGTTCTTCGCCTCACCCGGGGCGAAGCAGACCTGCCCGACGGTGGCGGCCTGCTGGTCGCCGAGGTCGCCGGTGATCGGCACCTCGCCGCCGAGCGGGCCGTTCGCGCGGGTGGTCCCGTAGGGCTCCGGGGACGAGCTGGGCCGGATCTCGGGCAGCATCTGGCGCGGGATGCCGAAGAAGCCGAGCAGCTCGTCGTCCCAGTCGAGGGTCTCCAGGTCCATCAGCATCGTGCGGCTGGCGTTGGTGACGTCGGTGACGTGCACGCCGCCGTCGCGCCCGCCGGTGAGGTTCCACAGCAGCCAGGTGTCCGTGTTGCCGAACACGGCGTCGCCGCGCTCGGCCGCCTCGCGGGCGCCGTCGACGTTCTCCAGGATCCACTGGACCTTCCCACCGGAGAAGTAGGTGGCCGGCGGGAGCCCGGCCTTGCGCCGGATCACGTCGCCGCGCCCGTCGCGCTCCAGGGCGGAGGCGATCCGGTCCGTCCGCGTGTCCTGCCAGACGATGGCGTTGTAGAGCGGCCGGCCGGTGCGCCGGTCCCACACCACCGCCGTCTCGCGCTGGTTGGTGATCCCCAGCGCGACGAGGTCGGCCGCCGAGAGCCCGCTGCGGTTCAACGCCGACTGCAGCACCGACGACGTGCGCTCCCAGATCTCGACGGGGTCGTGCTCCACCCACCCGGCCTGCGGGAGGATCTGCTGGTGCTCGAGCTGGTGGCGCCCCACCTCGTCGCCACCGTGGTCGAAGATCATGAAGCGGGTGCTGGTGGTTCCTTGGTCGACGGCGCCGACGAACTCGGCCATCACGGTCCTTCCTCACTCGTTGGGTCGGGGCTCGCCCACGGCCGGGGCCACCGGCTCGGCCTCGGTGGGCAGGTAGCGCTCGATCAGGGCCTTCCAGAGCAGGCCACCGACCACCGCGCCGATGATCGGGGCGACGATGGGCAACCAGAAGTACAGGTTCCCGTTCTGGTCGGACCAGGCCGTGGAGTAGCCGGTGAGGAACGACGCCAGCCGCGGGCCGAAGTCGCGGGCCGGGTTGATCGCGTAACCGGCGTTGGCGCCCCAGGCCATCCCGATGCCGACGACGATCAGGCCGATCACCACCGGGCCGAGGTTCGCCAGCGGCGGGTTGTTCACCGCGGTCGTGACGGCGAGCACCAGGAACACGAGGATCGCCGTGCCGATCACCTGGTCCAGGAAGGCGGTCGGGATCCCGATCCCGTCGACGCCGTTGCCGGGCAGCGTCGAGAAGATGATCTGGCTGTCGATCGTCGTCCCCGGGTCGACCTTCGCGATCCAGTCGGCGTAGGCCACCCGCACGACCAGCGCCGCGACGAAAGCGCCCGCGGTCTGCGCCAGCGAGTACGGCAGCACCTTGCGCCACGGGAAGCCGCGGAACAGAGCGAAGGCGATCGTCACCGCCGGGTTGATGTGGCCGCCGCTGATCCGGGCGGCGGTGTAGACCCCGAGGATCACGCCGATGCCCCAGGCCCACGCGATCGAGTCGTGGTCGCCGAGGCTGCCGTCGGGGCTGGTCACCACCTGCGCGACGACGCCGAGGCCGAACAGGATGAGGATGAACGTGCCGGCGAATTCGGCGAACAGCTCGCCGGCGTACTTCTCCCGAGCCATGGATTGCCCCCGATCGGTCCGGATGAGGTCTGCGGACGGTAGGTAGCCCGTCCGACGCGGTCAACGGCACCTGTTCGGCATGGCCGAACACCAGGTCGGGCGCAGGTCGCAGCCGGTGGCTACGGTGCGTGGCGTGGCGGGCCCGATCCGGTCGATCGAACGGGCGGCGGCGGTGCTGCGGCTGCTCGGCGGCGCCGGCCGGCCCCTCGGGCTGCGCGAGCTCGCCGCCGCGCTCGACCTGCCACCGCCGACGGCACACGGCATCGTCCGGACGCTCTGCGCGGTGGGCTTCGTGGACCAGGACCCGGACACCGCGCGGTACCGGCTGGGCCCGGGGTTGCGCGAGCTGCGCGCGGGTGGCTGGGACCGGCACGAGCTGCGGGCCCGGGCGATGGACTGGTCCGACTCGCTCGCCGGCAGCACCGGCCTGGCCGTCGTGCTCGGCGTGCCGGACGGCGCCGCGGTGCGCCTCGTGCACCACGTGTTCCGGCCGGACGGCTCGCCGCAGCGCATCCGCACCGGTGCGGTGCAGCCGCTGCACGCCACGGCGGCGGGGAAGTGCCTGCTGGCGTTCGCGCCGCTCGGCCTGCCGCCGCTGCGCGCGTTGCGGCTCGACCGCTACACCGGGAGGACGTGCACCGGCGCCGGCGCGTTGCAGGAGCAGCTCGCGCTGGCCCGCAGGCGCGGCTGGACGACGGACCACGGGGAGTACGAGCCCGGGGTCGGCGGCGCCGCGGCGGCGCTGCGCTCAGGCGGCGGGCTGGTGGTCGGCGCGCTCGGGGTGTGCGGCCCGGTCGAGGAGCTGTTCGGGTCCGGGGCCGAGCTGCGGCCGCGGCTGGCCGGTGAGCTGGCCGCGGCGGCACGGGAGGTGTCGGCGACGCTGGGGGCCCCGGGATGAGCCCGGACCGGGTGGTCGCCGCGATCGACCAGGGCACCACCTCGACCCGGTGCCTGCTGTTCCACCGCTCCGGCCGGATGCTCGCCGTGGCCCGCCGCGAGCACCGCCAGCACTACCCGCGATCCGGCTGGGTCGAGCATGACGCCGAGGAGATCTGGCGCAACGTCGCCCGGGTCGTGCCGGCGGCCCTGCGCCGGGCCGGGCTGACCCCGGACTCGATCGTCGCGCTGGGCATCGCCAACCAGCGCGAGACGACGGTCGTGTGGGACCGGCACACCGGTGCTCCGTTGACCCGGGCGATCACCTGGCAGGACACCCGCACCGACGGCGTCGTCGCGCGCCTGGTGGCCGACGGGCACGGTGCCCTGTTCACGTCGATCTGCGGGCTGACCCCGGCGACCTACTTCGCGGGGCCGCGGCTGCGCTGGCTGCTCGACCACGTGCCCGGCGCCCGGGCGGGCGCCGAGGCCGGGGACGTGCTGTTCGGGACGATGGAGAGCTGGTTGATCTGGAACCTCACCGGCGGGCCCGACGGCGGCCGCCACGTCACCGACGTGACCAATGCCAGCCGCACGATGCTCATGGACCTGCGCACCAAGACCTGGTCCGAGCCGCTGCTCGAGGTGCTGCGGGTGCCGCGGGCGATGCTGCCCGAGATCCGGCCCAACGCGCAGGTGTACGGCACCTGCCGCAGCGTCCTGCCCGGCGTCCCGGTGGCCGGCGCCCTCGGCGACCAGCAGGCCGCGCTGGTCGGGCAGGCGTGCTTCGCGCCGGGCGAGGTCAAGTGCACCTACGGCACCGGGGCGTTCCTGCTGATGAACACCGGCGGGGCGATCGCGGAGTCCACCCACGGGCTCATCGCGACGGTCGGCTACGAGCTGGGCGAGGCGCGGGCCTACGCGCTGGAGGGCGCCATCGCGGTGACCGGCGCGCTCGTGCAGTGGTTCCGCGACGCGCTCGGAATGATCACCACGGCGGCGGAGATCGAGACGCTGGCGAGCTCCGTGCCGGACAACGGCGGCTGCTACATCGTCCCGGCCTTCTCCGGGCTGTACTCGCCGCGCTGGCACCCGGAGGCCCGCGGGGTGATGGTCGGGCTGACGTCGTTCGTGACCCGCGGGCACCTGGCCCGGGCGGTGCTGGAGGCCACCGGCTGGCAGACCCGCGAGGTGGTGGACGCCATGGACGCCGACTCGGGCCTGCCGGTCGCCCGGCTCAAGGTCGACGGCGGGATGACGGCGAACCACCTGCTGATGCAGTTCGTCGCCGACGTGCTGGACGTGCCGGTGGAGCGCCCGCTGGGGTCGGAGGCGGTGTCGCTCGGTGCGGCCTACGCGGCGGGGTTGGCCGTCGGGCACTGGGCGGACCTGGAGGTGCTGCGCGGCAACTGGCGCCGGGCCGCGGCGTGGACCCCCCGGATGGACCCGGCGCTGCGGGCGGCCGAGCACGAGAACTGGTCGCACGCGGTCCAGCGCAGCTACGGATGGGTCCGCGAGCCCGGCCCGGAGTGATCGCATCCGCCGCCCGCCCCGCTCGCCGGGGGTCGTCGAGCTCCCCGGCGTGCCGCGCGTCGGCCAGTTGCGTACCTTCTGCTCCGGCGGGAGGGTCCCGCGGGGGAGGTCGGCGTGATCCAGATCACCGGGCTGACATGGGCGGTGACGATCGGGGTCATCATCGCGCTGCTCGCGCTGGACCTGCTGATCGGCTGGCTGAAGCCGCACCGGGTGGGCTTCCGCGAGGCGACGGCGTGGTCGGTGTTCTACATCGCCGTGGCCATCGCGTTCGGGCTGTGGTTCACCTGGGCCTACGGCGGCACGGCCGGCACGGAGTACTTCGCCGGCTACCTCGTGGAGAAGAGCCTGTCGGTCGACAACCTCTTCGTGTTCGTCATCATCATGACGACCTTCGCCGTGCCGGAGGAGCACCAGCACAAGGTGCTGACCTTCGGCATCGTGCTCGCGCTGATCATGCGCGCGATCTTCATCGCGCTGGGCGCGACGTTGATCTCGCTGTTCTCGTTCATGTTCCTGCTCTTCGGCCTCCTGCTGATCTACACCGCGGTGCAGCTCTTCCGGCACCGCGACGAGGACCCGGACGTCGAGGACAACGTCGTGGTGAAGACGGCGCGCCGGGTGCTGCCGGTCACCGACGACTACGTGGGCGGGAAGATCATCACTCGCGTCGACGGCCGCCGGGTGGTGACACCGCTGCTGATCGTGCTGATCGCGATCGGCAGCGTCGACCTGCTGTTCGCGCTCGACTCGATCCCCGCGGTGTTCGGCATCACCCAGGAGCCCTACATCGTGTTCGCGGCGAACGCGTTCGCGCTGCTCGGCCTGCGGGCGCTGTTCTTCCTGGTCAAGGGCCTGCTCGACCGGCTGGTCTACCTCTCGGCCGGGCTCGCGCTCGTTCTCGCGTTCATCGGCGTCAAGCTGATCCTGCACTGGGCGCACGAGGACATCTCCGAGGCGGTGCCGGAGATCACCACTCCGGTGAGCCTCGGCGTCATCGGCATCGTGCTGGTGGTCACCACCGTGGCGAGCCTGATCAAGACCCGCCGGGACCCGTCCGCGAAGGCGCACGCGGGCTCGCTCAAGGCCACCCGGTCGAAGGCCGATCAGCAGAGCGACTGAGCCGCCGGCGGCACCGGCCGCACCGCGCCCACCGGCTCGCCGTGCCCGAGCACCGGCACCCGGCCGAGCTCGTCCGGCACGGGCGCGGTGAGGCCGAGCGCCCGCAGGGCCGCGACGGCCACCGCGGGCACCGGCCGGGCCGCGCCGTCCAGGATCTTCAGCGCGAACGCCCGCCCGTCCGGCAGGGCCCCGGCGAACACGCCCTCCGCGCCGTCCTTGGCGACCAGGCCCGGCACGCCGGCGACCAGCCCGGTCACCGTGCGACCGGTGCCGCCGAGCAGCTGCGGGTGCGACCGGATCGCGGTGGCGACGCGGTGCTCGACGCCGCCGGCGGGGGCGGTGGCGATCCTGGCGAACGCCCGGGCCAGCCCGGCGAGCGTGCAGGAGAACAGCGGCGCGCCGCAGCCGTCGACGGTGGTGTGCGCGGGCGGTCCGTCGCCCGTCAGCTCGCCCGTCGTGGCCGCGATCGCCCGTTGCAGCGGATGCGCGGGGTCGCGGTAGGTCGCGGTCGGCCACCGGGCGGCGACGCACGTCGCGAGCATCGCGGCGTGCTTGCCCGAGCAGTTCCCGGCGAGCGCCGAGGCGGGCCGGCCCGCGCGGTGGTGCGCGAGGGCGGCGTCGTCGCCGAGCGGGAAGCCGGGCGTGTTCTGCAGGGCGCCGTCGTCGAGGCCGGCGCCGGCGAGGATCCGCTGCACCCCCACGAGGTGCTCGGGCTCCCCGGAGTGGCTGGAGCAGGCCAGCGCGAGCAGGTCGGGCGGGAGGTCCAGGCCGACGCGCAGCATCGCGACGGCCTGCACCGGCTTCACCGCGGAGCGCGGCAGGAACGTCAGATTCGGGTCACCCCGGCCGGTGGTCCCCCCGCTCGGGTCGAGCAGCGCCAGGTGACCCCGGTGCACCGACTCCACGATCGCGCCGCGGACGACGTGCGCGAGCGCCTCCGCCCCGTCGTCGATCGTCACGGGACGACGCTACGTCAGCGGCCCGGGTACCCGCCGACCCGGAACGACGCCGTGAGTCCGGCGAGGCCCGACCCGTCCAGGACGGCGTGCCGCGGGTGATCGCCACGACCATGGGTGTCGCGGGCCCCGGCCCGCTCGGCCGCGCTGCTTCCGGCCGGCGGGAGCATTTGCCGCGACGGCCTGCGGAAGCGACGATGGACAGATGTCCGACCCCCAACCGCAGACGCCGCGGGAGATCGGCGAGCGCGCCGCGAACGTGCTCGCACCCGAGTCCGACCTCTTCGAGGACCTCGACGCCGCCGGTTTCGGCGCCGCCCTGACACAGGCGCTGCGCGCGAACCTGATGCACCCGTTCGTCCCGGTGCGGGCCGGGATCCAGCTCGCGGCCGACCTCGCCCTCATCCCCGCCGTCGCGGCGGCCCGCGTGACCGGGCAGCAGCCGGAGCCGCCGGTGCCCGTCGACCCGAGGGACCGGCGCTTCGCCGACCCCGCCTGGGAGGCCAACCCCGCCTTCTACGCGGTGCGCCAGGCCTACCTCGCGGCGTCGCGCTTCGCCCGCGAGTTGGTGGGCACGCAGCAACTCGACGCGGAGACCGCGCGTAAGGCGCAGATGGCCCTCGACCTGCTGCTCGATGCGGCCGCGCCGACGAACTTCCTCCCGACGAACCCGGCGGCGCTCAAGCGCGCGTTCGACACCGGGGGTGCCAGCCTCGTCCGCGGTGCCCGGAACTTCGTGGACGACCTGCTGCACAACGAGGGCCGCCCCCGCCAGGTCGACACGACCGGCTTCGAGGTCGGCCGCAACCTGGCCGTCACCCCGGCCAGGGTGGTCTACCGCAACGAGCTCATGGAACTGCTCCAGTACGAGCCGCAGACCCCGAAGGTGCGCGCGGCGCCGCTGCTGTGCAGCCCTCCGTGGATCAACAAGTACTACGTCATGGACCTCGCGCCGGGCCGCAGCTTCATCGAGTGGGCGGTGCAGCACGGGCGCACCGTGTTCGCCATCAGCTACCGCAACCCGGGCCCGGAGATGGCCCGGACGTCGTTGGACGACTACCTCGTGCACGGCCCGCAACAGGCGCTCGACGTCATCGCCGACATCACCGGGGCGGAGACCGTCGACATCGTCGGGCTCTGCCTCGGCGGCGCCCTCACCGCGATCACCGCGGCCTACCTCACCCAGGCCGGTGACGCCCGGGTCGGCACGCTGACGCTGCTCAACACGATGCTGGACTACACCGATCCGGGCGCGCTGGGCACCTTCACCGACGAGCGCACGGTCGCCAAGCTCGAGCGGAAGATGCGCCGCGAGGGCGGGCTGGAGGGCAAGTCCATGGCCGGGACGTTCGACATCCTGCGGGCGAACGACCTGATCTTCAACTACGTCGTGTCGAACTGGCTCATGGGTGAGGACCCGCCGGCGTTCGACATCCTCGCCTGGAACGCGGACAGCACCCGGATGCCCGCCGAGATGCACGCGTTCTACCTGCGCAACTTCTACGTCGAGAACCGGCTGGCGGAGGGCACGCTGGAGATCGCGGGACGCACCATCGACCTCAGCGTCATCAAGTCGCCGACCTACGTCGTCAGCGCCGTCAACGACCACATCGTGCCGTGGGAGTCCGCCTACAAGACGGTGGGCCTGGTCAGCGGCCCGGTCCGCTACGTCCTGTCCAGCGGCGGGCACATCGCCGGGATCGTGAACCCGCCGGGACCGAAGGCGTGGTACCAGGTCAGCGAGACCGAGGAGGCGCTGCCACCCACCGGGGCGGCCTGGCGAAGCGTGGCGGAGCGGCGCGCGGGGTCCTGGTGGGAGGACTGGGCGGACTGGTCGGACGCCCACTCCGGTGAGCTCGGCACGCCCCCGGGGATCGGCAGCCGCGACCACCCGGACCTCGGCCCGGGCCCGGGGGACTACATCCGCACCTGACCCGGCCGGGACACCGCCGCCATCCCACTGGATGGTGCTAGGATGGCGTCCGGCTGGAAGGGGGCCGGATGGCCGAGGTGGAGAAGAGCGAGAAGATCACCATCAACGTCGGGCTCGTCGATCTGGGCCAGATCGACCTGCTCGTCGACGAGGGCTTCTACGCCAACCGCACCGACTTCATCCGCACCGCCATCCGGCGCCAGCTCGAGAGCCGGGCGGCCGCGGTGGACCACACGGTGGTGCGCCGGGCACTGACGCTCGGCACGCGGCACCTGAGCCGGCGCGACCTCGAGGCCCTGCGCGACGCGGGGCAGCAGATCGAGCTGCGCGTCCTCGGGCTCGCCACCGTCGCCGACGACGTCAGCCCGGAGCTGGCGTTGGCGACGATCGCGTCCGTCGAGGTGCTCGGCGCGTTCCGGGCGCCGCGGGCGGTGAAGGCCGCGCTCGCCCCGCGCACCGTCTGACGCGACGACGACGGACCCACGTGGAGCGTCGACCGACCGGTCGACGCCCGATCCCGCACACCCGGAAGGCACCCATGGACCACACCGCCGCCATGCCCGAGGCGCTGCGCCTCGTCCGCGCCGGACGCCTGCACGAGGCGACCGCGCTGCTGCAACGCACGCTGGGCGGCGCCCCTCCCGCCCCGACGTCGCCTGCCGGCACCGACGACCCCGGACCGCGGACGCGACCGGCACCGCGCGACCTCGGGGGCCTGCGCGGCCGGCTGCGGGAGGCGCTCGGCACGGGTGGCGCGGCCGGCCTGCCGGGCCTGCTGCCCGGCGCCCGCCCGCACCCGGCACGGGCCGCCGCGGCCGCCGCGCCGGGCGGCGGGATCCGCCACCTCGTGCACACCGAGCCGGCCGGCACCCGCACCTACGACCTCTACGTCCCCACGGGTCACCCCGGCGAGCCCGTGCCGCTGGTCGTCATGCTGCACGGCGGCCGGCAGGACGCGCTCGACTGCGCGGCCGGCACCCGGCTGAACGAGCTCGCCGAGCGGCACACGTTCCTCGTCGCCTATCCGGAGCAGGCCCGGCAGGCCAACCCCGGGGGGTACTGGAACTGGTTCGAGCCGGGCCACCAGCGGGCCGGGGCCGGGGAGCCCTCGATCCTCGCCGGCATCACCCGGCGGATCATGGCCGAGCACGCCGTCGACCCGGACCGGGTGTACGTCGCCGGGTTCTCCGCCGGCGGGGCGATGGCGGCGGTGCTCGCCGCGGTCCATCCCGAGCTCTACGCCGCCGCCGCGGTGCACTCCGGGATCGCGTACGGCACGGCGCACGACGTCGGGTCGGCGTTCGCGGCGATGCGCACGGGCGGCTCGCCGGGGCCGGGCGGCCGGGTGCCGCTGATCGTGTTCCAGGGCGACGCCGACGCCGTCGTCGCGCCGGTGAACGCCGCGACGCTGGTCGACGCGCGCCTGGCGGCCGCGGGACCGGCCGCCACCGCCACGACCGACCACCCGGGCGGCGCGAGGCGGGCGGTGACGCGGACCGTGCACGCGGACGCCGACGGCGAGGTGCTCGCCGAGTGCTGGACGGTGCACGGCGGCGGCCACACGTGGTTCGGCGGGAGCCCGGCCGGCTCGTACACCGATCCGTCGGGGCCGGACGCGTCCGCCGAGATGGTGCGGTTCTTCCTGGCTCACGGCCGCGGGGCCTGAGCCCGCGGGTGCCGGCACCGGCGCGGCCTGATCGGCGCTGCCGATCATCCCGGCCGCAACCGGCCGGTGATCACATTCTCCGATCGTGTTGCTGACCGGACGTCGCGGCACGCGGCCGCCGGGCTCAGACGGCGGTCCGGGTCAGCTTCCGCCACACCCAGCTCGACGGCACCCGCCGCCCCGTCACGACGTACTCGCGCACGGCGTCCACGAGCAGTGTCGTGTCCAGCGCCCGCCGGGCGGCGGGCGACCCGACGAGGAGCAGCTCGTCGTCGGGGGCCAGGAGGAAGTCGCCGTCCGGGGCGAGCGCGGCGTCGTCGCCGCGGCGGATCAGCAGCGTGACGGCGTGCAGCGGCTCGTCACGGTCCTCCGGGTTGCGCAGGAGATCACCCAGCCGGGCCCGGCCGGAAGCCGGCCAGTCGCCGAGCGCGGGGGCCTCCCGCGGGGTGAGCCGGACCTTCCACAGCGACTGCAGGTGCGTCCCGCACACCTGCGTCAGCCGGTCGACGAGCGCGGCCGCCCAGGCGTCGCCCCGGGCCGGCAGCTCCCGCAGGAACCGCCAGAGCAGCGGCGTGGACAGCTGCGCGTACACCTCGTGCGCGATGGTCTCGGTGGGAACGAGCAGCGCGTCGATCCGCATCGCGGCGAACAGCGGCGAGCTCGACGGCCGGTTCTGCCGCGCCGCGACGAACAGCCGCGGGTTGGCCCGCCGCGCGGCGGCGACCAGCGAGAGGTTCGTGGTGTCGTTGTCGGTGCCCGCGACGAACCCGGCGGCCCGGTCGAGGCCGACGGCGGCGAGCACCCGCGGGTCCGACCCGTCCGCGACGAGGACGTCGGAGTCCCCGTCGTCGGCGTGCGGGTCGATCGCGGTGACCCGCATGCCGGCCGCGCGCAGGTCCGCGCAGATCTCGTGGCCCAGGCGCCCGTACCCGCACACCACCCAGGCGCCGTGGCGCGGCGGGCACCCCCGCTCGGGCAGCGGCGCCCCGGGACCGTTCTCCAGCCAGCTGGTGAGCTGGTGGGCCGCCGGGGCCTGCAACGCCAGGCGCAGGTGGTCGCCGAAGCAGTCGAAGGGGTTGACGACGTTCGGGCTGCCGAACGCCCGCATCCGCTCGGCGAGCACGTGCGAGGTGGTCCGGGCGATCACGGGCAGCTCCGGGCGCAGCAGCGCCGCGGCCATGACGACCGCGAGGTTGGCCTCCTCGTCGTCGGTCAACGCGAGCACGGCCTCGCACGAGGGGTGGTCGAGCCCGGCGGCGCCGAGGTGCCCGGGATCGCGCGCGTCGGCGGCCAGGGCCGGCACGTCGGCGTGGAAGGTGCCCAGCTCCAGCTCGTCGACCCGGTTCCGGTCGCTGTCGAGGACGACGAACCGCCTGCCCAGCTTGTCGAAGGACCGCCCGAGCAGCTCCCCGGTGCGGCCGTACCCCACCATCAGCAGGAACGGCTCGCGCAGCCGCGCCACCTTGCGGCGGAAGTGCTGCAACGCCAGCGCCTGCCGGAACGCGCGGTCCTGTACCAGCGCCAGCAGCGACCCGATGGCGTAGGCCCAACCGACCACCGTGAGGTAGATCGAGATCGTCACCCACATCCGCTGGCCGTAGGTGAAGGGGTACGGGATCTCGCCGAAGCCGATCGTCGAGGCCGTGTAGCTCATGACGTAGAAGGCGTCGAAGAAGCCCATCCGCCACGGCCGGCCCTCGGGGTCCTCGCCGGGGATGAGCGTCAGACCGAGCACGCTGATCGCGAAGATCACGATCAGGACGATCAGCGGCGCGCGCATGCGCCGCATCACCAGGAAGATCGTGGCGGTCGCCTCGGCGGCGGGCGCGGCCCCGACCCGGCGCCGCGGCCGCCGGTCCTCGTCCGCGCCGATCAGCTGCAGCCAGAACGCGAGGAGTGGGTTGGCCACGACGACCTCCGATCATCCGCGGCGGAACGACACCGTCTCGACGACCAGCAACACGACCGACACCACGTTCGCGACGAGCGCGCCGCCCGACAGCGACACGGCGCTGGCCGTCGCGCCGGCGGTGAGCCCCTCGGTCGAGACGTAGACGGCGTAGCCCCACACCAGGCCGGCCGCGATCAGCTGCAGGTCCGCGACCAGGCTCGTCGCGAGGTGCACCGCACCGATCTGGGTACGGTCGCCGAACTTGAGCACCGTGGCGATGAGGTTCACCACGATCGCCGCGAACAGCTCGTAGGGGTTGTGCAGCACCGGGTTGTCGATGTCGCCGATGAAGAACCCGAAGTTCAGGGTCGCGGCGAGCAGCACGAAGAAGCCGAAGACGACCTTCTCCAGGTTCATCCGTCCTCCTCGCCGCTCGGGAGGGACCGGCAGGTCGTCCAGGTCACGCGTTGATTCCGTACTGCCGGATCTTCCGGTAGAGCGATGAGCGTGCCAGGCCGAGCGCGGTGGCGGCGGCCACGCGGTTGCCGCCGGCTTCGCGCAGCGCGCTCACGATCGCGTCGCGCTCGGCCTCATCCACGGGGCGCAGCGCGCTGCGCGGCGTGCTCTGGCAGAACGCGGGCAGATCGGCCACCTCGATGCGGCCTACGGGTCGTCGGCGCAGGGCGAACGCGAGCGCATCCCTGAGCTGGCGCACGTTGCCGGGCCACCCGTAGCGCCCCACCAGCCGCTGCGCCTCTCGGGACAGCCGCACGTCCCGGTGCGGGGCCAGCTCGGCCAGCACGGCGTCGACCAGGGCGGGCAGGTCGGAGCAGCGGCTCCGCAACGGTGGCACGGTCACCGACGTCCGGAACAACGCCAGCAGCGCGTCGTTCGCGGGGGTGGTCCGGGCGAACTCGGCGGCGGTGGCGGCGATCGACAGGGGGGCGTCCGCGCGGTTGGCGAGAGCGCCGAGAAGTCGGTCCACCGCCGTGCTGGACAGCCGATCGATATCGCGCAGCACGGGCAGCACGGGTGGCGATTGCGCCCGCAGGATCCGGGCGGCCACGTCCCCGGGGGCTGCCTCGACCTGCTCGGCCTCGAGCGCGACGGCACGGCCCGTCTCGTGCGTGTGCCGGTAGAGGTCGGACAGAAGCGTGAACCGCCCGCTTCCGGCCTCGCCGAGGACGAGCACCGCCGCGTCGGCCCGCAGTGCCTTCGCCACGGTCGCCGCCGCGGCGCGCCACGCGGGGCAGCCGCTCTCCGCGGCCCCCACGGCCTGTGCGCGGGCCGGCCGGACCGGACGGTCGACCGCGGGCCGGAGGCGGGGGCCGGGGACGCCGTCGACCTCGTTCAGCACCGTGACCACTCCGACCATCCCGGCGATGGCGCTGCCGACGGTCACGGTCGACCCCCGCAGCCGCACCCGGATCCCGGACGGCAGGTCGACCCGGTCGTCGACGGAGGGGTGGCGAAGCATGAGGAACCGGGCGTGGTCCTGCAAGGCCAACAGGTCGCCCGGGTCGAGCAGACCCTGCATCGGCGAGTTCGTCAGCACGGTCCGCTGTCCCACCGCCAGCACGGCCTGCCTGCTGCGCGCGTCGACACGCGTGTAGGCATCGAACAGCGCCTGCTGCAGCTGGTTGCGGTCGGTCAGCAGGTTGTTCTCGATTTGCGCCGCCGCCGAGCGGACGAGCGAGTGCAGGATCGGCGACGAGTGCTCGCTCAGGCAGCTGATGTCCAGCACACCCTCGATCCGGCCCGTGAACGGGTCACGTACCGGAGCACCGGCACACGCATAGGGCTGCAGACTCTCGACGAAGTGCTCGGCCCCGACGATGTGCACGGACTCGCCGTACTCCAGGACCGTCCCGACGCCGTTGGTGCCGACCGATCCCTCGGCGTAGCCGAAGCCCTGCGCGAAGTACGCGGCGTCCGCGATGCGTCCCATCCACGAGCTGGCGTCCTTGCGGACGAGGAGACGGGCACGGTTGTCCGTCAGCGCCACACACGTGGGGATCTCCGCGATCTGCTCGACGAGCTGCTCGATCACCGGTCGCGCACAGCGGACGAGGCGCGAGCCGAAGTCGAGATCGGCGCAGTACTCGTTGGCCACGACGCTGGGATCGATCCCGTTGGAGATGCTGCGTCGCCAGGACGCGGCCACATGGTCGGGCACGCCGCTCAGATCCACGTCCGGGCGCCTCAGCAACTGGGCGCGGGCGGACGCGAGCAGCAGCCGGCGATCAGCGAGGTCCCCCATGGCCCACACCCCCCGGTGCGACATGCACAGATCGCGTTCTCGGTCAAGGGGCCGGGGTGTCCGACTTTGGGACGGGTCGTGCCCCACGACGTCCGCATACCGTGACCAGTATTCCGCCTCCCGCCGACCGGCGCAGGAGACCGACGTGATCAAGAGCAATCGATGCGCACAGAAGGTAGGGCCATGACGACGACTGCACCCGCAACGGCTCCGGAACAGGGCACGGACGAGGTCCGCGACACCGAGCACGTCGACGTCCTCATCGTCGGCGCCGGGGTCTCCGGGCTCGGCGCCGCGCAACACCTGCAGAAGCGGTTCCCCGACCGGACCTTCGTCGTCCTCGAGGCCCAGGACGACCGTGGCGGCACGTGGTGGACCAACCGGTTCCCGGGTATCCGCTCCGACAGCGACCTGTTCACCTACGGCTCCGGGACAAGCCCTGGCGTGGGCCGTCGATCGCGGCCGGGGAGGAGATCCTCAAGTACCTCGACGAGGTCATCGAGGAGAACGACCTCGCCCAGCACATCCGATACCACCACCGGGTCACCGCCGCCGCCTGGGACACCGAAGAGCGCCGGTGGACCGTGGAGGTCACCCGGGGTGACACCGGGGAGCGGGTGCGCTTCACCACCGACTTCCTGTGGATGTGCCAGGGCTACTACAACCACGACAAGCCCTACCAGCCGCGCTGGGAAGGCATGGACCGGTTCCAGGGCACGATCGTGCACCCACAGCAGTGGCCGCAGGACCTCGACTACGCCGGCAAGCGCGTCGTCGTGATCGGTTCCGGCTCCACCGCCTCGACGCTGGTCCCGGCGCTCGCGCAGAAGGCGGCGCACGTCACGATGGTGCAGCGCTCGCCCTCCTACTACTTCGCCGCGCCGACCACCCACGAGCTCGCCGTGCAGCTGGAGCCGCTGGACCTCCCGCCGGAGTGGACGCACGAGATCCTGCGCCGCCAGTACCTCTCGCAGTTCCACTGGTTGGCCAGGACGTCGCTGGAAGCGCCCGACGAGCTGCACGCGTTCCTCATCGAGGGGATCCGGCCACTGCTGCCCGAGGGATTCGACATCGAGAAGCACTTCACCCCGCGGTACCGCCCGTGGCAGCAGCGCATCGCCATCGTCCCGGACGGCGACTTCTTCGCGGCCCTGCGCGAGGGGAAGGCCTCGATCGTCACCGACACGATCGAGGAGTTCACCGAGACGGGAATCCGCGTCAGCTCCGGCGAGGAGCTCGAGGCCGACATCGTCGTCACCGCGACCGGCTTCAACCTCTCGGCGTTCGGCGACATCCCGTTCACCGTCGACGGCGAGGCGGTCGACTTCACCGAGCGGATCACCTGGCGCGGCATCATGATCACCGGGGTGCCGAACATGGCCTACGTGTTCGGCTACTTCCGGCACAGCTGGACGCTGCGTGCGGACCTCGTCAGCGACGTGGTGATCCGACTCATGGAGAACATGCAGCTCAAGGACGCCACGATGGTCGTCCCGACGCTGCGGCCCGAGGATTCCGACATGCAGATCCGGCCGTGGTCGGACCCGGAGAACTTCAACTCCGGCTACGTCATGCGCTCACAGCACGTGTTGTTCAAGCAGGGCGACCGCGAGCCGTGGACCCACATGCTGGAGCACGACGAGGAGCTGGAGCTCCTGCCGAAGGCCGACCTCGACGACGGGACGCTCGTCTACCGCTGAACCCGACCGTTCACATCCGACCATCGAGGAGATCCCCGTGCCCCTGACGACCGTCCGCACCGGAGTCCGGCTGAACTACGAGATCAGCGGAGAGGGGGAGCCCCTGCTGCTCGTCATGGGCACCTCCGGCTCCATGCTTCTGTGGGCCGAGCTGTTGCCCCGCCTCGCCGAGCGCTACCGGGTCATCGCCTTCGACAACCGCGGCCTCGGGGGCAGCGAGCGCGGCGAGGGCCCGATCACCGTGGCGTCCATGGCCGAGGACGCCTCCGCGCTGCTCGAAGCCCTCGACGTGCCGACGGCCCACGCCATGGGCTGGTCCCTCGGGTCGGCCGTCGTGCAGGAACTCGCCCTGGCCCATCCGCAGCAGGTCGCCTCCGCCGTCCTCTACGCGACCTGGGGCCGCTGCGACGGCTTCCAGCGCTCGGTGCTGGCCGCGCTCCGGCTGCCCTACGTCGTCCGTGACATGGAGTCGGCGCTGGCTGTGTCGGGGCTGGCGTTCTCCCCGCAGCTGCTCGACCATCCCGACTTCGCGCAGATGCTCGAACCGATGCTGCCCGCCTTCCCGCAGAACGAGGAGCAGATGGCGGTCACCGTCGAGCAGTGGGACGCCGACCTGGCGCACGACACGCTCGATCGGCTCGGTGGGATCCAGGCCCCCACCGTGGTGGTGGTCGGCGAGCAGGACCTGCTCACGCCGCCATGGCAGGCGAAGGCCGTCGCCGACGCCGTTCCCGGAGCTCGCTACGAGCTGCTGACCGGGCCCGGGTCGAGCCACGGTCTGCACATCGAACGCCCGGACGACCTGATGAAGATCGTCACCGGCTTTATCGACGAGCATCGAATGCACGGGTGAGTCGCTCCTCGGATGACACGGGTGACAGCAGGCACTTCTGGCCGCAAGCCGCGGTGACTGCCGGCCGCGGTGGAGTCCCAAGGGATGCTGCTACCGCACCGGGGACGCCGTCACCCTCGTCGACGCGGCGGACCCGAACCAGGGCCTGATGTTCGACGGGCGCATCGCCGAGGACTTCAAGCTGTTCACGGGAACCGGGGCGGCGTCGCCGGCGTCCGCACCGCTGCACCTCGCGGGCGGCTCGACGTTATCGTTGGTGCTCGTAGCCGATGCGCAGAGCAGACCCGGGATGCGGCGGCTCGTCCATCCACCCGCCGTCGAGGGGGCCTGATGCGCCTGCCCGCAGCAGAAGCCCGGGCCCGGTTCGGCGATGCGCGGGTCGCCCGGCTGGCCACCGTCTCGGCTGCCGGCGTGCCGCACCTGGTGCCGGTCACCTTCGCCGTCCTCGGCGAGCGGATCGTGTTCGTCGTCGACGACAAGCCGAAGAGCACGACGCGGCTGCGGCGGCTCGACAACATCGCGGCCCGGCCGTCCGTGTGCCTCCTGGTCGACGTCTACGACGACGACTGGACCCGGCTGTGGTGGGCGCGCGCCGACGGCACCGCCACCGTGCTCGCCACCGATGCCGAGGCGATCGACGCGCTCGCGGTCCGCTACCCGGCCTATGTCGAGCGCCGCCCGAGCGGCCCGGTCGTCTCGATCGAGGTCACCGCCTGGACCGGCTGGGCCGCGACCGGAACGCCCGACACCGCGTCATCCTGACGGCGGACGCCCCGGCGAGCCGGAACCGGCGGCCGACGGACATCTCCGCCACTTCCCGCCCGGCTCCACACGTCTGAGCCCACGCCGCGGGGCGTGGGCTCAGACGGTCGCCGGGCGGGCACTCAGCTGGCGTTGACCTTGGGCATGATCTCCTCGGTCAGGCGCTTGAGGTCGTCGAGGGTCTTGGAGGTCGGCACGTCCCGGAACGGCGGCCACAGCAGCGGCATCGTCATGCCGGCCTCCTTGTAGCGCTTGAGCATGTCCTCGACCTGCTGGGCGGTGCCCGCCAGCAGGTTCGTGCCCTTGCCGGCCGGGGACTGGTCCATCGGCTCGTCGGTGATGACGAACCAGATCATGCTGCACATGTCGAAGCCCTCGGGGAAGGTCTTGCCGAGCTCGCCCAGCTCGCGCTCCATCTCGCCCTTCCAGAGCTTGATGTCGTCCGGGGAGTCCTGGATGCCGATCCAGCCCTGCAGGCCGTACTTCGCGATGCGCTTGGCCGAACGCTTCGGGTCCTTCAGGCCGGAGAAGTAGATCGGCGGGCCGGGCTGCTGGACCGGCTTGTGGCCGAAGCCGGAGAGCGGGAAGTCGGCGAACTCGCCGTGGTACTCGAACAGCTCGTTGGACCAGATGCCCTGCATGATCTCGATCGTCTCGCGCACGTGGGCGTGCCGGCGCGGGAACAGGTGCGGGACGCTGGCGGCGGCGAACTCCTCGGGCATCCAGCCGGAGCCGATGCCGACGTTGAGCCGGCCGTTCGAGAGCTGGTCGACGGTGGCCAGCTCCGTGGCGAGGACACCGGGTCCGCGGAACGGGGTGTTGGTGATGCTCATGCCGATCCGGAGCTTGGTGGTCTTCGCGGCGAGCCACGGGATCAGCGGCCAGCCCTGGAACCACTTGCCCCGGGCGATCACGGGCAAGGCGTTGGGGAAGTCGGTCATCATCCCGAACGGGAACTGCAGCTCGACGCGGTCGGAGGCCTCCGGGACGACGATCCGGTCGAGCGTCCAGACGGAGTCGAAGTCGAGGTCCTCGGCGAGGGCTGTCAGGTCCTCGAGCTCCTTGACTGTCACCTCGTCGCGGAAGTTCGGAAGGTAGAGAGCGAGCTTCATGCGTTCGGCCTCCTCGGGGTCTCATCGTCGAGCGGTCCCGGCTCCGGGTAGTGCCGGTCTGGCTGGGTTGTTCAGGTCGTGCGGCCCTGGTCGGAGTTCCGGTGCGTTCCACCAGGGTGCGTGAGCGTGCGGACGACGCTGCGGCGGATTCTGGCACGAAGTGTGCTTCGGCCATATCAATTCGATCTCACGTGGATCTCAACGCCCGATCAACACGCAGGCCACCGGCGGCGAGCGGCGCAGGACGGGCCGCACCGCCGCCGTCGACATGGTGGTCGCCACCGCCGGCCGCCCCTATGTTCCACACATGGACCCCGTCCGACGACCTCTGTCGCCGACGCCTGCACGGTGAGGCGGTGCCGATGACCGACACGCTCTGGAGCCCGACGGCGGCCCGCATCGAGGGCTCCGCGCTGCGCGAGTACCTGAACTGGCTGGAGAAGCGCGAGAGGCGGCCGTTTCCCGACCACGACGCCTTCTGGGCCTGGTCGGTCGAGGACCTGGACCGGTTCTGGATCTCCCTGGTCGACTACTACGAGGTCGACTTCTCCACGCCGTGGACGCAGGTGCGCACCGCCGACCCGATGCCGCGCACCCGGTGGTTCACCGGGGCGCGGCTGAACTGGGCGCAGCACCTGCTGCGCAGCGGGGCCGACGACGCCGTCGCGCTGCTGTGTGTCCAGGAGGGTGGGCGGCCCGCGCGCGAGATCACCTTCGGCGCCCTCCGTCGATCGGTGGCGGCGGCGGCGGGCTGGCTGCGTCGGGCGGGCGTGCGTCCCGGCGACCGGGTCTGCGCCTACCTGCCGAACACCGAGCACGCGGTGATCGCCTCCCTCGCCGCCGCCGCGGTCGGCGCGGTGTGGGCGTGCTGCTCCCCGGACTTCGGTGCCGATGGCACCATCGGTCGTCTCGCGCAGCTCGAGCCCAGCGTGCTGATCGCGACGGACGGCTACCACTGGAACGGCAAGGTGGTCGACCGCAGCGACGTCGTCGCGCAGCTGCGCGCGAAGCTCCCGACGCTGCGTCATGTCGTCGCAGTCCCGTACGTGTTCGACCGGCCGCACCCGGACGGCTCGACCCCGTGGGACGAGCTGATGGCCGTCGACGAGCCGCTCGCCTTCGAGCAGGTCGAGTTCTCGCACCCGCTGTGGGTGCTGTTCACCTCCGGCACCACCGGGCTGCCCAAGGGCCTGGTGCACGGGCACGGCGGCATCACGTGCGAGGGCCTGAAGTGGGCCGGCCTCTACGCCGGGATGCGGAGGGGCGAGCGGATGTTCGCGGTCACCTCCACGGGTTGGGCGCTGTGGAACATGCAGATCAACGTGCTGATGCACGGCGCGGGCATCGTGCTGTACGAGGGCAGCCCCGGCTTCCCGGCGGGCGCGGTGTGGGAGGTCGCGGCCCGCACCGGCGCGCAGGTCACGCTCATCGGCGCTGCGGTGATCATGGCGACGGCCGGCACCGCGGTCTGCCCGAAGCAGGACCACGACCTGAGCCGGTTGCGGCACGTGATGGTCAGCGGCTCGGCCCTGCCCTCGGCCGGCTACCACTGGGTCATGGAGAATGTCAGCCCGGACCTGAGGATCGACTCGACCAGCGGCGGCACCGACATCTCCGGGGCGTTCGTCGGGGCGAACGAGTACAGCCCGGTCCAGGTGGGTCGGATCGGCGGCAAGCTCGCGGGCGTCGACTGCGCGGCCTGGGACGAGGACGGCGAGCCGGTCGTCGACTCGGTGGGCGACCTCGTCGTCACCCAGGCGATGCCGTCGATGCCGGTGTACCTCTGGAACGACCCCGACGCGGTGCGTTACACCGAGTCCTACTTCGACACCTGGCCCGGTGTGTGGCGGCACGGCGACTGGGTGACGATGCACTCCGACGGCTCGATCTCCATCCACGGTCGGTCCGACTCGACGCTCAACCGGCAGGGCGTGCGGCTGGGCAGCAGTGACTTCTACGACGTGCTGGAGACCATGCCGGAGATCACCGAGACCCTGGTGGTCGGGGTCGACCTGCCCGACGACGGGTACTGGCTGGGGCTGTTCGTGGTCCCTGCGCCCGGGCACGCGCTGGACGACGACCTGAAGCGGAAGATCGTCACCACGTTGCGCACGCGACTGACGCCCCGTCACGTTCCCGACGAGATCCTCGCCGCACCCGCCGTGCCGCACACGCTGAGCGGCAAGAAGCTCGAGGTCCCGATCAAGAAGCTGCTGACCGGAAGACCCCTGGACAAGGCCGCGAACACCGCCTCCGTCGACGACCCCGACGCGCTGCGCTGGTACGCGCGGTTCGCGGCGGACCGGCTGGACTCGCGGTAGGGCGGGCACGCGTGCGGTTGGGTGCCTCCCTCGCCCACCTGTCCCCCGCCCCGCCCTACCCGGTGGCCGAGTGGGCGCGCCGCCTGGCGGGGGCGGGTTTCGAGAGCCTGTGGGTACCCCAGATCATCGGCCGCGGCTTCCTGGTCCCGGACGTGTTCGTGACGCTGGCGGCGGCGGCCACGGCCACCGAGGGCGTGGAGGTGGGGACGGCCACCGTGCAGGTCCCGATGCACCATCCCGCCGACCTCGCCCACCGGGTCCTGTCGCTCATGTCGGTGTGCGGGGACCGCCTGACCCTCGGCGTCAGCCCCGGGTCGACCGAAGCCGACTTCGCCACCCTCGACCGCGACCACGCCGCGCGCTTCCGGACCTTCAAGGAGAACCTGCCGCGGCTGCGGGGCCTGCTCGCCCACGGGCGCGACGACCGCGCCGATCTCGCCCCCGCCCCGGTGGCCACGCCGCCGCTCCTGCTCGGCTCGTGGGGCGCCAACGTCGAGAAGGCCGCCCGCGAGTTCGACGGCTGGCTGGCCTCCGCCTACCGGCGCACCCCGGACCAGATTCTCGCCGCCCACGAGCGGTACCGGGCCGCCGGCGGCCGACGGGCGATCGCGTGCTACATCCAGCTGTCCGGGAGCGACGACCTCGGACCCACCGGCGAGCTGCTCCAGCGGTATGCGGCGGCCGGCTTCGACGACGCCGTCGTGCTGATCGAACCAGGAGGGCCGGATCCCGAACAGGTCAGAGCCCTCCTCCCATGAGCGACGGGCGGATCCTGCTGACGGTGATCTCGCCGAGGCGCAGCTCGCCGAGTCACGGTGGTCGGTTGACTGCTCCGGTGCTGGTCAGAGCCGCTCGAGGTCGCGCCGTGGAACGGTGAGCCGCAGCATGCCGGCAACCCGGACGGGCCGGTCAGCCGCTTGGCACTTCGGGCGCGAAGGTGCCGGGCAGCCTGCGCCGGGGCTCGGCCAGCGTGAACCGTACGGGAACTGTCGGTGCTCGTCCCTACGCTGTGCTGGCGAGCCCGACCTGGCGCTGAAGGGTTGCTGGTGGACTTCGAGGCGATCGAGACACTGCGGGAGAGGCATCCCGCGTGGCGGCTCCTGCGCGCACAGAACGCCTCGCTGACCCTCTCGTTCCTGGGCAGCCACTTCGTGGAGGCCAACCACGGAGCGACGGAGGCGGCGAGCCTGGTCGAGGCGCTCGATGAGCACCTCTACGTGCTCAACGCGAATGCTGACGAGCCCCGGTATCCGCGCCCACCACAGGAGTACCTCGACGCCTGGTCGGCCCCCGAGTCCGGCTGGCTGCGCCGCTTCTATCCCGCGAGCGGCGACGAGATCCACTACGACGCGACGCCGGCGTTCGAGAAGGCTTACGCGTGGGTCTCCGGGCTGCGCAGCCGCTCGTTCGTCGGCACGGAGTCCCGGCTGCACACGGTGGTCGATCTCCTCCGGCAGATCGTGCACGGCACCGAGAGTGATCCAGAGTCGCGCCTGGAGCTGCTCCGCAGGCAGCGGGCCGAGCTCGACAGGCAGATCGAGGACGCCGAACGGGGCGAGGTCGCCGTGCTGAGTGACACCGCGGTACGCGACCGCTACCAGCAGTTCGCCGCAACGGCGCGCGAGCTGCTGTCGGACTTCCGCGAGGTGGAGGAGAATTTCCGGGGGCTCGATCGAGCGGCGCGCGAGCGGATCGCCGCGTGGGACGGCGCCAAGGGCGAACTACTGACCGCGCTGGTGTCGAGTCGCGCCGACATCAACAGCTCCGACCAGGGCAGTAGCTTCCAGGCGTTCTACGACTTCCTGCTCTCCGAGAGCCGGCAGGACGAGCTCGCACTGCTCCTCGCCAGGGTGCAGGAGCTGGCGCCGATCGATGCGGACCAGCGGCTGCGCACCATCCACCACGACTGGTCCGATGCCGCCGAGCGCACCCAGCGGACGGTTCGTCAGATCTCGGAGCAGCTGCGCCGGTTTCTCGACGACCAGGTCTGGCTGGAGAACCGGCGGGTGCTGGAGCTGGTCCGCTCGATCGAATCCACCGCGCTCGAGTGCCGGGAGAATCCGCCCGATCTCGGACTCGCGGTCGAGGTTCCCGGCGTCCAGATCGCACTGCCCTTCGAGCGACCGCTCTACGATGCCCGTCCGGCAGCGCGTGTCGAGAGCATGCTCGATCCCGTCGACGAGGAGGAGATCGATGTCTCGGCGCTGTTCAGCCAGACGTTCGTCGACCAGGGCCGACTGGCGGAGAACGTACGGTCGCTGCTGCCCAGACGCAGCAGCGCGCTGCTGGACGACATCATCGCCCTGTACCCGGTCGAGCGCGGTGTGGCGGAGATCATCGGCTACCTGTCCCTGACCGAGGAGGACCTCACCGTCACTCTCGACGAGACCGAGGAGACGGTTCTCGACTACCTCGACGTCGAGGGCCGACCCCGCCGGGCGAGAATGCCGAAGGTGACGGTGAGCCGCCGATGAGGACCCCGGAGGAGCACGCCGTCGCGAGCGCGATCATCGACCTGATGCGCGGCGTCGTCTACCGCGAGTCGCGGGAGGACGCCTGGAACACCGTGAACCGCCACGGCGCCGCTGTTCGGGATCACTTCGGCACCATCGGCGTCGATGTCGTCATCGACGACGCGGAGGGATACGCCTACCTGCGCAGCCAGGAGGAGAGCGAAGCTGCCGAGCCCCTGCCGCGGCTGGTCAGGCGGCGCAGCCTCACCTACCACGTCAGCCTCCTGCTCGTGCTGTTGCGCAAGCGACTCGTGGAGTTCGAGACCACCGGCAGCGAGGGCAAGCTCGTGCTGAGCCGGGACCAGATCGTCGAGATGCTGCGCGTGTTCCTGGCCGACTCCACGAACGAGGCCCGGGTGATCGATCGGGTCGACACCACTCTCAAGCAGGTGGCCGAGCTCGGCTTCCTCCGGCAGCTGCGTCGACAGCAGGATCAGTGGGAGGTACGGCGAATCCTGAAGGCGTACGTCGACGCGCAGCTGCTCGCGGACTACGCCGGCAAGCTCCGGGAGTACGCCGACGCCGTCCGCGGGGGGACGACCGATGGGTGAGGCACTCTTCTCCGCCGCCGAGCCGGCTGCAGCGGGCCGGGCGGGATTTCGGCTGCGGCATCTCGAGGTGTTCAACTGGGGCACCTTCGACAAGCGGGTTTGGCGGCTGACACCCGGCGGCGACACCTCGCTGCTCACCGGCGACATAGGCAGCGGCAAGTCCACCCTGGTCGACGCCGTCACCACGCTGCTCCTGCCCGCGCACAAGATCGCGTACAACAAGGCCGCCGGAGCGGAGTCCAAGGAACGCACGCTTCGCAGCTACGTCGAAGGGCACTACAAGGCGGAGCGGATCGAGAGCACCGGCGCCTCCAAGGCCATCGGCCTGCGCGACCACCGGTCGTACTCGGTCGTCCTCGGGGTGTTCGTCAACGACGGGTACGACGAGACCGTCAGCCTCGTGCAGGTCTTCCACCAGAAGGACCGCGCCGGCCAGCCCGACCGCTTCTTCGTGATCTCCACCAAGCAGCTGAGCATCGAGGCCGACTTCACCGACTTCGGGTCCGACCTCAACGAGCTGCGCCGGCGGCTGCGGTCGGCGGGCGCGACCATCAGCCCGGGGTTCCCGGAGTACTCCCGCCAGCTGCGTCGGCTGCTGGGGATCCGCTCGGAGCAGGCGCTGGACCTGTTCCACCAGACCGTGTCGATGAAGTCGGTCGGCAACCTCAACGAGTTCGTCCGCAGCCACATGCTGGAACCGGTGGACGCCACGGAACGGGTCGGCGCGATCGTCGGGCACTTCGAGGACCTCACCAAGGCGCACGAGGCGGTTCGCCGTGCCCGCGAGCAGCTCGCGGCGCTCGAGCCGCTGGTCGCCACCGCGCAGCGGTACGACGAGGCACGCACCCGCCGCTCGGCTGCGGAGCGCCAGCGCGACGCCGTTCGCCTCTATTTCGGCGAGCTGCGGATCCGGCTCCTCGCCGCCGAGGTCTCCACCAACCAGGCCGCCCGCACTGTGCACGAGCGCGAGGAGACCGACGCCGACGCGGCCCTCGTGCGGCTCACCGCCGAGCGGGACGGCCTCATCGCCGAGCGAGCGGCGGCGGGTGGCGACCGTCTCGGCGAGCTCGAACGCGTGGAGGCCGAGGCCGCGCGGGACGCGAACACCCGGCGGGAGCGTCGCGGGCGATTCGCCGCCGCGGTCACCGCAGCCGGGCTCGACCCGGTCGCGGACGCGGCGGGATTCACGAGCCTCGCCCGACGGATCGCCGGGATGCGCGAGTCATCGCAGGCCGAGCGCGCGGTGGTCGACTTACGGTCGACCGGGATCGCGACCCGGCGCAACGAGGTGGACCGCCAGGGCGCCGAGCTCCGTGCCGAGCTGGAGAGCCTGGCGGGGCGGCGCAACAACCTTCCCCGCAGCCACCTCGACGTCCGCGCCCAGCTCTGCGCCGACCTCGGTCTCGACCCCGACGTGCTGCCGTACGCCGGCGAGCTCATCGACGTCGCCGAGGAGCACGCGCAGTGGCGGGGCGCGGCCGAGCGCGTCCTGCGGGGGTTCGCCCTGTCCCTGCTGGTCCCGCAGGAGCACTACCCCGCGGTATCCCGCTGGGTCAACGAGCACCGCCTCACCTACCGGAGGGACGGCGGGGACCGGCGCGGGATGCGCCTGGTCTACGAGCGGGTGCCGCGCCGGCAGGTCAGGCTGCAGCCGCCGGTCGGACCCGGTGGGCTGGTGCTGGCCGAGACACTGGAGATCGTAGAGGGCCCGTTCGCCGGGTACCTGCGCGACCAGCTCGCCCGCCGGGCCGACCACGCCTGCACGGAGACGCTCGCCGCCTTCCAGATGGCGGCCCGGGCGGTCACCCGCGAGGGTCAGGTCCGGGCCGGCGACCGGCACGAGAAGGACGACCGCAGCCGGATCGACGACCCGCGGACCTGGGTCCTCGGCTGGGCCAACGAGCAGAAGATCGCAGCGCTGACCGGGCAGCTCACGGACCTCCAGGCCGAGGTCCTGACGCTCCAGCAGGAGGCGGACTCCGCGGCGGCCGCGCGCAGCCGCCTGCAGGACCGCCTGGACGCGCTGGCCACGCTGGAGGCCTACCCCGATTGGTTCGACCTCGACTGGGAGCAGGCGCGAGCGCGGGCGCAGGAGGCGCGCGAGGAGCGGGAGCGGCTGCTTGCCGGGTCCTCGCGGCTGGCCGAGATCGGCCGGCGGCTCGCGGCGAACGAGGCGCATGCCAAGGCGCAGCGCGTGCGTTTGCGAGAGCTACGGTCGCTGATCTCGGTGCTCGACGACCGGGTCGCGCGGTCCACGCGGTCACGAGACGAGGAGGCAGCGCACCGCGACGCCCATCCCCCGGAGGTGCTGGCGGCCGCCCGGGAGGCATACGACGAGCTCACCGCTCGCCTCGGCCCGCGGGTGCCGAACGAACCTGACGCCTGCCTGCCCGCCGCGGCCGCGCTGACCGCCGACATCCAGCGTGGGATCGAGCGGAACGACAAGGAGATCGGCGGCTACGTGCAGAGCTTGCTGGGCTACATGAACGAGGTACGCCGCCGCTGGCCGGAGGCGACCACCGAGATGGACGCCCACCTCGACTCGCTGCCGGAGTTCCGCTCGTTCCGGGACCGGGTCGCCAACGACGACCTGCCGGCGTTCGAGGAGGAGTTCAAGCGTCAGCTCAACACCAACACCATCCGGGAGCTGGCCGGCTTCGCCAGCTGGCTGCGCCGCGAGGCCGAGGACATCCAGCTGCGGGTGGACCGGATCAACGAGGCGCTCGGAGCCATCGACTACAGCGCCGGCCGCTACATCACGCTGGTCGCCGAGCGCACCGTCAACCAGGAGGTCCAGGCCTTCCGCGCTGACCTGCGGGCAGCCACCGACGACACGCTCGGCCCGGACGACGACCGCTACTCCGAGCAGAGGTTCCTCGACGTCGCCCGGATCATCGAGCGGTTCCGCGGCCGGCCGGGCCACGCGGACGCGGACAAGGCGTGGACCCGGCGGGTGACCGACGTGCGGAACTGGTTCACCTTCTCCGCCTCCGAGCGCCACCGTGACACCGACGAGGAGTGGGAGCACTACCGCGACTCCGACGGCAAGTCCGGCGGCCAGAAGGAGAAGCTCGCCTACACCATCCTGGCGGCCTCCTTGGCCTATCAGTTCGGCCTGGAGTGGGGCGTCGAGCGGTCACGGGACTTCCGGTTCGCTGTGATCGACGAGGCGTTCGGGCGTGGATCGGACGTGTCGACACGTTATGCCCTCGAACTGTTCGCCAAGCTCGGCCTACAACTGCTGATCGTCACGCCGCTGCAGAAGGTGCACGTGATCGAGTCCTACGTCCGAGCGATCGGTTTCGTCGACAACCCCACGGGGAGCTACTCGCGGCTCCAGTCGCTGACCATCGAGGAGTTCCACGCCCGTCGGGCCGGCATGGCCCCCGACGGATGACCTGCGCCTGGACGACGTCGACGGAGCTGGCGCGGAGGGTCCGCCGACGCTGGGACGACGGGACGCTGCTCTCCGCTCTGGCCGCCGGCGACCCCTTCCCGGGGCTGGATCTTCCCGTCCGCGGCCCCCATCCGTCGGAGATCGGCGATGACTTGGCCGCGGTGCAGCGCTGGGTCGCCGAGCTGGAGGCGGGCAGCCGCAACGGCCGGAGCTACGAGCTCGTCCACGCCACCATCGGTGGGCGGCACTTCGGGCGCAACCGGATCCCGGCCCGCGCCCGCGTCACAACCTATGAGCAGGCATGGCAACTGTTGGGCGTCGCCGCCCATGTGGCCGCGTACCGGCGAATTCTGGATCTGAGTGCATCGGTTCCTGCGGTTCGTTCCTGGGCAGCCGCCTGCCCGCTACGAGCGCTCGACGTCGCGGACGAGTGGGAGCCGCTCGTCGCCGCCTACTCCTGGTTGGACGCGGCCCGCGGCTCTGGCCGCTACTTGCGCGAGATCACCGCCCCGGGGGTGGACACGAAGTTCGTCGAGCGGCACCGGTCGGTGCTGAGCCACCTGCTCGGCACCGACCGCTCCGCCAGGGGGTTCCTTTCCGCGCTGGGACTGCGAGTGAAGCCGGAGACGGTGCGGCTGCGGTTCGATCCCGCCGTATTGGGCATGCCGGCCGCCCTCACCGAGGCGGAGCTGCGGGTCGAGGAGCTGGCCGCGCTCCCGGCCGCCGTCCGCACGGCAGCGATCATCGAGAATGAGACTACGTACCTCACGGTCCCGGTCCCAAGCAGTGGTGTGGTCATGTGGGGGAAGGGCTTCGAGGTGAGCCGGGCCGGTGCGTTGCCCTGGCTCCGCGATGCCGACGTGTACTACTGGGGTGACCTCGACACCCACGGTTTCGCGATCCTCGACCGGCTGCGCGCCTGGCTGCCCTGCTCCGAATCGTTCCTGATGGACCGGGGGACGCTGCTGGCCCACCGCGACCGCTGGGTCCGCGAGGGATCACCGACGTCGGCAAGCCTCGACCGGCTCAACCCGGACGAGGCCGCCCTGTACCGCGACCTCGTCGCCGACCAACTCGGTGACGGCGTCCGCCTGGAGCAGGAGCGCATCGACTGGGCGTGGGCGAGTAAACGCATTCCCTACGAATGATCGGTCAACGCGACATCTGCCCGCGCAAGGGCCTGCCGGGCGGCGGTGCGGGTGCGGCCGTGCTTCTCGATTGCGCCGCGACGGAGTGCGCCGGTCGGCGCGGTGAAAGCGCAGGTTGCGGTCGCGCCAGTACAGCGTCCAGGACCGCCGGGTGTGGTCGGCCTCGAGCGGGCGCCCGTCGAGCCGCGCGCGCCGGGTCGGTGCCTACCTGCGCGGGCTACTCGCGGGGTTGGAGCGCAAGACTGACGCTGACACCCCCACATGACGTGGACACACGCCGTGCGCCGCCGCGAGCGGGCGTTCCTGCAGGTCACTCCCTTGATTCAAGGTTCGACGCCTGCCCACGATCTGCGGAACCCGGGGACACGGACGCTGCTCACCGGGCGATCCGTACTCGCGCCAGCCACCCGTCCGGCGCCCGTGGTCCCCACCGCTCCAGCCATAACGACCATGATTGTCTTTTTCATCTATAGCCGCTAGCGTCGTCCGGGACCCGTCACCGTCGAGAAGGATGGTCCCGCCGTGCACGCACCGAAGCTGGAAGGCCGCAACGCGATCGTCACCGGAGGGTCGCGCGGCATCGGCCGCGGCATCGCCCTGCTGCTCGCCGAGCACGGCGCGAACATCGCGTTCAACCACTACCGCGACGGCGAGAAGGCCGCGCAGACCCTCGGCGAGATCGAGGCGCTGGGCCGCAAGGCCTACCAGGCCGAGTGCGACGTCTCCTCGGTGCCCGGGGTGCGGCAGTTCTACGCCGACGCCAAGGCCGCGCTCGGTGCGATCGACGTCCTGGTCAACAACGCCGGCCACAACGTCACGTCGAAGTTCGAGGACATCACCGAGGAGGATTTCGACCGGATGCACGGGGTGCACGTCAAGGGCACCTTCTTCATGACCCAGGCCGCGTACCCGGACATGCTCACGCGCGGCGAGGGCCGGATCATCAACATCACCTCCCAGCTCGCCTACAAGGGCGCCGGGCTGCTGACCCACTACGCGTCGGCCAAGGGCGCGAACATGACGTTCACCCGCTCGCTGGCGCTGGAGTGCGGCGGAACCGGCGTGCTGGTCAACGCGGTCGCGCCGGGCGTCACGAACACCGACCTGCTTACCCCGCTCGCGCAGGAGCTGCTGGACAACCTGAGAGCGACCATTCCGCTGGGCCGTTTCGCCGAGGTCGACGAGATCGCCCCGGCCGCGCTACTGCTCGCCGCCCCCGAGGGCAGCTTCTTCCACGGCACCTGCATCTCACCCAACGGCGGCGAGGTCATGCTGTGACCGAACTGGCGGAGTCACATTCCCGCGCCGGAACCCGCGCGGACCGGATCGTCACCACCGGAGTTGACCGGTGACGGCCGGCGCCCCGCCGCTCGCGCCCACCGACACCGCACGGGACTTCCTCGCCCCGGCCGTGTGGCGCGCGGTCGCGTCCCTGCGGCTGCCGGCGGGCGCATGGGTGCTCGATGCGGGCACCGGGAGCGGCGGGGCGCTGCCCGCGCTCGCGCGGGCGGCCGGCAGGGCGGGTCGGGTGCGCGGCGTCGACCTCGATCCAGCTGCGGTGCAGGAGGCCCGTGCCTACGTCGGCCGCCACGGCATCCAGCAGGTGTCCGTGGAGACGGCCGACGCCCTCGAGACCGCCGGCCTCGCGGCCACCGACCCGGGCGGCGGCTTCGACGCGATCTGGGCGGCCGAGCTCGTCGCGCGCTTCGAACGTCCCGCCACAGCGGTCGCGGTGCTGGCCGAGGCGCTGCGCCCGGGCGGGGTGCTCGCTCTGTTCTGCGCCAACGAGCAGCAGGCCGTTCTCATGCCCGGGCACGCCCGGCTGGAGCGCCTGGCCCGCGCGGCGCTAGACCGACACGCCCGCGCGGCCGTCGACGCATCGTCGTTGCTGCCGTGGCTGCGCGCGGCGGGCCTGGAGCGGCTTACGCTCGAGGCGTTCCCGCGCGTGGCCTTCCGCGCCGACGCCGACCCGACAGCACGTGAGCACCTCGAGGCGACCGTCTGGCCCCGGCTGCGCGCGGCCGTCGCCGCCGACCCCAGCGTCGACGAGCGCGACCGGGCCGACCTCCTCGCGCTCAGCACGCCCGGCGGGCCACGCTACGCGCTCGACGAGCCGGGCTGGTACGTGCTTCAGCCGACGATTGTCGCCACCGGGCGCCGCGGCCGTGCCGGCCGGCGTTGACGCGCAGGGCGAGCTGGTGAGCCCTTACACCGAGTACGCCGCTTCGACCGCGGGCTGCGGTGCGCGGTGGCTCCCGGGTCCGCGCCCAGCCGCCTCCGTGCTCGTGGTCGTTACCGGCGTCGGCGCCGCCGGGCGGCGGGGTCTGCTCACGGTCCGCTCCCGCGCCTCGCTGAGGACGTCGGCCGCGGCGAGCCGGGTCAGCTCCGCGCGGTCTCCGCCGCGGTCGTCACCAGCTGGACTTGCGGACTCCGGGAAGGCACCCCGCGTGGGCCAGCTCGCGCAGCCGGATGCGCGAGACCCCGAACGCGCGCAGGTACCCGCGGGGCCGGCCGTCAACGGCGTCCCGGTTGCGCAACCGGGTCGCGCTGGCGTCGCGAGGCTGGCGGCGCAGCTCGCGGGCGGCGGCGGCGCGCTCCTCGGTGGGGGTGGCCGGGGAGGAGATGAGCCGCTTGAGCTGTGCGCGGCGCTGCGCGTGGCGTGCGACCACAGCCCGGCGCTGCCGCTCGCGGGCGATCTTGCTCTTCGTGGCCATCAGATCCGCTCCCCCCGTGCGCGGACGCGCGCGACGGCGGCCTCGACCCCCAGCCTGTCCACGGTCTTGATCCCCTTGGCCGAGAGCTGCAGGCGCACGTAGCGGTTCTCGGCGGCGAGCCAGTACCGCCTCGTCTGGACGTTCGGATCCCAGCGGCGGGGGGTGCGGCGCTGCGAGTGCGAGACCCGCTTGCCGAAGCCCGGCTCGCGGCCGGTGAGCTGGCAACGTCGCGACACCGTCCTCACCCCCGCCCGGCGTGCGGGTAGGGCAGCAGGGCCATCTCTCGGGCGTTGCGGATCGCGGTGGCGACCTGACGCTGCTGGCGGGGCCTGAGCCCGGTGACCCGGCGAGCGCGGATCTTGCCGCGATCGGAGACGAACGTGCGCAGCAGCCCGATGTCCTTCCAGTCCACGGCCTCGATGCCCTTGACGTCGAGCGGGTTGACCCGACGCCGCAGCGGGGCCTTGCGAGCGCGCTGCGGCATCACCGCTCCTCGCGGAACTTGACGTGTCGGCGCACGACCTTGTCGTACTTGCGCAGCACCAGCCGGTCCGGATCGTTGCGGCGGTTCTTGCGCGTGACGTAGGTGACGCCGGTGCCTGCGGTCGACCGCAGCTTGACGATCGGCCGGAGCTCGGTACTGCGGGCCACTCGCCTCACCCCTCTCAATAATGACAATCATTACCGTCTAGAGTGACGGTAGCAGGAGACGAGGGAGGGACGAGCGATGGGTGGACGAGCCGAGCTGATCATGCTGGCCGGCGGGACCACGCCCGCGGCAGCCGAGGGCGCCGAGCGGGTGATCGACCGGATCCGCGCCGAGGAGCCCCGCACGGTGGTGCTGCACCACGACCTGCGCGACGCCGGCCGCGGCCTCGTGCGCCGACGGATGCGGCTCGGCAACGCGGACCAGGTCACCGTGCTCGAGCTCGCGCACGGCTGCGTGTCGTGCACGCTGCGCGAGGACGTGCTGCCGCTACTGCGCGAGCTCGGGCGCCGCAGACACGTCGAACGGATCGTTCTGCACCTTGATCCCGTCCTCGAACCCGAGCAGGTGTGCTGGACGGTTCGGCACGTGCTCGTCAACGGCGCACCGGTCACCGACGCGGTCGAGCTGCGCGGGGTGATCACCATCCTGGACGCCGAAGCCTGGCTCGCCGACGTCGCCGGCGCCGACGATGTCGCCGACCGCGACCTGGCCGTCCTGCCCGACGACGACCGCACCCTCGCGCAGCTGGTGGTCGCCCAGGCCGAGTTCGCCGACCTGCTCGTGCACACCGGCGCCGCCGAGCCCTGGCAGGCCGCGCGTACCGAGGCCGTGCTCGCCCGGCTGGCGCCGTGCGCGGTCCGGCTGCCACTCGACCGGCTCGACCGGCGAGTGCTGCTCGAGCGGCTCCCGGCCGGCGCTCGCCGAGGTGTCACCGACGACCTGCACGCAGCGCTGCTGCACGGCCAGCCCCCGCTGCACGCCGACGCCGGCGTGCAGCTGGTGACGTTCAACGCACGCCGCCCGTTCCATCCCGAGCGGTTGCACGCCGCGGTCGACGTGCTCCTCGACGGGGTGATCCGAACCCGCGGCCGGATCTGGCTCGCCACCCGGCCCGACGCAGTGCTCTGGCTGGAGTCCGCGGGCGGTGGCCTGCGGCTCGGGCACGCAGGAGGCTGGCTCGCGGCCGACCCCGAGGCCTGGGAACACGCCGACCCCGAGCGCCGAGCCGCCGCCGCACTGCGCTGGCACGACCGCTGGGGCGACCGCGCCCAGGAGCTCACCATCCTCGTCCACGACGCGGACCCCGCCGTCGTCGACGCCGGGCTGCGCGAGGCGCTGCTCACCGACCGCGAGCTGGCCGCCGGTGAGAGCGCC
Organism: Pseudonocardia sp.; assembly: GCA_035540535.1. Taxonomy (GTDB): domain Bacteria; phylum Actinomycetota; class Actinomycetes; order Mycobacteriales; family Pseudonocardiaceae; genus Pseudonocardia. The sequence continues at coordinate 54,854 of DATLGI010000138.1, forward strand.
TGGCGTCACTACCCGGATCCCTTCGGCTGGTGGCACACCGACCCCTGCGACGACATCACACCCCAACCGGTGACCGGACGACACCAGGAGGACCAGGCGTGAAACCCGGCATCCACCCCGACTACCACCCCGTCGTGTTCCAGGACAGCTCGACCGGCGACGCGTTCCTCACCCGCTCCACCGCGACCTCGTCACGGACCATCGAGTGGGCCGACGGCAACACCTACCCGCTGATCTTCGTCGACGTCAGCGCCGCCTCCCACCCGTTCTGGACCGGGAAGCAGCGCGTCCTCGACGGCGCCGGCCAGGTCGAGAAGTTTCGCCGCCGTTACGGGAGCCGGGGCTGATGGCGGTCCCGAAGCGGCGCACCTCGCGCAGCAACACCCGCCACCGACGCGCCCGGTGGAAGGCGCAGTCGCCGGACCTGGTGCCGGTGGCCCTCGACGGCCGGCGCCACCTGGTGCCGCGTCGGCTGGTCCGCGCCCACCAGCGCGGCCTGCTGCCACCGCCGGACTGACCGCGCCGCGCCTCAGCGCCATGCCGCGGCGCGCAGCAGCCGCAGCCCGTTGAGCGCGACGAGGATCGTGGAGCCCTCGTGGCAGGCCACCCCGACGGGCAGCGGCAGGGTCCCGGCGAGGTCCCACGTCACGAGCACGGCGATCGCGGTGCCGGCGAGGACGAGGTTCTGCACGACCAGCCGGCGAGCGCGGCGGGACAGCGCGACCGCGGCGGGAACGGCGGCGAGCTCGTCGCGTACCAGCACCGCGTCGGCGGTCTGCAACACCAGGTCGGAACCGACGCCGCCCATGGCGACGCCGAGCTCGGCGGTGGCCAGCGCCGGCGCATCGTTCACGCCGTCACCGACCATCAGCACGTGCTCGCCCGACGCCTGCAGCTCCGCGACCACCTCCGCCTTGTCCTGCGGAAGCAACCCGGCGCGCCGACGACCGCACGCACCCGGCGGCCCGGTTCGGCGCGGAACTCCTCGGACCGCGCGGCCGCGACCCCGTGCTCGCGCGCGTGGGAGACGACCGCGCGCGCCAGCGGGTGCTCGCTCGGCGCCTCCGCGGCCGCGGCGAGCGCGAGCACTGCATCCGCGTCCCAGCCCGGCAGCGGGCGGACCGCGACCAGCCGCGGCGTGCCCTCGGTCAGCGTTCCGGTCTTGTCGAGGACCGCGACGGTGGCGGTGCCGAGCCGTTCCATGACCACCGAGGACTTGACGAGCACCCGGTGCCGGCCCGCGGTGGCGATCGCCGCGAGCAGCGGCGGCATCGTCGCCAGCACCAGCGCACACGGCGAGGCGACGATCATGAAGGTCATCGCGCGCAGCAGCGTCTCCCGCAGCGCCGCGCCGAACAGGAGCGGCACGGTGAACAGGGCGAGCGTCCCGACCACCACGCCGACCGAGTAGCGCTGTTCGACCCGCTCGATGAACAGCTGGGTCGGCGCCTTGGTGGCACTCGCGCGCTCGACCATCGCGGCGATCCGCGCGACGACGCTGTCGGCCGCGGCCCGGCCGACCCGCACCAGCACCGAGCCGGTGCCGTTCACGGTGCCGGCGTACACCTCATCGCCCGGGGTCACAGGCACCGGAAGCGGCTCGCCGGTGACCCCGGCCTGGTCGACCTCGCTGCGCCCGTCGACGACCTCGCCGTCCGCGCCGATCAGCTCGCCGGGGCGTACCAGGATCACGTCACCGATGGCGAGATCCGCGACCGCGACGGTGTCCTCCTCCCCGTCGGTGCGGATCCGGTTCGCCTGCTCCGGAGCGAGTTCGAGCAGGCTGTGCACGGAGTCCGCGGTCCGCCGCGTCGCCAGCGCCTCCAGCGCGCCCGACGTCGCGAAGATGACGATGAGCAGCGCACCCTCGAACACCTGGCCGATCGCCGCGGCGCCGAGTGCCGCGACCACCATCAGCAGGTCCACGTCCAGCGTGCGCTCCCGGAGCGCGCGCAGGCCCGCCAGCCCGGGCGCCCAGCCGCCGGCCAGGTAGCAGGCGCCGTAGTACGCGCCCGTCACCGTCGCGGGCGCGCCGGCGAGGTCGAGCAGCGCGGCGACCGCGAACAGGACGGTGGCTGCGGCGGCCCAGCGAACCTCGGGCAACACCCAGGCGGCGGTGCGGCGCCGGGGGAGCGCGGCGTGTCGCCGTGGCACGGTCGAGGTGGTCACGGCGGTGGACGATACCTGCACGCGCAGATAGCTGCGTGTATACGAAGGAAGTTGCCCAAGCGCGGTATTCTGGGCTCGTGCACGAGACCGTGCCCGGCTTCCGAATGCCTGACGACGTCCAGGTGCGGCGCGCCAGCGAGGCGTTCCGGCTGCTCGCCGACCCCACCCGCGTGCGTATCCTGTGGGCTCTGCTGCAGGGGGAGTCCTCGGTCGCCTGCCTGGCCGAGATCGTCGGAGCGGCACCGACAGCCGTCAGCCAACACCTGGCGAAGCTGCGTCTGGCCGGTCTGGTCCAGGATCGCCGCGAGGGGACGTACCGCTACTACGTCGCCGAGGACGACCACCTGCGCCGCCTGCTCACCGAGGCCCTGGCCCCCACGGCCGGAGCGGCACCGACGTAGTCGGACCGCTGACGCGGCTGTCGGAGTTGCTCTCGGCAACCTCCCACCAAGGATCGCCAGGTCTAGGATTCTGGAGCCGTGGCGGGCACTTCGCCGCGCTCGAGCAACCCGACCTGTCGGTCGAGGACCTCCGCGAGTTCTTCCGTGAGCTGTGGTGACGCCGTCCCCGCCCCGGCCCGAAGCAGCGCAGGCCCAGTACGCGCAGCCGCCCGCGGAACGTCATGCCGAGAACTGTTTGAGCAGCTCCCTGCGCATGATCTTGCCGGTGGACGTCTTGGGCAGATCGTCGACGAAGCGAACGAGTCGGGGCCGCTTGTAAGCGGCCAGCGATCGGCCGGCGAACTCGATGAGCTCCTCGTCGGTGGCGGTCGCCCCTGGTGCGAGGACGACGTAGGCGCAGGCCAGCTCGCCCTTCACCGGGTCCGGCACCGGCCCGGCCGCGACCATCGCCACCGCCGGGTGCGCGGCCAGCACGCGCTCGATCTCGGCGGGGTAGACGTTGTAGCCGGCACTGTTGATCATGTCCTTGCGCCGGTCGACTACGAAGACGTGCCCGGTGTCGGACATCGTCGCGATGTCGCCGGTGTGCAGCCAGCCGTCCGGCTCGATCGTCTCCGCGGTGGCCTCGGGCCGATTGTGGTAGCCGAGCATCACCAGCGGGCCGCGCACCATCAGCTCGCCGGGCTCGCCGTACGGGGCGTCGCGGGTGACGTCGGCGAGATCGGCGATGCGCACCTGCAGCCCCGGCAGCGACACTCCGATCGACCCGAGCACGGGCGGGGCGTGCAGCGCGTGCGTGGTGCCCAGGCCGGCGATCTCGGTCATCCCCCACAGCTCGATCAGCGGGGCTCCGGAGCGCTCCTGCCAGCGCTGCATGGTCGAGACCGGCATCGTCTGCCCGCCGACGGTGCACCGGGTGAGGCTCGACAGGTCGGTCCCGGGCAGCGACGGGTCGGCCAGCATTGTCGCGTACATCGCCGGGACGCCCTCGAACATCGTCGCCCGGTGCTCCGCGATCAGCGTGAGCGCCTCGGCCGGGGCGAAGCGCTCCATCAGCACCACGGTGCCACCGACCATGAAGATCGAGTTGATGACGACGTTGCCGTAGACATGTGGCGCCGGCAGCGCGGTGACGACGACGTCGGCGGCGGTGCGGCCGTGCATCGTCGCGGTGTGGGCACAGTTGAGCAGCACCGCGCGGTGCGACTGCACGGCGCCCTTCGGGTGGCCGGTGGTCCCGGACGTGTAGCCGATCGTCGACGGCCCCGCCGGGTCGATCTGCACCTCGGGCACGGAGCCGTCCGAGCCCAGCAGCTCGGTGAACCCGACCGCTCCCTTCGGCGCGTCACCGAAGGCGACGACCGCGCACGGCCCGGGCAGGTCGCGGGCCAACTCGACCACGCCCGCGGCCTGCTGGGCGCTGGTGAACACCGCGGCCGACCTGCAGTCGCGCAGCACGTACGCCAGTTCCTCGGGGGTGAGCATGACGTTGACCGGGTTGACGACCGCCCCGGCTTTGAGCGCGCCGTGGTAGGCGATGACCCATTCCCAGCGGTTCTGCGTGTACAGCGACACCGGCTGTCCCGGCCGAATCCCGCGGGCCGCCAGCCCGGCGGCGACGCGGTCGCTCTCCACGTCCAGCTCGCGGAAGGTCAGGGTACGGGCGGCGGTGACCAGCGCGGGCTTGTCCCCGAACCGCCGTGCGGCCGCCGGCAGGATCCCGGCAGGCGAGACGACGTCGTCCATGTGCACCTCCTCGACGCCTCCGCAGTGTCCGGTCCCCACGACGCGACGCCGCTATCCAGCACGGACAAGGCGGTCGGGCAGTTTTGTCCGCACCGTCCATCGGCGAGAGTGGAAAGCCACGGCACTGTGACGTCCGCAACGCCGTGCGCCGGGGCCGTCCACCGCACTCCCTGGTGATCACGCCGGTAGGAGCCACGACCCCAGTTCAAGGAGGAACCTGATGGCCGAAGTGCTGGCCGAGGGCTACAACGTCTTCGACACCGCCAAGTCCCCCAGCGGCACGATCAAGTACCTGTCCTCGCCCGCGGACGTGATCGGGCTGATCAAGTCCGGCAAGCTGAAGGACCACATCCTGCTCGTCCGCGGGGGGACGACGACGTTCCTCGCCCCGGCACTGTCGATGGGTGCGATCGGGGTGATCACGATGTCGGGCGCGCCCGAGTCGCACCTCGGGATCCTGTCGCGGGAGTTCCAGACCCCGTGCGTGATGACGGCCTACCTGACGAGCAGCGACTCCCGCTACGAGGTCGGCAAGACCGGCGACAGCCACTTCGAAGAGATCGCGAAGGCCCTCGACGGCCGCCGGGTCCGGCTCGACTGCACCGACCACGAGGTCGGGCGCGTCGTCGCCGACGACTGACACCCATCCCACGAGGCACGGACAAGGAGCAGACGTGACGACGACCGAGGGCAAGCGCGCCACCTACAAGCAGCGGTACGAGCAGGGTGACGACGGTCTGCGCTTCCAGGAGCTGACCTACACCGGCAACTTCGTCGGGATGGAGCCCGTCACGGACGGGATCAAGGGCGACCGGATGATGCGCGAGCGCGCCAAGAGCGGTGTGCTCGAGAAGGTGTCGAAGGAGGACGTCCTCCGCGACCAGTTCACGATCGACGAGCTCAACGACCTCAACAACTACCTGGCCTGGAACATCTGGGACGTGCTGGTCATGCGCGCCACCGAGGGCGTGAGCGGCATGATCCCCCGCCAGGAGTACGAGATCCTGGCCTTCATGCACGAGTTCTACCGCTGGCCGGAGATCCTGCGCATGGCCACCGACGAGGTCGGCGGCGGCCAGGGAGTCCTGGACATCGGCGCCACCGCCCGCCGGGAGATCGGCACCAAGGTCAACGCGGTGCACGACTGGTGCATCGGCGCCGTCGGGTTCGGCATGGGCCGCTGCGGCCTGCTCGCGCTGGAGGTGATCGGCCCGGACGATTACGTCGAGGAGTCCAACGAGATCCTCAAGTTCATGCAGCGGATCCTGTGGGGCAAGCGCCAGGACGGCTACATCCTCAACTCCCAGGACAACTACCGCTGCCGCATCCATGAGGCCGACTTCCTCGAGCAGATCACCGCGCAGCTCGAGCCGCTGGAAGCCGACAGCCCCAAGCACGGCGCGTTCACCCAGTTCAACGCCGCCGCGGAGCTGCTCTCGTTCCTCGACCACTACGACTGCCGGCTCGGCCTCGGCGACACGGGGCCGTACGAGCTGCCGAACGGGCAGCTGCTGATCCTGCGCGACCTCTTCGTCAACGAGGAGGTGTTCCACTGGAGCGACGTCTGCGACGACGAGGGCCTGCCGCACTGCTACACCCTCGCGCTGACGATCGACCCGGAGAAGATGGCGCTGGCCGAGATCCGGGTGAACGACATCTCCACCACCTTCACCCGGCCGAAGAACTACATCGAGGCCATCACCGGCGGTGCGGTGTTCGTCCGGGAGAAGTGGAACACCCCGATGGGCGAGGTGTACCCGGTCGCGATCGACGATTTGGGCCCGCACCTGGAGCGGGTGCAGAACGCGACGCTGAAGCTCTACGCGAAGACGGCCCGGATGAACCGGCGCGACCTCATCTGGAACGGCCAGTACGTCTACTACGTCGACATGATCCTCCCGCACCTGCGGCTGGCCGGCGCGTACGAGAAGGCGTGCACGGACTACCAGCTCTGGGAGGTCGACCAGCGCGTCGCCAACTACTACTACGACATCACCAAGCGCGGCTTCGCCCAGGAGACCGTGCCGCAGAAGATCTTCTCCGGCGCGGGTTACCTGCCCTTCTCCGACAACGCCGACCGCCGCCGCTCGAAGTACCGCTGGCTGTAGACGCCGGACACCGACGGGCGGCGCGGCACCTCGCCGCGCCGCCCGTCCTCGTGCAGGAGGACTCCACCGTGACAGCGCTCTCCCTGAGCAGGACCGACTACGACGTGCTCAACGCCGTGGTCGTCAAGAAGATGGCCACCGCCGACGCGGTGGTGGCGGCCTCGGGTGTGGACGCCGCGCAGGTCTCCGAGATCCTCGCCGCGCTCGAGGGCCGGGGCCTCCTCGTCGTCGCAGGCGACTCGGCGCTGCCCACGGACGAGGCTGAGCCGGTGCTGATGGAGGTGGCGGCCACCCGGTACTCAGGCGTCCGCGAGGACGCCGACATCGCCCGGCTCGTGGACCGCTTCGAGACGACCAACGCGCAGTTCCTCACGACGATGTCGTCCTGGCAGCAGATCGACAGCGGCGGCCGCAAGGTGGCCAACGACCACTCCGACCCCGAGTACGACGGAAAGGTCATCGACCGGCTGAACAAGCTGGTGGCTCGCCTGACCCCGCTGTTGGACGCACTCGCCGGGCACGACGCGCGGTTCGGCCGCTACCCCGAACGCTTCGCCATCGCGCTGGCCGCCGTCGACGCCGGGGACCACGACCTGGTGTCGTCCCCGGTCCGCGACTCGGTGCACAACATCTGGTTCGAGTTCCACGAGGATCTGCTACGGACCCTCGGCAAGGTCCGGACCGAATGAGCAGCCCGAGCACGACGACGCCTGGCCCGGGCGACGTCGCCGATGGGGTGTTCACCCGCAGGTTCGCCGAGGCCGATCCCGCAGACGTGGGGTGGCTCGGTGGCAAGGGCGCGGGCCTGGCCCGCATGACTCAGCAGGGCCTGCGCGTGCCGCCCGGCTACGTCATCGGGACCGACGCCTGCCGTCGCTACCTCGCGGAGCGGGCGCTCCCCGCGGGACTCGACGACGAGGTGTTCGCCCGGCTGTCCGAGCTGGAGCGGGCCGCCGGCAAGACCTTCGGCGGCGGTCCGGTGCCGCTGCTGCTCTCGGTGCGGTCCGGCGCGCCGATCTCCATGCCCGGGATGATGGACACCATCCTCAACCTCGGACTGAATCGCACCGCTGCGATCGCGCTCGGGGAGGCGACGGGGGACGCGCGGTTCGTCGCCGACCTCGTCACCCGCTTCCACGCGATGTACGCCGAGACCGTGCTGGACGCAACGGATCCCGGCGAGGGCATCGGCGAGCTGGTCGCGCAGGTCGGCGCGGGTGACGACCCGGGCGCCGTCTACGACCGAATCTGGGACGCCTGCCAGCGGGCGCTGGCCGACGACACCGGCGATTCGGTGCCCGACGACCCACGGGAGCAGCTGCTGGGCGCGGTGGAGGCGGTGTTCCGCTCCTGGAACACCCGCCGAGCCCGCACCTACCGCGACCACCACAAGATCCCGCACGACCTCGGGACCGCCGTGGTCGTGCAGTCCATGGTGTTCGGCAACCTCTCGGCGGACTCGGGCTCCGGTGTGGTGTTCACCCGCAACCCGGCGACCGGGGAGCCGGGCCTGTTCGGCGAGTACCTCGCGCACAGCCAGGGTGAGGACGTCGTCGCCGGGACCCGCACGCCCGATCCTGTCACCGAGGCCCTCGCGCCCGCGGTACTCGACGAGCTGCGCGTGACCTGCGCCGATCTCGAGCGAAGCCAGGGCGACGTCCTCGACATCGAGTTCACCGTCGAGCGGTCCGCGCTGTACTTCCTGCAGGTGCGCAGCGCAAAGCGCACGCCCGAAGCGGCGGTGCGAATCGCGGCCGACTTCCTCGCCGAGGGCAGTGTCGCGCCGTCGAAGGCGATACGGAACGTCTCGGCGGCCCAGGTGCGACAGGTGCAGCGGCCCGGGTTCGACCCCGACGAGGTCGAGAAGGCGCGGGCCGGCGGGCGACTGCTCACGAGGGGGATCGGAGCCTGCCCGGGTCAGGTCGGCGGCGCGCTGGTGCTCGACCCGGACCGGGCGAAGGCGGCCGCTGACGCCGGTCGGGACGTCATCCTCGCCCGTCCGGTCACGAGCCCCGCCGACCTGCACGGAATGATCGCCTCGCGCGGTATCGTCACGGCCACCGGTGGGTCGACGAGCCACGCCGCCGTCGTCGCGCGGGCGCTCGGCACAGCCTGCGTGGTCGGCGCCGGTGAGATCCGCGTCGACGAGGCCGCTCGCGTGCTGACCGTCGGCGGGCGGACCCTGGCCGAGGGCGACGAGGTGTCCCTGGACGGAGCGACCGGCGAGCTGTTCGCCGGGCGCTTCGCGACGTCGACGCCGGCGGCCGCGACGGGGGCTCTGGCGGCGCTGCTGGGCATCGCCTCCCGCGCCAGCGCTTGCTCAGTGCTCAGCCGCGTCACCCTGCCCGGCGACGTCGAGCCCGCCCGCGAGGCCGGAGCCGACGGGCTGGTGACCGCGGTGGACGACGTACTGGCCGCCACCGGTCACCTCGACGGCCTCGTGGCGGGTCTGCTCGGCGCGAGCGCGGACGGGTTCGACGGTATCGCGGCAATGGTGGAGGCCGAGTTCACGCCGCTGCTGGCGGTCGCCGGCGACCTGGAGGTGGGCGTCCGGGCGATCGATCTCGTCGCCGACGAGGCGCGCGAGCTGCTCCAGCAGACGGCCATGACGACCCGGCACCCCGAGCTGTCGGTCCCACTGGGTCGCCCGGAGCTGGTGCGGGCACAGCTGGAGGGGCTGGCCCGGGCCGTGCGGGAGTCCGGGGGGCGCGCCCGCGTCCACCTCGCCCTGCGACACGTCAGCGACCCGGCCGAGGCCCGCGCACTGCGCGCGCTCGCCGGCGAGGTCGGGTCAGCGGTCTCCATCGGGACTTATCTGACCAGCCCGCGGGCAGCCCACGGCGCCGTCGACATCGCGGCGGCCAGCGACGTCGTGTGGCTCGAGGTGCGCACGCTGCAGGCGGCGATGTTCGGCATCCCCGCGCGGCAGCTGCTCACCGCCGAACCGCTCGACGGCTACCTGCGGCGCGGGCTGCTCGGCTGCGACCCGCGCACCACGCTCGACCCCTCGGTGCAGCGCCTGCTTGCCGATGTCGCGGCGGCGGCCGACACCGCCGGGCGCCGGGTCGGGATGCGGCTGTCCGGGGAGGTGTCCGAGGCGGTCGCCGCGCAGCTGTACGCCCTGGGCTTCCGCCGCTTCGCCGTCGACGCTGCGGAGACGCGCCCGGTGGTCCTCGCGCTCGGTAAAGCGGCTCTCGCGGCCTGACACTGTGGCTGCGGGCGGGCCGCCGGGACGTTCGCGGCGATGGTTGGACCGCCAGGTCACACCAGCAGGCCCTCCCGCAGGCGGGCGAGCTCGTGGTCGGTGATCCCGCGCGAGTGGGCCCAGCCGGCAGCGCCCCCGTGGCGGGAGTCGAGCGCGGCGAGGAAGCCGGTGATGGTGTGCTCCTCGGCGTCGTAGACCTCGGGCGGCACCGTCGCCATGTGGGCGCTGTAGTGCGGCCAACCGCGGAAGCGTTCGACGATCCGCGCCATGGCGGGTCCGCTGCGCAGGTAGTCGGCCACGATGTCGTCGTCGTCCACGCCGAGCAGGCGCAGCAGCAGCGCGGTCACCAGGCCGGTCCGGTCCTTGCCGGCCGCGCAGTGCACGAGCACCGGCCGGCCGGCCAGCGCGCACACGATCCGCACGACCGTCGCGACTTGCGAGGTCGGCGACCCGACGTGCATGAGGTAGAACGCCAAGCTCTGCTCGCGCGGCGGCAGGTCGCTCGCGGGGGCCTCGGACAGCGGTGCGTTCAGGTAGCAGACCGGCGTGGCCGCGAGCGGCCCGCGCCCCTGCTCGACGGCCTCCGGGCCGCGGCGCAGGTCGACGACGAGCTCCAACCCGAGCTTCTCGACGAGGTAGGCGACGTCGTCGGCGGTCAACGCCTGCAGGGTGTCGCTGCGGAACAGCGCGCCGGACCGGACCTGCAGGTCCGGTCCGGCGCGGAGACCACCGAGATCACGGAAGTTGAAGGCGCCGCGGAGCCCGCTCACGGAATCGGTCACGGGAGCTCCTCGCTGGCGCTCGTCGCCCGTGACCGGGTCGCTGCGCTGATTGGTGACCTCGCAAGCTCGGTCACGGGGCGCACAGCCGGCGGATGGCGGCCAGCAACTCGTCATCCGCGGTGGTTCGCGCGCCGGCGGCGACGCTCGTGGTGCCGGTGACTCGAGCGGCTGCCGCGCGCCGGCGATCGCGCCGGACGGCGGCTGCCCGGGCGACGACGTCATCACCCGTGCCGTCGGACCCGTCGCACCCGCAGCCGCATGCCGACGCCGGCGCGCCCTGCTGGTCGACGGCGGCAACCGGTACGGCGCACGCGCCGGTGGCGGGAAGGGCGGCGGCGTCCCCCAGCAGGTACGGGGCGATCTCCTGCGGCCAGAGCGCGACGAACTCGGCACCGGCGGCGGTGAGCTCCTCCACGGAGTGCATGCCCCAGGCCACGCCGATGACCCGGATCCCGACCTCGAGCGCGTCCCGCACGTCGCCCGCGGTGTCGGTCACCAGCACGGTGCTGGAGCCGTCGAGGTCCGCCGGCCGGCCGGCCTCGTCGTAGTCCGCACTGCAGCGGCGGCCGAAGCCGCTGCCGGCGTCGGCGAGGAAGGCGCGCATGGCCGTGCGCTTGTCCGGGGCTGCGTCGCCGCCGAAGACGTGCGCGAAGCAGAACGCGATCCCGTTCGACTCCAGGACGCGGCGGAGCACCTGCGTCGCGTTGGACGACATCACCGCGAGCGTGCAGTCGGCAGCGAGACGGCGCACGACGTCGCCCACGCCGGGGACCAGCGGCGGCGTGTACTCCTCGCGCAACAGGCGCAGGAACGCGTCCTTCACCTCGCCGGCCTGCGCCTCGTCGCGGCACAGCTTCGCGATCGAGGCGTAGACGTTGCCCTGGAACAGGTCGAAGTACTGTTCGGGGCGATCGACGCCGAGCCCGAACCGCTTGTTGATCTTCTCGAACACCTCCCACGACGCCACGCGTGTCTGGACGAGGGTGCCGTCGAGGTCGAAGATCACTGCCCGGACCGGTGACCGGCCGGTGCCGGCGGTCATGCGCGTGCGGCGGCGTGCACCCGGTCGTAGGCGGTGCCGAGCTCGCCCAGGCCGATGAAGTCCATGCACTCGCCGTGGCCGACCTGCCCGTTCACCGTCCAGCGCAGCAGGCAGTTGTGCCCCACCGTCCCCGGCCAGGCCTGCCACGGGAACGTGGTGAGCGCAGTGCCCTCGAGCTCCCAGGTCCGGTCCGCCGAGTCCGTGACCGTCAGCTGGATCGCCTCCGGGTAGAAGTCATGGCGGTATGTGGTGCCCCCGCCCGCCTTGAGGCCGTAGACCTTGCCGTGGTCGAGCACGTAGCCGTGGGTCATCGTCTGGGTCGAGGGTGCGTCCGGTCCGCCGTCGGTGGAGAAGTCGCAGATGACGTGGATCGCCAGGTCGGGGGAGACGTGGGCGTGCTGCCACGACAGCCGTGAGGTCTGGCGCTCGGCGCGGACCCCCCAGCTGTGGTCCATCGTCGACACGCAGTCGATCGGGGTTGTCGCGCCGCGCAGGACGATCTCGCCCTCGAAGCGGCCCGTCTGGTCGAAGTGCCCCGCGTAGGCGTGGCCCCAGGTCTTGTCCATGTCCCGCCCGGCGGCCATCGGGTCCATCTCCGGGTCGTTGATGTCGTAGGGCTCCATCAGCGCCGAGTAGCGGAAGTGCAGCTCCAGGCCGGCGGCGGGATCGGAGTAGTCGACGTCCCACACCTTGTTGGGCTCGGCGCATCGGACCTTCAGCCCGTTCGCCAGCGCGTAGTCGAGCAGGTTCGACGGCTGCGGCACCACGAGGTGCTGCCACGCGTCCCAGTAGTCCGCGGCCCACGGCATGGTCACCCGCCGGGAGTTGACCGACACCGTCGAGCCGACCACTCCGATCGGCTCGCGGAACAGTCCGTAGACACCGATGTTCATCGGCCGGTCGGCGTCCTGGCCGGCGTACAGGCCGAAGTAGTTGGTCTCGGCCCAGAGCGGGTCGTCTGTCGTCGGGGGGTGGAACTGCGCGTCCTCGGGACGGATCACCGGTGAACCTCCTCGTGGCGGGTTGCGGCCTCGCCCTCTCGTCCCCGCGAGCGTGTCCCCTGCGCGCGGCGGGAGCCACTGTGCCCGGGGACAACGAGGCAGGCAGCCGTTGTCCTTCACGGATAACGTCGTCCGATTCTGCCCGCCCTACTGTCCGGTGCAGCGAACCGAGAAGAGGTGACCGGGCATGCAGCTGGCCAAGGTGCTCGGCCAGGTCGTCTCGACGGTCAAGGAACCCGGCCTGGACCGGTTCACGCTGCTCCTGGTGCAGGAGGCCTCCGGGGCTGACCCCGAGCGGACGAGCGGTGCCGCATACGTCGCGGTCGACCTCGTCGGCGCCGGCGTCGGTGAGGTGGTTCTCGTCGCCACGGGCGGCGCGGCCCGGGTCGCGGCCGGCGCCGACGCCCCGACCGACCGAGCCGTCGTCGCCATCGCCGACACGGTGGTGCGGTCCGGCTCGGTCGCCTACCGCAAGTCATGACCACCGCAGCGGCTCTGCCCACTCATTCCGCCGTCGGACGAGACCACCTGGAGGACGACATGGCTCCCACCACAGCAGGCGCGAACGGGGGGACCACCATGCGCGGTGCCCTCGGCCTGATCGAGACGAAGGGCCTCGTCGGGGCCATCGAGGCCGCGGACGCGATGGTGAAGGCGGCCAACGTGCAGGTCGTCGGGCACCGTGAGATCGGTGGCGGCCTCGTGACGGTGATGGTGCGAGGCGACGTCGGGGCCGTCAAGGCCGCGACCGACGCCGGCGCGGTGGCCGCGGGCAAGGCCGGCGAGGTCGTGTCGGTACACGTCATCCCGCGCCCGCACGACGAGACCGAGGGCATCCTCGCCGTCCTCACCCGCCCGAAGGGCTGAACCGATACCGCCCCGTCCGGGACGGCGTCGCGGCGCCGACCTCCGGGCGGGCACCCGGCCACCGGAGTCCGAACCGAGGTGAGGAATGACCACACTCGTCGAACCAGGGCTGGATGCCGACCTCGCCGCGCTCGCCGACGTGCGAGCCAAGGCTCGTGCCGCCCGCCGAGCCTTCGAGGCGCTGGAAGGCGCGGACCAGGAGACGCTGGACCGTTACGTCCGCGCGATGGCGCTGGCCGGCACCAAGGCCGCCGAGGAGCTCGCCCGGCTGGCCGTGGACGAGACCGGATACGGCGTCTACGAGCACAAGATCTACAAGAACCGGTACAACACGGGTTTCGTCGCCAGGTGGATGCTGGAGCGCCGCGCCGTCGGTGTGCTCTGGGTGGACGACGCCGCTCGCGTCACCGCCGTCGGCACCCCGATGGGAGTGATCGCCGGCATCATCCCGGTCACCAACCCGACGTCGACCGCACTGTTCAAGAGCCTGGCCGCCGTGAAGTCGGGCAACGCGATCGTGCACGCCCCGCATCCACGGGCGGCTCGGTGCACGCTCCGAACGGCGGAGATCATGGCCGACGCCCTGGTGTCCGCCGGTGCCCCGGAGGGCCTGGTGTCCTGTCTGGTCGAGCCGTCGTTGGCGTCGACGCAGGAGCTGATGCGCAGGCCGGAGGTCGCACTGGTGCTCGCCACGGGCGGGCCCGGCATGGTGCGCGCGGCGTACTCGAGCGGGAAGCCGACCATCGCGGTCGGGGCGGGAAACGTGCCCGCCTACGTCGGCGCCAGCGTTCCGGACGCGGCCGAGGCCGCCGAAATGATCATCACGTCGAAGTCGTTCGACAACGGAACGGCGTGTGTGGCCGAGCAGTCCGTCGTCGTCGTCGACGGCGTGGCGCCGGCCTTCCTCGCCGCGTTCGAGGCGAAGGGCGCGTACTGCCTCAACGCACCGCAGCAGGCGGCGCTCGTCCGGGTGCTGTTCGACGAGCGGGGCGCGCTGCGTCCGGCGTCGGTCGGGCAGACCGCGGTGCGGCTGGCCGAGCTCGCCGGTTTCACCGTGCCCTCGACGACGCGGGTCCTGGCAGCGGAGCTCGACGCCGTCGGCCTGGAGACGCCGCTCTCACGGGAGATCCTCGGCCCGGTCCTGTCCGTGTACCGCGTCCGGGATGCGGCGGCCGGTCTCGCGCGCTGCCGCGAGGTCCTGGCGCTGGACGGCGAAGGCCACACCGCCGCCGTGCACGCCGGCGACCCCGAGGAGATCGCACCGTTCGGCGCCCTGCCCGCCGGCCGGATCGTGATCAACACGCCGGCTCTGTTCGGCGGCATGGGCTACTCCACCGAGGTCGACCCCTCGTTCCAGCTCGGCACCGGCACGTGGAGCGGCTCGATCTGCTCGGACAACGTCACGCCGCTGCACCTGATCAACATCAAGCGGATCGCCCATGAGGTGCGGCCCTGGCGAACCGTCTACGACCCGGTGGAGCTCTAGGTGATGGCGCTGGCCTGCGACCCGCGGGAGCTGCTCGCGGCGGCGTCCGCCCGGATGGGTGCCGAGCCCGTGCTGCCGGCCGGGCCGCTGCACGATGTCCGCGTCGGAGTCGACCTGGGTACCGCGAGCTGCGTCCTCGTCGTCCTCGACGCCGACGGCGCGCCCGTATGGCTCGACGCGCACCCGTCCGGGGCGTTGCGCGACGGCGTGGTCGTCGATTTCGCCCGCGCCATCGACACGGTGCGTCGGCTGCGCGAGGCCGCGGAGACCGCGCTCGGCGTCGAGCTGCGGCGCACCGCGACCGCCTACCCGCCGTGCATCCCGGCGGAGGACGCCCGGGCCTGCACCTACGTCTGCGAGTCGGCGGGCTTCGCCGACGTCGTCCTCGTCGACGAGGTGACCGCCGCGCAGCGGACACTCGAGGTGGGCGACGGCGTCGTCGTCGACGTCGGCGGTGGTTCGACCGGCGTCGGGGTGTTCCGCGACGGTCGCCTCGTTCAGCTCGACGACCGCCCCGGCGGCGGGCACCACCTCGATCTCGTCCTGGCTGGGGCGCTGCGCATCCCGCTGGACGAGGCCGAACCCTGGAAGCGCGCACATCCCGCTGACGCGTTGCCCATCCTGGTGCCCGGCCTGCAACGCATCGCCGAGAACGTGCGTGCCCTGACCCGAGGCGCCGACGACCTGCCGCTGCACCTCGCCGGCGGCGCCCTCATGATCGCCGGCGCGGGTGACGTGCTGGCCTCCTACCTGGAGCGACCTGTCGTGACCTATCCGCACGCCCTGCTGATCACCCCCCTCGGCATCGCGAGGTCGGCATGAGCGAGCCCACGCTGCGCACCTACGCCTTCGTCGACCGGATGCAGCCGCAGTGTGCCGCGCACATCGCGGCCACCAGCCCCGGAGACGTGCCCCTCGCGGGAATGGCCGAGCTGTACATCGAGATGGCACCCGGCAACGAGGTGTTCCGTGCCGCCGACATCGCCCTCAAGGCGGCGGGCGTGCGCCCGGCGCTGCAGATCATCGAGCGCGAGTTCGGCCTGCTGGAGATCCACTCCGAGCAGCAGGCCGAGGTGCTGGCCTCCGGACAGGCCATCCTCGACGAGCTGGGGATGACCGAGGCGGACCGCCTGAAGCCGGTGATCGCGTCCACGCAGTTCATCACGAACGTCCACCCCTACCAGGCCCAGCTGCTCAACAAGTGGCGCAAGGGGTCGATGCTCATGCCGGGGCAGAGCTTGTTCGTGATGGAGGTGGCGCCGGCGGCGTACATCGCCATCGCGGCCAACGAGGCCGAGAAGGCGGCGAACATCACCGTGATCGAGCTCCGCGCGGTCGGGCGGTTCGGGCGCATGTTCCTGTCCGGCACCGAGAGCGAGGTGCAGAGCGCCCGCGACGCGGCGGTCGCCGCGCTCGAGGCCGTGCAC
>DATLGI010000139.1:0-14703 GCA_035540535.1 Pseudonocardia sp.
GCCCCGGTGGCCCGCCGCGGGGGCACGACGAGCGCGTCACCTACGTCCGCCGTCCCGACGGGACGCCGGTCCAGCCGCCGGTGCGCCGCCCACCCCCCACGCGCCGCCCACCGGCGCGCGCCCCGCAGGCCCGCCGTCTGCGCCGAGGTCGGATCCGCACGGTCGCGCTGGTGCTGCTGGCCGCGCTGATCGGGTTCGCGGTCTACGTCGACGTCAACCTGAACCGCACGGCCGCGCTGCCCGCGGACAGCGCCACCGCCTCCGACGGCACCAACTGGCTGATCGTCGGCTCGGACAGCCGGGAGGGGCTGAGCGAGCAGGAGCGCGAGGAACTCGCCACCGGCGGCGACGTCGGGCAGCGCACGGACACGATCATGTTGCTGCACACCGGGTCCACCGGGCCGGTGCTGGTCAGCCTGCCCCGCGACTCCTACGTCGACATCCCCGGCAGCGGCCGCGACAAGCTCAACGCCGCGTACTCGGCCGGCGGCCCGGAGCTGCTGGTGTCGGCGGTCGAGGGCGCCACCGGCCTGCACATCGACCACTACGCCGAGATCGGCTTCGGCGGGTTCGTCGGCGCCGTCGACGCCGTCGGCGGCGTGGACATGTGCATCCCCGAGGCGATCACCGACCCCAAAGCGGCGCTGGAGATCGAGCAGGGCTGCCAGGAGCTGGACGGCGCCACCGCCCTCGGTTACGTCCGCACCCGCGCCACCGCGGGCTCGGACTTCGACCGGGTCGCCCGCCAGCGCGCGTTCCTCGCCGCGCTCATGGACAAGGCGACGAGCCCGCTCACGCTGGTCAACCCGTTCCGGATGGTTCCGCTGGCGAACGCGATGTCGGACGCGATCACCGTCGACGACGGCGACCACGTCTGGCACCTCGCCATGCTCGCGTGGGCCATGCGCGGGCTCGGCGACGGCATCACCACGACGGTGCCGGTCGGGGGCGTCGAGTCCACCGGGGGCGCATCGGTGGTCCGCTGGGATCGGGACCGCGCGCTGGAGCTGTTCGGCGCCCTGGCCCGTGACGAGACCCCGCCCGAGTCGGCCCTCGGCCCCTGAGCGCGCACGCGGGCGACCCGGCCGACCGCCGCGACATGATCTTCGTGCCGGACGGCCCGCCGCCTGCCCGGAAGCAGGGGACCACCGTCCGCTACGCGGGGACGCGGCCGGTCGCGAGGTATCCGGCGCCCATCGCCAGCTCGGTGACGCGCAGGCCGGGCACCCGGCGCGCGAGCAGCCGCCACGGCCGGTCGAACCCGCGGAAGTCCCGGACGTAGGGCGCGTGCAGCGCGGCCACCGCGGGGGCCGTCGCGGCCAGCCACAGCGGCGGCCACTTGCCGCCCGCCGCCACCACCGGGGCGCCGGGCCGCAGGTGGGCCAGGACGTTGTCGAGCGCGCGCCCGGACTGCAGCACGTCGTGCACCGCGCAGAACAGCGCGGCGTCGGCCGTGCACCCGGGGTCGACCTGCTCCGCGGCGCCGGCGACCAGGCGGACCCCGGGCCCGCCGTGCCGGTCACGCGCGACGTCGAGCATCTCCGGCGCCTCGTCGAGGCCGACGACGGTGCCGTCGGGCCCGACCCGGTCGAGCAGCAGTGGGATGCACAGCCCCGTGCCGCAGCCGACGTCGAGCACCGTGTCCCCCGGACGCACGGGCAGTGCCTCGACCGCCGCCCGCCGCCACTGCTGGAAGGCCGCCGTGGCGCCCTCGTACGTCGTCGCCCCCGCCCGGTAGGCGGGCAGTACCCCGTGACCCATCGGACCCACCCTCCCGGTACCGGCGGCGCCGGGACAGGGCCGATCGGGCCCCGCAGGGCGCGTCCGATCGAGCGATGTCCGGTCAGGATGCGACGTCGACGCCGCCGTGACCCCCGGCGAGGACGGCGCGGCAGGCGCTGCGCAGCGCCACGGCGTACGGGCCGGGCGTGTCGAGGAAGGCCCCGTGCCCGCCGTCGATCTCGACGACGGTGCAGCCGGGCAGCGCGTGGGCCAGCTTCCACTGCCGGCGCGGGGCGACCACCCGGTCGTGACGGGTGATCACCATCGCGGACGGGACGTCGACGGTGTGGATCCAGGAGTGCGAGCTGAACGCCGCCGCGGCCTGCATCGCGGACAGCGCGGTGAGCAGGGGGGTGCGGCGCATCTCGGCGAGGGCGCGGCGGCGGGTGGCGGGGTCGCCGCCGCCGTCGAGCAGGCCGGCCCCGACGACGTCGGCACGCAGCAGATGCACGGCCGGGACGGCGGCCGCGGTGGCGAGCATGCCCGGCATCAGCATCGCGGCCGCGCGCTCCGTCGGCGAGCCGGCGACGTTGCGGGCGGTGGAGCAGAGGACGAGCCCGGCCGCCCTCCGCGGGTGGCGGTGCCAGAACAGCTGCGCCACCATCCCGCCGAGGGAGTACCCGGCCACCACTACCGGCCCGGTGTCGAGCGCGGCCGCGACGGCCGCGACGTCGTCGGCACAGTCCGCCAGCCGGAACGAGCCGGCGGTGCGCGGTCCGTCACCGTGCCCGCGCAGGTCGAGGGTGAGGACCCGGAACTCCTCCTGCAGCGTGCCGACCACCCCACCCCAGTTCAGCCGGGCGGTGAGGGTGACCCCGGGCACCAGCACCAGGGTGGGGGAGCCGAGCGGGCCGGGATGGTCCCACACGGTCAGCGTCCCCCGGCCGGGCAGCTCGAGCGCAAGCCGACGGCCGTCCGAGAGCACCGGGTCCATCCGCACCCCCTGGTCGAAGGGGCCCGGACCGGGATCCTCCCGGGCGGGTAAAGCATAGTTCACCGGCCGGTAACCGGCCGTTCTCAGGACGCCCCGGCGCCGCCCGCGCGCGAGGTGAAGCGGCGCAGCCGCAGGCTGTTGGCGACGACGAACACCGAGCTGAACGCCATCGCCGCGCCGGCGATCATCGGGTTGAGCAGCCCGGCCGCGGCCAGCGGGAGGGCGGCGACGTTGTAGGCGAACGCCCAGAACAGGTTGCCCTTGATCGTGCCCAGCGTGCGGCGGGCGAGGCGGATCGCGTCGGCGGCGGCGCGGAGGTCACCGCGGACCAGGGTGATGTCGCCGGCCTCGATGGCGACGTCGGTGCCGGTGCCCATGGCCAGGCCGAGGTCGGCCTGCGCGATCGCGGGGGCGTCGTTGACGCCGTCGCCGACCATCGCGACGACCTTGCCCTCGCCCTGCAGTCGCCGGACGACGTCGACCTTCTCGGCGGGGAGCACCTCGGCGACGACATCCTCGATGCCGACCTGCGCGGCCACCGCGCGCGCGGCGGCGGTGTTGTCGCCGGTGAGCAGCACCGGGGTCAGGCCGAGCCCGCGCAGCCGGCGGACCGCCTCTGCGGAGGTGGGCTTGACCGTGTCGGCGACGACGAGCACGGCGCGCGCCGCGCCGTCCCACGCCACCGCGACGGCGGTGCGGCCCTCGGCCTCGGCGGCCTCCTTCGCCGCCGTGAGCTCCGGGGTCAGCGGCAGGCTCCACCGTGCGAGCAGCGCCGGCCGGCCCGCGAGCACCGCGTGACCGTCCACGACGCCCTCGACGCCAAGGCCGGCGTGGCCGGTGAACTCCTCGACCGGCGGCAGCTCGCCCACCCGCTCGGCGGCACCGCGGGCGATCGCGGCGGCGATGGGGTGCTCCGACGCGTTCTCCACCGCCCCGGCCAGGCGCAGCGCCTCGGTCTCGTCGACGCCGTCGGCGGCGTGCACCCCGACGAGGCTCATCCGACCGGTCGTCACCGTGCCGGTCTTGTCCAGCACCACGGTGTCGATCCGGCGGGTGGACTCCAGCACCTCGGGGCCCTTGATGAGGATGCCGAGCTGCGCCCCGCGGCCGGTGCCGACCAGCAGCGCCGTCGGGGTGGCCAGGCCGAGCGCGCACGGGCAGGCGATGATCAGCACGGCGACCGCGGCGGTGAACGCCGCCCCGGGGCCGGCGCCGGTGCCGAGCCAGAACCCCAGCGTCGCCGCGGCGAGCGCGATGACGATCGGCACGAACACCCCGGAGATGCGGTCCGCCAGGCGCTGCACGGCGGCCTTGCCGTTCTGGGCGTCCTCCACCAGCTTCGCCATCTGCGCGAGCTGGGTGTCCGACCCGACGCGGGTGGCGCGCACGACCAGCCGGCCGCCGGCGTTGACCGTGGCGCCGACTACGGCGTCGCCGGGCCCGACCTCGACCGGGACCGGCTCCCCGGTGAGCATCGAGGCGTCCACCGCCGAGGTGCCCTCCACGACGACGCCGTCGGTGGCGATCTTCTCCCCGGGCCGGACGACGAACCGGTCGTCCACGGCGAGCTCGCCGGTGGGGATCCGCACCTCGCGACCGTCGCGCAGGATCGCGACGTCCTTGGCCCCGAGCTCGAGCAACGCCCGCAGGGCCGCTCCGGCGCGACGCTTCGCGCGGGCCTCGAAGTAGCGCCCGGCCAGAATGAACGTGGTGACGCCGGCGGCGACCTCCAGGTAGATGTTCCCGGCGCCGTCGCCGCGGGAGATCGTCAACTCGAAGGGGTGCGTCATCCCCGGCATGCCCGCGGTGCCGAACAGCAGCGCGTAGAGCGACCACGCGAACGCCGCGAGCACGCCCATCGAGATCAAGGTGTCCATCGTGGCGGCGCCGTGGCGCAGGTTGGTCCAGGCGGCGCGGTGGAACGGCAGGGCCGCCCACACGACGACCGGCGCGGCCAGCGTGAGCGAGATCCACTGCCAGTAGGTGAACTGCAGCGCCGGCACCATCGCCATCGCGATCACCGGGACCGCCAGGACGATGCTGACCAGCAGCCGGTCCCGCAACGGACGCGTGGGGTCCTGCTCGGCGAGCGCGGCGTCGGGCGAGCCCAGCGCGCCGGCGGTGTCGTCCGCTGCCGCGGGCCGGGGCAGCTCGGCGGTGTATCCGGCAGCCTCGACCTGCGCGACGAGCACCGCGGGGTCGACGCCGTCGGGCGCGCTGACGCGGGCCTTCTCGGTGGCGTAGTTGACCGTCGCCGTGACGCCGTCGAGCTTGTTCAGCTTGCGCTCGATCCGGTTGGCGCACGACGCGCACGTCATGCCGCCCAGCGACAGCTCGATCTCGGTGACCGGGGTGACCCGGTCGGTGGCCGTGGTCATCGCCACAGATCCTCTCATCAGGACTTCACCAGGCGCGCGATCGCCGCGCTCGCCTCGGCGACCTTGGCGTCCGCGACCGGCCCGCCCTGGGCGGCGGCCTCGGTGACGCAGTGCCGGAGGTGATCGTCGAGCAGGCCCAAGGCGACGGCCTCCAGTGCCTTGGTCGCCGCCGAGACCTGGGTGAGCACGTCGATGCAGTACTTGTCGTCCTCGATCATCTTCGCGATGCCGCGGACCTGGCCCTCGATCCGGCGCATCCGCTTGAGGTACGCGTCCTTGTCCTGGGCGTAGCCGCTCGTCCCCGCTCCTCCTGCCACGGGCGCCAGCATACCAGTAGGGGGTATCACGGCCGGAGCCGGACCCGGCGCAGGAGCTGCGCGTTGAGCGCGACGACGACCGTCGACAGGCTCATCGCCACCGCGCCGGCCGCGGGCGGCAGGACGAAGCCGATCCCGGCGAGCACGCCCGCCGCGAGCGGCACCGACGCCAGGTTGTAGCCGGTCGCCCAGACCAGGTTCTGCCACATCCGCCGGTGGCTCGCCGCGGACAACCGCCGGACGGACGCGACGCCGCGCGGGTCGTCCGAGGCGAGCACCACGCCCGCGGACTCGACGGCGACGTCGGTGCCGGCTCCGATGGCGATGCCGACCTCCGCGCGGGCGAGCGCGGGCGCGTCGTTCACGCCGTCGCCGACCATCGCCACGCGCAGTCCCCGGGCCTGCAGCTCGGCCACCGCGGCGTCCTTGTCCGCGGGCAGCACCTCGGCGCGGACCTCGTCGACGCCGAGTTCGGCGCCGACGGCCTCGGCCACGCCGCGGGCGTCACCGGTGATCATCACGACCCGGATCCCGGCGGCTTGCAGCTCGCGCACCGCCTCGCGCGACTCCGGCCGGATCTCGTCGGCCAGCACGAGCGCCCCGGCGACGCGGCCGTCGCGCACCACGTGCAGCACCGCGGCGCCCTGCGCCGACCACTGCGCGACCGGTGCGACGAGCTCGTCCGGGGGCCTCAGGCCGAGCTCGCGCAGCAGCGCGGGCCCGCCGACCGCGACGTCGTGCCCGGCGACCGAGGCGCGGACCCCGCGCCCGGTCATCGACCGGAAACCGGTCGCCGCGGGCACCTCCCCGGCCGAGCGCGCCGTGCGGACGATCGCGCGGGCGAGCGGGTGCTCCGAGTCCGACTCGGCGGCGCCGGCCAGGGCGAGCAGCTCGGGCCCGGTGGTGCCGGGCGCCGGCAGGACCGCGACCACCGCGGGCTCGCCGCGGGTGAGGGTGCCGGTCTTGTCGAACAGCACGGCGTCCACCGCGCGCATCCGTTCGAGCGCCAGCCGGTCCTTCACCAGGATCCCGGCGCGGGCCGACATCGACGTCGAGATCGCGATGACCAGCGGGATCGCCAGGCCGAGCGCGTGCGGGCACGCGATCACGAGCACGGTGACCGTCCGTTCCACGGCCGCGGTGAGGTCACCGAGGGCGGCCCAGACCACGAACGTCAGGGAACCGGCGGTGAGGGCGAACCAGAACAGCGCCGCGGCGGCGCGGTCGGCGAGCGCCTGGGCCCGCGACGTCGAGGACTGGGCCTCGGCGACCAGGCGCCGGATGCCGGCCAGGGCGGTGTCCTCGCCGACGGCCTGCACGACCACCCGGATCGCGGAGTCGGTGGCCACGGTGCCCGCGACCACCCGGTCGCCGGCGGCGCGCGGCACCGGGCGGGACTCGCCGGTGACGGTGGACTCGTCCACCTCGGCGGCCCCGTCGAGGACCGTCCCGTCCGCGGGCACCCGCCCGCCGGGGCGGACCAGCACGACGTCGCCGACCACCAGCTCGGCCAGCGCCACCGGCGTCACGGTGCCGGCCGCGTCCACCCGCTCCGCGGTGTCGGGCAGCAGCTCGGCGAGGGCTGCCAGCGCGCCGGAGGCCTGGCCGAGCGCCCGCATCTCCAGCCAGTGGCCCAGCAGCATGATGACGACCAGCAGTGCCAGCTCCCACCAGAAGTCCAGCATCAGTCCGCCGACGCCGAGCGTGGTCAGCGCGCTCGCGACGAACGCCACCGTGATCGCCAGGGCGACGAGGGTCATCATCCCGGGCCGTCGCGCGCGCAGCTCGCCCACCGCACCGGTGAGGAACGGGCGGCCGCCGTAGAGGTAGACGACCGTGCCGAGCACGGGCGCCACCCAGGCGGCCCAGCCCGGCACCTCGTAGCCGAACCAGTCGGCGACCATCGGACTGCCGGCCACGACGGGCACGGACAGCGCCAGGCTCAGCCGGAACCGGTCGCGGAACTCCGCGGCGTGATCGCCGTGGCCGTGGCGGTGACCGCCGGTGCCGCCGTGCCCGGCGCCCGGCGAGTACTCATTACGGGTAAGGGGTATCACGGCAGCGAAGCTAGCACGGCTGCTCGGATACCACCAGGGGGTATCTCAGGGCAGGAGCGCCTCGAGTGCCGTGCCGAGGGTGTCCACCCGCACGGCGCGCGCCGGCAGCGGCACGTCCCGCCACCCCGGCCCGCCGACGACGAGCGCGACGGCCGCGCGGCGGCGCGGCAGCGCGGCCAGCTCGGCCGCCCGCGCGCAGCTCTGCGACTGCGCCCACACGAAGACGGCCCGCGGTCCGATCCGGCGGACCGCCGACGCCAGCGCCGCCGCGGGGACCGACGCGCCGAGGACGCGGGTCGCGCAGCCGGCCTCGGCGAGTGCCGCCGCGAGCGCATGCAGCGGGAGCGCGTGCTGCTCGCCGTCCGGGCAGGCGAGCAGCACCGGCTGGCCCCCGTCGGTGGGCTGCCGGCGCGCTGCCACGCCCGACAGCGCGCGCTGCACCACCCCGCTGAACAGGTGCTCCATGTCGATGCAGTCGCCCCGGCGCTCGTAGCGGGCGCCGATCCGCTCCAGCACCGGCAGGACGAGGCGGTTCCACACCTCGACCACGCCCTGGCGGCGCAGCGCGGAGTCCAGCAGGCGGGCGACCGACGGCTCGTCCAGCGCCGTGCAGACGCCGACCAGCTCGCGCAGCTTCGGGTGCGGCGCGGCGGGGCCCGGCGGGTGCGGGCGCCGCGGGCGCCTGCGGGCGACGGTGTCGTCGGGTGGCTGCGGGCTCGACCGCGCCGCCTCGCCCACCGGCATCCCGGCGAGGACCAGCCGGCGGATCTCCTCGAGCCGGGCGAGGTCGTCGGGCCCGTAGCGGCGGTGACCGCCCGCGCTGCGCGCCGTCGGGCCGACGCCGTAGCGGTGGTGCCACGTGCGCAGGGTCGCCGGCGAGATCCCGAGGCGCCGGGCCACGGATCCGGGCGCGTACACGGCCGGTTCGTGCCCGCCGCCCCGCCGTCCCGTCACGCGCCCATTGTGCCGCCAACCGGTGTCAATAGCGGGACTGCAGCACGAGCATCGCCCGCGCGGCCACTCGCAGCCGGGCGCCGGGGACCGGGCGACGCCGCCGCGCGTTGGCCAGCAGCGGGTCCGCGGTGTCGACGACGATCTCCCACGTCCGCCCGTAGCGCTCGTCCGGCAGCGTGAAGGTGATCTGCTGGTGGTGGGCGTTGACCAGCAGCAGGAACGAGTCGTCGACGATGGCCTCGCCGAGCTCGTCGCGCTCGGGGATGCCCTTGCCGTTGAGGAAGATCCCGACGCTGCGGGCGAACCCGACTCTCCAGTCCTCGTCGCTCATCTGCTCGCCGTCCGGGCGCAGCCAGGCGATGTCCTCGATGTCGGTGCCGCGGATCGACCGGCCCTGGAAGAAGCGCCGCCGGCGGAACACCGGGTGCGCGGCGCGCAACCGGGTGAGCCGGGCGGCGAAGTCGGTCAGGACCTCGTTCTCCCGTGCGTCCTCCCAGTCCACCCAGCTGATCTCGGTGTCCTGGCAGTACACGTTGTTGTTGCCGCCCTGGGTGCGGCCGAGCTCGTCGCCGTGGGCGATCATCGGCACGCCCTGGGAGAGCAACAGGGTCGCCAGGAGGTTGCGCTTCTGCCGTTCCCGCAGGATGTTGACGGCACTGTCCTCGGTGGGCCCCTCGGCGCCGCAGTTCCAGGAGCGGTTGTGGCTCTCGCCGTCGGCACCGCCCTCGCCGTTGGCCTCGTTGTGCTTCTCGTTGTAGGAGACCAGGTCGTTCAGCGTGAAGCCGTCGTGCGCCGTGACGAAGTTGATCGACGCGATGGGTCGGCGGCCCTCGGCCTCGTACAGGTCCGACGAGCCGGTGAACCGCGACGCGAACTCGGCGAGCCTCGCGGGCTCGCCGCGCCAGAAGTCGCGCACGGTGTCGCGGTACTTGCCGTTCCACTCGGTCCACAGCGGCGGGAAGCGGCCGACCTGGTAGCCGCCCTCGCCGACGTCCCACGGCTCGGCGATCAGCTTCACCTGGCTGACCACGGGGTCCTGGTTCACCAGGTCGAAGAACGCCGCCAGCCGGTCGACCTCGTGGAACTCGCGGGCGAGGCTCGCGGCCAGGTCGAACCGGAAGCCGTCGACGTGCATCTCGAGGACCCAGTAGCGCAGCGAGTCCATGATCAGCCGCAGCGACTCGTGGTGGCGGACGTTGAGGCTGTTCCCGGTGCCGGTGGTGTCGTAGTAGTAACGCGGGTCCTCGGGCACCAGCCGGTAGTACGCGGTGTTGTCGATGCCGCGGAACGACAGCGTCGGCCCGAGGTGGTTGCCCTCGGCGGTGTGGTTGTAGACGACGTCGAGGATGACCTCGATGCCCGCCCGGTGCAGCGCGCGCACCATCGTCTTGAACTCCTGCACCTGCTCGCCGCGGGTACCGAAGCAGGCGTAGCCGTTGTGCGGGGCGAAGAAGCCGATCGTGTTGTAGCCCCAGTAGTTGCGCAGGCCCCGCTCGGCCAGCGTCGAGTCGTGCACGAACTGGTGCACCGGCATGAGCTCGACGGCCGTCACCCCGAGCTCGCGGAAATGCCGGATCATCGCCGGGTGGGCGAGCCCGGCGTAACTGCCGCGCACGTCCTTCGGCACCGCGGGGTGGCGCATCGTCATGCCCTTGACGTGCGCCTCGTAGATCACGGTCTGGTGATACGGGATGCGCGGCGGGCGATCGTCGGACCAGTCGAAGAACGGGTTGACGACGACCGAGGTCATCGCGTAGGGCGCCGAGTCGGCGTCGTTGAACGACGTCGGCTGGCCGAAGCGGTAGCTGAACAGCGCCTCGTTCCAGATGATGTCGCCGTGGACCGCCTTCGCGTAAGGGTCGAGCAGCAGCTTGTTCGGGTTGCACCGCAACCCCGCCGACGGCTCGTACGGCCCGTGCACCCGGTAGCCGTAGCGCTGCCCGGGGGTGACGCGGGGCAGGTAGCCGTGCCAGACGAACCCGTCACGTTCCGGCAGCGTCAGCCGCGACTCGACCCCGGCGTCGTCGAACAGGCACAGCTCGATGCGGTGGGCGACCTCGGAGAAGATCGCGAAGTTCGTGCCGCCCCCGTCGTAGGTGGCCCCGAGGGGATAGGGCGACCCCGGCCAGATGTGCAACCCGCTTCGCCCTTCCCCGTGCCGTCCGAACAGCATGCCGAGTGAACATCAGACACAGGCGCCCCGCGACCGCTGGCCGCGGCGCGGTCGTCGCGACCGAGGTCCGACCGACCACGGGTCCACCGGCGCGCGGCGGATCAGCAGGGACAGCAGCCCGGCCGCGAGACAGAGCCCGCCGCCGGTGAACCAGGCCAGGTCGTAGTCGCCGCGCTCGTCGCGGACCATGCCCGCACCAAGCGCCATGATCGCCGCACCGACCTGGTGCGAGGCGAACACCCAGCCGAACACCACGGGCGCCCGCGCGCCGAAGATCTCCCGGCACAGCGCCAGCGTGGGCGGGATCGTGGCCACCCAGTCCAGGCCGTAGAACACGATGAAGGCGAACATGTGCAGCTCGAGCCGCGGCCCGAACAGCGCCGGCAGCGCCGCGAGCGCCGCGCCCCGCAGCACGTAGTAGCCGAGCAGGAGCAGCCGCGGGTCCACCCGGTCGGTGAGCCAGCCCGACGCGATCGTCCCGGCGATGTCGAAGATCCCGACCAGCGCGAGCAGCCCGGCGGCGACCGTCGTCGGCATCCCGTGGTCGTGCGCGGCCGGGATGAAGTGCGGCTGGATCAGCCCGAACGTGGTGGCCCCGCAGATCGCCATGCCGGCGGCGAGGTACCAGAACGGCGAGGTCCGGGCGGCATCGGTCAACGTCGTCAGGGCGAGCCGGCCGGCGCCGATGCGCACGGGTTCGACGTCGTCGGCCGCGGTGCCGCCGTAGGGGACGGCGCCGAGGTCGCGCGGCCGGTCGCGCAGCCACCGGACCACCAGCGGCACGACGGCCAGCGCGGCGACGGCGACGCCCAGCGACGCGGCCCGCCAGCCGTACCGCTGCGCCACCACCGCGACCAGCGGCAGGAACACCAGCTGCCCCGCCGCGCCGCCCGCGGTGAGCACGCCGCTGACCAGGCCGCGGCGGGCGACGAACCACCGTCCGGTGACCGTCGCGACCAGCGCCAGCGCCATCGCCCCGGTTCCGAGCCCGACGAGCACTCCCCACAGCAGCACCAGCTGCCAGCTCACCGTCATGAACACGGTGAGCCCGCTGCCCGCGGCGACGACGAGCAGCGCCGCGGTGACGACGCGGCGGATGCCGAACCGCTCCATGAGTGCCGCGGCGAACGGTGAGGTGAGCCCGTAGAGCGCGAGGTTCACCGCGACCGCCGCGGAGATGGTGCTGGTCGACCACCCGAACTCCGCCTGCAGCGGCTCCAGCAGCACGCCGGGCACCGCCCGGAAACCGGCCGCGCCGACCAGGGCCAGGAAGGTCACCGTCGCGACCCACCACGCCGGATGGATCCGGCGGGGCGTCCGGAGGGTGGGTGCGCTCACGAGCCCAGCATCCAGGACCGGCCGAAGTGATCGCCTGAGCCGGATCAGCGACGGCCGGCGCCCCGGGCGGCCTTCGCGGCGAAGAACGCGCGCCCGAGCAGGCCGCGCCCGAGCCGGATCCGGTGGTGCGGCACGCGCCGCGGGCCCCACCGGTCCTTGTAGGGCTCCTCGCCGTAGCCGAGGTCCAGGTCGGCGACGCCGCGCGCCCGCGCCATCGCCAGCCCCTCCCACAGCCACAGCGCGCTCCACTGGAACCGCTCGACGGCGTACCGGCTCGCCCCGACGTGCAGGACGTGCACCGCGTCCGGGCCGTACAGGTAGAGGACCGCGATCTCGGCCCGCCCGTCCCGGACCCACTCGACCACCGCGCCGAGCCCGCGCTCGGTCAGGCGCTGCGCCGCGGCGGCGACGAACCGGGCGAACCCCTCGGTCGCGTGCGACGGGGAGAGCTCACGCCCGGCCCACAGCTCGCGGTGCAGCTCCACCAGCCGCCCGCCCGCCGCCGCGGCGCGCTCGGCGGGGGCGGGCGTGACCCGCAGGCCGTCCTCGGCGGCACGGCGCAGGGCCTGGCGCACCGTCGTACGGTGGTTGCGGCGCAGCGCGGCGAGCACCTCGTCCGGGGGGCGGGCCGGGACGTAGGGGTAGTCGGTGACCGCTTGGTGCTCGCGGGGCCCCCGCCACTGCTCGTACACCCGCCACATCCGCGCACCGGGACGGACCGGGCGCAGCTCGGCCAGGGTCCAGCCGGCCAGGGCGGTCAGGGCGGGGCCGACGGCAGCCTCGACGGCGGGGCCCCAGCCCTCCCGGGCGAGGACGTCGAGGGGTTCGTTGTCGACGAGGAAGGTCAGCGTGTTCACCCGCCGGCGCCGCTGGACCATCAGCGGGGCCAGGCCCACCAGCTGCCCGCTCGCCGGGTCGCGCAGGGTGACCAGCCGCAGCGCGTATCCCGTCCCGTGCGTCTCCCACCAGGAGAACAGGAACGCCCACGACTCGTGCGGCAACGCGTCGGGCGCGTGGTCGTGCAGGTCGTCCCACTCGCCCTCGAGCGCCGCGAACGCGGCCGTGTCGGTGAGGACGTCGACGCGCAACGAGACCCGGGCGGGTGCGGTCGGCAGGGGGTCGGGCATGCGGGGACGGTATCGGCGCACCGCGGCGGCGGGCGCGGGCATACGGTCGGTCGAAGAACCGGCGCCGCTCGGAGAGGACGACCGTCCGTGGCCGTTTCCATGCACCAGCTCACCGACGACCTCGCCGCGGAGACCGCCGACCTGCGCGTCCTGGTCGCCGATCTCGACGCGGCCGGCTGGTCCGCTGCCACGCCCGCGGCGGGCTGGACGATCGGCGACCAGGTCGGCCACCTCGCGTACTTCGACGACGCCGCGGTGCGTTCCGCCGTCGAGCCCGAGGCGTTCCGCGTCGAGCACGAGCGAATGCTCGCCGCCGGCGGGGTGGACCCCGACTCGATCGCGCGCGGGTTCCGCGGCCTGCCGCCCGCCGAGCTGCTGGCCTGGTTCGACGCGGCCCGCGCCCGGCTGATCGAGGTGTTCCGCGAGCTCGACCCGGGGCTGCGGGTGCCGTGGTTCGGGCCGCCGATGAGCGCGGCGTCGTCGGTCACGGCGCGTCTCATGGAGACGTGGGCGCACGGGCAGGACGTGGCCGACACGGTCGGGGTGCGCCGGCCGCCGACCGGCCGGCTCCGCCACGTCGCGCACATCGGAGTGCGCGCGCTGCCGTTCAGCTTCCTGGTGCACGGGCGGGAGGCGCCCGCGGAGCCGGTTCGGGTGGAGCTGGCCGGGCCGGACGGGGAGCGCTGGACCTGGGGGCCCGACGACGCGGCCGACCGGGTGTGCGGGCCCGCGCTCGACTTCTGCCTCGCCGTCACCCAGCGCCGGCACCCGGAGGACACGGCGTTGACCGTGACCGGCCCGGTCGCCACCGAGTGGCTGGCCGTCGCGCAGGCCTACGCCGGTGCACCCGGTACCGGCCGGGCGCCGGGCCAGTTCAAACAGGTGCCGCCCTGACCCGTCGACAACGACGTTGTTGCTGTTTCCGAGGGCTCGCGACCACGACAACGTCGTTCTCGACGGGGGTGGGGTGAACCGGCCGCGGGGTGGCACGGGTGGGCCGGGACGCGCTCGCCCCGGGGCCGACGGAGGGATGGACGCCGAGGTGTTCGGGAACCCATCGGCGGGACCGAACGGAACTGCTACAGGACTTTGCCGGACGGCGATCGTTGTGTAGAGTCTCGGACGGTACCCGGAGTGTCACCGTCGACGAGGAGCGTCCTCATGACCACCACGGCAGCGCCGCCGGCCGACCCGGACGCGGTGGAGATCCCGCGGGTGTCGTTCGACGCGGAGCCCGGCTCGTACCGGCACTGGAAGCTCGACGTGCAGGGCGAGGTCGCCTACCTCCGGCTCGACGTCGCCGAGGACGGCGGGCTCGTGCCCGGCTACGAGCTGAAGATGAACTCCTACGACCTCGGGGTGGACATCGAGCTCTACGACGCCACGCAGCGGCTGCGCTTCGAGCACCCGCAGGTGCGCGCCGTCGTCGTCACGAGCGCGAAGGACCGCAACTTCTGCGCGGGCGCGAACATCCGGATGCTGGCGCAGAGCTCGCACCCCTGGAAGGTCAACTTCTGCAAGTTCACCAACGAGACCCGCAACGGCATCGAGGACGCCACCGAGAACTCGGGGCAGACCTGGATCGCCGCCGTCAACGGCACCGCGGCGGCGATCCAGGTCTGCCCCGAGTTCTCGGTGGCGTC
>DATLGI010000140.1:0-6502 GCA_035540535.1 Pseudonocardia sp.
CCCGATCGCCTCCCGCCCGCCGCCTGGCCGGTCATCCTGCCGCACCGCCGTCCGCACCGGGTCGAACGTCGGGGTGCACGATCCGGCGGTTCACCGCGGCGGCGGCCCGTGGTTAGCATCCGGGACGCCCGCGTCGTGGGCCGCGTCGCATCGGGAGGACGGATGACCGAGCAGCCCGCGGACTTCTCCGCGATCCTGACCCGCTGGGCCGACGACCGTCCCGACGCCTCCGCCGTCACCTTCGGCGACCGGAGCTGGACGTGGGCCGAGCTCGCGGGCCGGGTGCGGCGGAACGCGGCCGCGCAGCGCGCCGCGGGCCTCGTCCCGGGTGACCGGGTCGCCGTGCTCGACCTCAACCACCCGTCGTGCCTGGAACTGACCCTGGCGTGCGCGCAGGTCGGCACGGCCAACGCGGTGGTGAACTTCCGGCTCGCGCCGGCCGAGATCGTCTACGTGATCAACGACGCGCGGGCGCGGATCCTGTTCGTCGGGCCGGAGTTCGCCGCGGCGGTCGCGCAGGTCCGGGACGGGATCCCGACCGTCGAGCAGGTGGTGCAGGTCGGCGGCGACGGGGACGAGTACGAGGCGTGGCTGGCTGCCCACGAGCCCGACCCCGCCGTGCACGCCGCCTCGCCCGACGACTGCTTCGTCCAGCTCTACACCTCGGGCACCACCGGCTTCCCCAAGGGCGCGATGCTCACCCACCGGGCGCTGATGGCGCACTCGGCGAACGTCGTCGCGGACTTCGAGCTGAGCCGGGACGCGCGGGTGCAGGTGGCGATGCCGCTGTTCCACGTCGGCGGCACGAGCTACGCGCTGCTCGCCGTGTACTGCGGCGCGCAGATGCACGTGCTGCGGGTGCCGGACCCGGCCGCCGTCGTCGACATGATCGAGCGGGAGCGGATCACCCACACGTTCCTCGTCCCGGCGCTGCTCGCGGTGATCGTCCAGCTGCCGGACGTCACCCAGCGCGACTTCTCCTCGCTCGTGGCCCTGTCCTACGGGGCCTCGCCGATGCCGCTGCCGGTTCTGCGGGCCTGCCTGAAGCTGTTCCCCGGCGTGATGCACCAGGTCTACGGGATGACCGAGCAGTGCGGCGTGGTCAGCTCGCTCGGCCCGGAGGACCACGCGGACCCCGCGGCCGAGCACCGCCTGATCTCCGCCGGCAGGCCGATCCACGGCGTCGAGATCGAGATCCGCGACCCGGCGACCGGCGACCCGCTGCCCGCCGGTGAGCCCGGCGAGATCTGGGTCCGCAGCGCCCAGCTGATGGGCGGGTACTGGGGCAAGCCGGACGCGACGGCCGCGGCGGTCACCGAGGACGGCTGGTTGCGCTCCGGGGACGGCGGGCACCGGGACGCCGACGGTTACGTCTACGTCACCGACCGGATCAAGGATTTGATCATCAGCGGCGGGGAGAACATCTACCCCGCCGAGATCGAGCGGGTGCTGGCCGAGCACCCGTCCGTCGCCGACGTCGCGGTGATCGGGGTGCCGGACGAGCGGTGGGGCGAGGTGCCGAAGGCGGTGGTGGTCGCGGCCGGCGGCGCCACGGTCGACGCCGACGCCCTGATCGCGCACTGCCGCGAGCACCTGGCGTCGTTCAAGTGCCCCAAGTCGGTGGACGTGCTCGACGAGCTGCCGCGCAACCCGACGGGGAAGATCCTCAAGAAGGACCTCCGCGCGCCGTACTGGGCGGGTCGGGAGCGCCAGGTCGTCTGAGCTGACCTGCGGTTCTGGCCACACCTACGCGTCGATCCCGGCCACGTCGTGGCGGTCGATGACGAGAACGGTGACCGATCCATCAGCTGGGCCGACCGATGCAGACCGGCACGGGCGACGCGGCCGACCGGATGAACTCGGAGCGCACCTGCGTGAGTCCGGTGTGCACCAGACCCGGCCGGGTAGCCAACGCCCACGGCACCGGCCCCCCTGAACTCGACGGGGATCGCCCGATGTGGTGCCGACACCGACAGGTTGACAAGGGGTAGTAGTACTTGATCACCCAGGAGCAGGTGCGCGAGACGATCGGCGCGACCGCATACGACCCGCACGGAGACAAGCTCGGCACGGTCGGGCAGGTCTACCTCGATGACGACACCGGGCAGCCGGAGTGGGTCACCGTGAAGACCGGGCTGTTCGGCAGCAAGGAAACCTTCGTGCCCGTTCAGCGGGCGGAGCTGCACGAGCCGGGTGCGGTGACCGTTCCCTACGACAAGCAGACGATCAAGAACGCCCCGCAGGTCGAACCGGATGGCGGGCACCTGTCCGAGCAAGAAGAGGCCGAACTCTACCGCTACTACAACATCGACTCGCCCGGGGTCGGTGACCAGGCGCGGACCGGCGGGCCTGGGGACCGCGACGGCGACGGAATCCACGACGACGTGCGCGAGGGCGCGGTGGGCCGCGACACCAGCGGCCCGACCACTGACCAGGCGATGACCCGCTCGGAGGAGCGGCTGCGGGTCGGCACCGAGGAGCAGGAGTCAGGTCGGGCCCGGCTCCGCAAGTACGTCGTCACCGAGGAGGAGCAGGTGACGGTGCCGGTGCGCCGGGAGGAGGCGCGCCTGGTGCGGGAGCCGATCACCGAGGAGAACCGGGGCGCGGCGACCGACGGCCCGGCGATCTCCGAGGAGGAGCACGAGGTGACCCTGCACTCCGAGCGGCCGGTCGTCCAGACCGAGGCCGAGCCGGTGGAGCGGGTCCGGCTGCAGCCCGAGACGGTCACCGAGGAGGAGACCGTCACCGGCGAGGTCCGCAAGGAGCAGATCGAGACCGAGGGCGCCGACGACCGCGACCGGCGCGGCCGGTAGCAGGTTCCCGCCGCTCGGGCCGTTGGTGCAGTGCCCGGCCCGGGTGGCCAACCGTCCGACCACGACCCGGAGGGTTACGGATGCAGATCGACAAGAACCAGATTCTCGAGTTGCTGCGCTCCCGCGGTGACGAGCAGAACGCTCAGCAGGCCGATCAGGAGCTGCCCCAGCAGGTCGACACCGACCAGCACGCCGGCCTGCTTCAGAAGTTCGGGCTCGACCCACAGGATCTGATCGCCGAGCTCGGCGGCGGTGGCCTGGGCGGTCTGCTCGGACGCTGACCGACCGAACGATCGAGGGAGAGATCATGAATGTCCCTGCCGAACGGCTGACCGACGACAGCATCAAGGTTCGCCAGGTCACGCACCACCAGTTCAGCTTCGTCCCGGAGGACTCCACGACGCCGGGCACGTTCACCCTGCAACTCGTGCTCGACGAGGGCGCATGGGAAGAGGTCGTAAGCCTGGCCGCGCAGGATGCCGAGGTGCTGCAGAACCTGCTCAGGCGCAACAGCAACGTGCATTACGACATCAACCGGCGCGTCCTGATGTTCGGCACCCGCAAGGTCGGCGACAGCTGACCCGCTCCACCGGTATCACTCGTTCCCGCCGTCGCCCCGTCGCGCCTGGACGGGGCGACGGCCGGAACCGTGTGCCGGGCGGCACCATCGCGGGCATTCCGTGGGCCTTCGCCAGCGCGCACACCGCGACGACGCGGACGTTGACCCACTCGGCGCTCGCCCACTCAGCACCGCGCGGCGGGCGCTGTGGACGCGCTCACCGCCACTTGATGGCGCAGCCCGCCGACGGCACCTGGTCGGCGTCCACCGGGCGGCCGGCCAGCACCGCGTCCACCGCGGCGCGGACGTCCGAACCCGTCACCGGCTCCCCGTTGCCCGGCCGCGCCGCGTCGAGGCGGCCGCGGTAGACCAGGCGGCGGGCGCCGTCGAAGACGAACGTGTCCGGCGTGCACGCCGCGGAGTAGGCGCGGGCGACGTCCTGGCTCTCGTCGTAGAGGTACGGGAAGCCCCACCCGTGCCGGGCGGCCTCGGTGACCATGAAGTCCGGGCCGTCCTGCGGGTAGCTCAGCACGTCGTTGCTGGAGATGCCGACCATCGCCACTCCGCGCGCCGCCAGGTCGCGCCCCAGCTCGGCCAGGCCCGCCGCGACGTGCTGCACGTACGGGCAGTGGTTGCACAGGAACGTCACGACCAGTGCGGGCGCGGCGGCGAGGTCGGCCAGCGCCACGGTTCGTCCGGTGGCGGGCTCCGGCAGCGCGAAGTCGGGTGCCGGGGTGCCCAGCGGGATCATCGTCGAGGAGACGGGCATGGCCCCAGTGTGCGGTCTCGGCGACTTGACTCGCGAGTAACCCCTGTGTTGGGTACCGCGAATGAAGCTCTCCACCCAGCTCCAGTACGGCGACGACCCCGTCGCGAACGCCGACTCCGTGATCGCGCTGGAGCAGGCCGGGCTGGACGTCGTCTGGGTCGCCGAGGCCTACAGCTACGACGCCGTCTCGCTCATGGGCTACCTCGCCGCGCGCACCGAACGGGTGGAGATCGGCTCGGGCATCCTGCCGATCTACAGCCGCACCCCCACGCTCACCGCGATGACGGCGGCCGGCCTCGACGCGCTCTCCGGCGGTCGCGCGATCCTCGGGCTGGGTGCTTCGGGCCCACAGGTGATCGAGGGCTTCCACGGCGTCCCGTACGACAAACCGATCACGCGCACCCGGGAGATCATCGAGATCTGCCGCAAGGTGTGGCGCCGCGAGCGCCTGACGAACGAGGGGCTCTACCCGATCCCGCTGCCCGAGGGGCAGGGCACCGGGCTCGGCAAGCCGCTGAAGCTGATCAACCACCCGCGCCGCGCCGACATCCCGATCTGGGTCGCCTCGCTCGGCGACAAGAACGTCGAGATGACCGCCGAGCTCGCCAACGGGTGGTTGCCGCACGTCGTGCTGCCGGAGAAGCTGCGTGAGGTCTTCGGCCCCGCCCTCGACGCCGGGTTCGCCAAGCGTGCCCCCGAGCTGGGCCCGCTGCAGATCACCGGCGGCGGGATCCTCGCGATCGAGGAGGAGATGTGGGAGCCGGCGCGCCGGCTCGCCCGGGGCCTGTACGCGCTCTACGTCGGCGGCATGGGGGCCCGCGGGCGCAACTTCTACAACACCGTCTTCGCCCGCCAGGGCTACGCCGACGAGGCGAAGGTCGTCCAGGACCTCTACCTCGACGGGCGCAAGGAGGAGGCCGCCGCCGCCCTGCCCGACGAGTTCATCGAGAAGGTCGCGCTGATCGGGCCGCCCTCGTTCGTCCGGGAGCGGATCGCCGCGCTCGACGAGGCCGGCGTCACCCACCTGCACGTCAACCCGGTCAGCGCCGACGCCCCGAAGGCGCTCGCCCAGGTCAAGGAGTGGATCTCCTGACGGGTTCACCCACGGTCCACTGGCGGTGACAGCGGGTCACCCCGCACACTACGTCGGGCCGCCCGTGACCCCGGAAGGACGGTGTGGTGCTGCCCGACCTCGCTCTCCGGAGTACCGACGAGCCGATCAACCCGGACCAGTACCGCTACGTCGCGACCCACGCGTGGTGGATGGGCAGCTTCGCCGCCGAGACCGGCATGCACGTCCATCTCTCCGAGCACCTCGTGCAGCAGTGGACGCCGGCCCGCCCGGACCGCGACTGGCTGATCGACCGCGAGCTCACCGGCCGCCACACGTGGCTCGCCGGCAGCCGTGCCGAGGCCCGAGCCGCCGGTTACGACCCCTGCGACGCCTGGCCGACCGGCCGCTTCCGCGCCCCGCACGGCGACTTCTACGCCGGGCTGCACTCGGCGCCGCCGCGCCCGCGCGCGGGCAGCTGGGCCGCGCCGACACCGGAGTTCCTCGCGGGCCTGCCGCGGGACCCCGACGAGTTGCGCGCACGGCTCTGCGCCGACCACCCACCCCGCCGCCACGGCGGCCCGTTCACCGCGGCGGTCGACGCGCTGCGCACGTGCACCGTGCCCGCGGACCTGCGGGCCGCGCTCTACGGCGCCCTGGTCGGGCTCCCCGCGGTGCGACTGGGCGAGATCACCGACGCCGACGGCAACGCCTGCGCCGCGCTCGTGCACGACGCCGGCGCGACGCGCACCGAGCTGCTCGTGGACCCGGTCGACGGCCAGTACGCCGGCGAGCGCGACACCCTGCGCCGCGACTCCACCTGCGGCCTCACCGCCGGCACCGTCATCGCGTCGACGTCGGTGCGCACCGCCGTGGTCGACGCGATCGGCGTGCTGCCCGGCTTCTGATCCGGCCGGGGCCGCGCGCCTCGAAGCGGTGTGGTGCGCGACGCTCCGTGGTACCCCGGCGCGCAGGGCGGGGACTAGCCTGGCGGGCAGTCCCGGCGAGCGCGATCCGACCAAGGCGGTTCTCAGCGTGTCCAGCAGCAGTGCCAGCGCGGCGAGCCAGTTCGGCCCCAACGAGTGGCTGGTCGAGGAGATGTACCAGCGGTTCCTCGACGATCCGAAGGCGGTGGACCCGGCCTGGCACGAGTTCTTCGCCGACTACCGACCGGCCGATGCCGGGGGCGCGGACAACGGCAGCGGTCCGGTCGGCCCCGCCACCGGCACCGACGACACCGGCACCGACGACACCGGCACCGACGACACCGAGGACCGGCCGCGGCGACCCGCTCCCGCCCCGACCCCCAC
>DATLGI010000141.1:0-7828 GCA_035540535.1 Pseudonocardia sp.
CCCCTACCGCCCCCAACCCGTAACGGCGGGGACCGGGAACTGTGCGCTTTCCCCGATGTCCCGCGCGCACCCCGTCCGTAGCTTTTCCTCATCGCCGGGAACGCCGGCAGGACAGCACGAAGACCCGGACAGAGGAGACGATCATCATGGCTATCGACACCACCAGCCTGGCCAGCCTGCTCGAGGCGCTGCGCACCTGGCTGCTGAACAACCCGGACGGCGACATCCAGGACTTCGCCGACGCCCACAACGTGAGCGTGCCGGACCTCGCGGACTGCTGGAACACCTACTTCACGCAGGCCGACTTCAGCCGCAACTACGACCTCGGCACCTCCACCAGCCAGGCGGGCGCCCAGGGCGCCGTGCAGGCGGCCCCCGCGTACACGCCGTCGTCCCCGCCGCCGTACGGCTCGAGCCCGGAGGCCTACCAGCAGTACCTCACCCAGGAGGTCGCGAACTACCAGGAGTTCACCACGATCAACAACATCACGAACAACATCGAGGACAACTCCTTCAACCAGAACATCGTCGGCAGCAACGTCAACCAGGACATCGACATCGACAACAGCGACGTCACCCAGGGCGACAACAGCGTGAACGTCGACGACAGCGTGCTCGTCGACTCGCCGGTGAACACCGGTGACGTGGGCCCCGAGGGCGTGCTGCAGCAGGGCGACGGCAACGTGGCCAACACCGGCGACGTCACCGCCACCGACGGCAGCGCCGGCAGCGTGTTCGGCGACGCCACCACCGTGGGCAGCGGTAACGACAACTTCGGTGACGGGCAGAACGCCGTCAACGCCGCCGTCGGTGACGGCAACAAGCAGGCGAACCAGCAGCAGGACAACGACACCGACATCACGGTCGGCGACACGACCGGCGGCGCCGGCGGCGTCGGTGGTGCCGGGGGATCGGGCGGGATCGGCGGCGACGGCGGCACCGCGGACGGCACCGGTGGAGCGGGCGGCGCCGGCGGCGCGTTCGGTGACGGTGGCGACGGCGGTTCCGGGTTGGGCGGGATCGGCGGCGCCGGCGTCAGTGCCGCCGGCGGCGCCGGCGGCGACGCCGGCGGCGGCGACGCGAACGTGGACATCGACGTCGACAACACCCAGGACATCGACTTCGGCTGATCACCACGAAGGCGGCCGAGCCGCTACCCTGGGCCAACCCACGAGGCCGGCCCTGACACCCCTCTGGGGGAGTCAGGGCCGGCCTTGCCGTCATACCAGCACTGCGCGTTAATCGGGGCGCGAGGAGGGGACGTCGTGTCCGTGCCCGAGGCGATCCAGCTCGTCGAGGTCGCCTGCAAGGCGACCACCGCCTACGGCAGGCCGGATCTCACCGCCCGCCTGCGCCGCACCCGCGAGCGGCTCGCCGACCCGAACGTGCGGGTGCTGGTGGTGGGCGAGTTCAAGCAGGGCAAGAGCCAGCTCGTGAACTCCCTGATCTCCGCGCCGGTGTGCCCGGTCGACGACGACATCGCGACGGCCGTCGTCACCGTCGTCCGGCACGCGGAGGTCCCGTCGGTGACGCTGGTGCGCGAGCCGGCCGGCGGTGACGGCGAGCCGGGCGGCGCCGAACGCGTCGAGGTGCCGCTGTCCGAGCTGGCCGCGCACGTCTCCGAGGCCGGGAACCCCGACAACCGGGCGGGGCTGACCTACGCCGAGGTCGGCATCCCCCGGGCGTTGCTCGCCGGCGGGCTGGTGCTGGTCGACACCCCCGGTGTCGGGGGGCTCGGCTCCGCCCACGGCGCGTCGACGATGGCCGCGCTCGGCGGCGCCGACGCCGTGCTGCTGGTGTCCGACGCCGCCCAGGAGTACACCCGCCCCGAGC
The DNA here is from genome assembly GCA_035540535.1 of Pseudonocardia sp. Lineage (GTDB taxonomy): Bacteria > Actinomycetota > Actinomycetes > Mycobacteriales > Pseudonocardiaceae > Pseudonocardia. The sequence goes on from DATLGI010000141.1 coordinate 1,834, forward strand.
TGGACTTCCTCGCCGCGGCGATGCGGCTGTGCCCCAACGTCGCCGCGGTGCTCACCAAGACCGACCTCTACCCGAGGTGGCGCCGCATCGCCGAGCTGGACCGCGCCCACCTCGCCACCGCCGGGATCTCCGCGGAGCTCATCCCCGTCTCGTCCACGGTGCGCCAGGCGGCGCTGCGGACGAAGAACACCGTGCTGAACGAGGAGTCCGGCTACCCGGTGCTGGTCCGTTACCTGCGCGAGCAGGTGCTCGGGCAGGCCGACCTGCTGGACCGCCGCTCCACCGCCCAGGACATCCTCGAGGTCTGCGAGCAGCTCGCCACGACGATGCGCGCCGAGCTGTCCACCCACCAGGACCCCGGGAAGGCCCAGGAGGTCGTCGCCGAGCTGGAGCGGTCGCAGGCCGCGGCCGCCCGGCTCAAGGACCGCTCGGCGCGCTGGCAGATCACCCTCAACGACGGCGTCGCCGACCTGGTCGCCGATGTCGAGCACGACCTGCGCGAGCGGCTGCGCCGGATCACGACCGAGGGCGAGACGCTCGTCGACGCCGCCGACCCCGCCGCCGTCTGGGACCAGTTCGCGGCGTGGGTGCACGAGCAGGTGTGCGCCGCCGCCGCCGCGAACTTCGTCCAGGCCAGCGAGCGGGCGCGGGCGTTGGCGGCGCGGGTGGCCGCGCACTTCGCGGAGGACGGGGAGATCGTGCTGCCGGACCTTCGCGCCGTCCCGCACACCGAGGCGGAGGTGTCGCGGGTCACCCCGATGACGCGCCCGGAGCTGGCCGCGCCCGGGGGCGGCGAGCAGGCTCTGAGCGGGCTGCGGGGCGGCTACATGGGCGGGCTGATGCTGTTCATGCCGCTCAGCCTGATCCCCGGGCTGGCCGTCGCCGCGCCGTTCGCCGCCGTCGGCGGCGCGCTGCTGCTGGGTCGCAAGCAGGTGCGCGACGACCGCAAGCGCGCGCTGCAGCGCCGGCGGTCCGACGCGAAGATCGCCATGCGCAAGCACGTCGACGAGGTGCAGTTCCAGGTCGGGAAGGACTGCCGCGCCATGCTCCGCACCACCCAGCGCACCCTGCGCGACCACTTCACGGAGATCGCCGAGCAGATGCACACCTCGATGACGGCGTCCGTCGCGGCGGCCCAGAAGGCGGTGCGCAGCACGGAGGCCGAGCGCGCGACGCGCATCGGCGACCTCGAGGCGGAGCTCGCCCGGGTCGAGCACCTCGCCGCCCGCGCCCGCGCCATGGCCGGCACCCGATGACGGCCGCCGCGCCTACCGGGCTGCGCGACACCGTCCGCGCCGTGCTGCGCCACGCCCTCGCCGTTTACCGGGACAGCCCGGAGTCGGTCCGGTGGCTCCAGCACCACCTCGACCGGTTCGACGAGCCGCTGCGCCTCGCCATCGCCGGCAAGGTCAAGGCCGGCAAGTCGACGCTGCTCAACGCGCTGGTCGGCGAGGAGATCGCGCCGACGGACGCGGGCGAGTGCACGCGTGTCGTCACCTGGTACCAGGACGGGCACGCGCCGGCCGTCACGCTGATCCCCCTCGGCGACGCCCCGCCGCGACAGCTGCGGATCCGCCGCGACGGCGGCGCGCTGGAGATCGACCTGGAGGGCGTGCCCGCGGAGAAGGTGGACCGGCTGGAGGTGACCTGGCCGTCGACCAGCCTGCGCTCGACCACGCTGATCGACACTCCCGGGATCGCCTCCCTGTCCGGGGAGGTCTCCGCGCGCACCGACCGGTTCCTGAGCCCCGACGACGCGCCGACCGCCGCCGACGCCGTGCTCTACCTGATGCGTCACCTGCACGCCGGTGACGTCCGGTTCCTGGAGTCCTTCCACGACAAGGGGGTGGCCCGCGCCGCCCCGGTGAACACGATCGCCGTGCTCTCCCGGGCCGACGAGATCGGCGGCGGGCGCATCGACGCGCTGATCTCGGCCCGCCGCATCGCCGCGCGCTACCGGGCCGACGACACCCTGCGGGGGCTGTGCCAGACGGTCGTCGCGGTGACCGGGCTGCTCGCCTACACCGGCCGCACGCTGCGCCAGGACGAGTACGCGGCGCTGGTGCGCCTCGCCGCCCTGGAGCCCGGTGAGCTTGATCTCGTGCTGCTCTCGGCCGATCGGTTCGTCCGCGAGGGGGAACCCGCGGACCCGCCGGCCGAGGTCCGCGAGGCGCTGCTGGACCGGCTCGGGATGTTCGGGGTGCGGCTGTCCGTCTCACTCATCCAGCAGGGCGTCACGGACTCGGCCGTGCTCGCCGAGGAGCTGGTGGCGCGCAGCGGGCTGGCCGAGCTGCGGCAGGTGCTCGCCACCCAGTTCACGCAGCGCCGCGACGTGCTCAAGGCCCGGTCGGCACTGATCGCCCTAGACCGGGTGCTGCGGGTGGACCCGCGCCCCGCAGCGGCACCGGTGGCCGCGGAGGTCGAGCGGATCCTCGCGGGCACGCACGACTTCGCCGAGCTGCGCCTGCTCTCCGACCTGCGGTGGCGGGTGGTCCGGCTGCCCCGCGACCAGGTGGACGAGGCCGAGCGGCTCCTCGGCAGCGACGGGGGGTCGCCCGCGCAGCGCCTCGGGCTCCCGGCGGACACCGGACCCGCGGACCTGCGGGCCGCGGCCCTCGCCGCGCTGTCGGCGTGGCGGCGGCGGGCGGAGAGCCCGCTCGCCGGCCGTATGCAGGCCGACGCCGCGCGAACGGTGGTGCGCAGCTGCGAGGGGATCCTGGCCGGCCTGCCCCGCTAGCACCCCCGCGAGTGCACCCCTCCGTGCGCGCGAGTGCACCCCTCCGTGCGCGCGAGTGCACCCCTCCGTGCGCGCGAGTGCACCACTCCGTGCGCGCGAGCGCCCCCCTCCGTGCGCGCGAGCGCCACCCTCCGTGCGTGCGAGCGCACCGCGTCAGCACTAGCCGTACCGCCCTGGCCGTCGCACAGAACGTGACTTTCGCGTGCACGGAGGGGCGCACTCGCGCCTCGGTGGGCGGGGGGCGCACTCGCGGCTTCGGCGGGCGGGAGTGCGCCCGGGGCGGGCGGGTCAGCCGGCGCGGCCGTTCACCAGCATCCGCAGGTGCGCGAACAGCTCACCGCGGCTGCCCGAGCCCAGCCGCTGGCGCATCCGCGCCACGTGATGCTCCACCGTCTTGGCCGAGATGAACAGCTGCTCGCCGATCTGCTTGTAGGTCAGGCCGGCGAGCACCAGCTCGGCTACCTCCCGTTCCCGGTCGCTGATCGAGCCGGGCGAGGCGTCCACTGCGGCGGGCGGGTCGGCGGGGGTCGCCGGGGCGTCGTGGCCCGGGTCGGCGATCGGCTCCATGACGGCCGCCGGGCGCGCGGTACCCGGTGCGGCGGCCGCCGGCGCGGCGGTACCCGGTGCGCTCTGCAGGGCCCGCGCGCACCCGAGCAGGGCGGCCATGTCCTTGCGGTCGCGCGTGCGGATCGCCGCCTGGCCCGCCAGCCGACCGCCCTCCCAGCTCAGCCCGACCGCGTGCAGGCCCCGGGCCGTCGCCTCGACGGCCCCGGCGTCGACGTCACCGGCCAGGACGCGCAGCCACTGCCGGCCCGCGGCGGCCATCGCCGCGGCGTAACGGCCGGCACCGACCATGCCGTCGAGGGCCGCGGCGTGCCGCTGGACACCGTCCGCGCTACCCGCGGCGATCGCCGCCTGCAGGCCCGCCCAGTGCAGCGGCGCCGACCACAGCGCGGGCTTCCCGAGCCGGTCGAGCAGGGCGTGCGCCTCGTCCAGGTAGGGAGCGACCCAGCTCTCCTCCTGCAGGCGCGCGGCGCCGACGGCGAGCTCGCCGAGCGGCTGCAGGCAGAACAGGTCGACGGGGTGGCGCACGACCGCTTCCCGGGCCCGGCCCCACACGGTGAGCAGCGCGGCGAGGTCGCCGGTGCGGCGGGCCAGCGCGACCTCCAGGGCCGCGGCGACGAGCTCGTCGCGCGGCTCGAACCGTGGGGTGCACGCCTCGGCGGCCACCAGCAGTGCGCGGGCCTGCACCACCGCACCGCGGTGCATCGCGATCCAGGCCTGCAGTAGCCGGTGCCGCGCCGCCGTCACGGGCTCGCCGAGCCCCGTGGCGACGGCACGCTCCAGCACCGACTGCGCCACCTCGAGCTCCCCGCAGTGCACCGCGACCAGCGCCGCCAGCGCCGCCGGGGTGTCTGCCATCAGGGCCGCCCGTCCGGATTGCTCGAGCAGCACCGCCGCCCGGGTGAGCTGCGACAGCGCCGCCGTCGGGGACCCGACGACAGCGTCGTGCACGCCTCGGGCGAGCAGGTCCTCGGCGCCGGCCAGCAGCGTCGGCGGGCGGTCCGCCCCGGCGGGTTCCGCGGCCAGGATCTCCCGGGCCTCGGCCAGCGCACCGGTGCCGATCAGCGCGGGCACCGCGGGTAGGGCCGGGGCGGCCCCGGGCAGGCGCGCGAGCCACCGGTAGAGCTCGGCCGCGCGGCCCAGCATGCCGCGCTGGGCCAGCGCCGCCGCGGCGACGGTGCCGGCCCGCGTCAGCCGCTCGGTGTCGACCTGCGCGGACCCCGTGCCGGGCCGGGCGGCGAGGACCTGGTCGGCGCGAGCGAGCGCGGTGTCGAGATCGCCCGCGAGCAGGGCGGCCTCGGCGCGGCGGTCCGCGAGACGCAGTGCCGGCGCGCCCGCCTCGACCGCGGCGTCGAACAGGTCCGCGGCCACCGGCAGGCACTGGCCGAGGGCCTCGTCACCGGCCCGTTCGAGCACGCCGGCGACCCGCGAGCCCGTGACCCCGGTGCCCAGCAGCCCGCGGGCGGCGGTGAGCAGGTCGCCGCCGAGCTCGAGGCGGATCTCGGCGAGCCTGCGGCGCACGACGAGCCGCCGGGTGAGCGGCGCCGTCCGCAGCACCGCCTGCCGCACCAGTGGCACCATCGCCCCGTCGGCGAGCAGGAGGCCCGCGGCGACGGCGTGCTCCACCAGGTCGGTGACGGTGTCGGCCGGCACGTCGAGCAGCGGGCCGAGCACCTCGGGATCGATCGGCGCTCCGACGGCCCTGGCCAGCAGGAACCGGCCGACCGGCGCGGGCTGGGCGTCGAGGTCGTGACCGAGCCACCGGATCACCGACGCCGGCGGCTCGCCTCCCGCGGTGCCGACCGCGCCGTCGCCGCGCAGCCCGGCGAGCAGGCGGTCCACCAGCGCCGGCGACCCGCCGGACTGCTCCTGCACCAGGTCGACGAGCTCGGCGGGTGGCCGTTCGCCCAGCAGGAGGGCGGCCCGCTCGGCGATGCCGGTGCGGCTCAGCGGCCCGAGGACGAGCGCGGGCCGGTCCGCCTCCACCTGGGGAAGGATCACCGCGAAGGCCGGATCCCGCGGCCACGGGCGGTGCGCCAGGACGATGCGGGTGGCCGGCGAGGCCGACCACCGGCCGAGCCGGTCCAGCGCCGCCGCGTCGAGCGTGTGGGCGTCATCGACGATCAGCACGGCGTCGGGATCGACCGGCCCGTCCGCGGGGTCGGTGACGGTGCGCAGGCCCGCGTCCTGGTACAGCCCGGTCAGGATCCCGAGCAGCACCGTCTTGCCCGCGCCGCCGGGCCCCACGACCACGATCCGCCGGGGCTGCCCCGGGTCGGCGGTCACCTCGCGGACGAGCCGGCGGGCGGCCGGCGCGCCGGTGAGGGCACGGTCCGCGGGGCTCGCGGCCGTCGTCGTCACGGCGGCGGACCCTGCGCGGGCGACCGGGGTCGCCACCCGACCCCTCGTTTCCACCGGGTCCGGCCCCTCTCCCATCAGGTCCGCAGAGACTGCGCGCCACTACAGACGGTCACGACTTCAGGTTCAGGGAGCGCGAGAAGGGTACTGCGCTACCCGTCGAAGGAGCAGACCCTCGACTACCTGATACCCCGCGGCAGCGGGGACCACCCGAACGGCGGAGTCAGGTCAGGCCGGCAGCTCCGACGTCACCGGTGTCGTGTCCCCGCCGCCGGCGACGGGCGTGCCCGACCCGCCCGGGTTCACCGGGTCGCCCCCGCTCTGGGGGGGCTCCGA
>DATLGI010000142.1:0-11681 GCA_035540535.1 Pseudonocardia sp.
GTGCACACGACGTCGAGCTCGCCGTCGCGGCACCGCCAGTTGCGGGACAGGACCACCAGCCCGCGCTGCTCGAGGTACCGGACGGCGGCGTCCTCACCGCGGCGGCCGAGCTCGTCCTTCGCTGCCATGGCGTCCACGATCGAGGTGGACGGGGACGCGTGGCACCCCCTTCGTCGGCCCTGTGGACAGCTCACGGCACTGGGGACAACTCCGGGCCGGACGGCGCCGAGGGTGCCCACCCGTCGGGGCGGTGGTGTAGGGGCCTCAGGACCCGAACTGCTCGCCCCCGGGCAGCCGCAGGTCGGGCTTGTCCAGCTCCTCGATGTTGACGTCCTTGAACGTCAGCACCCGGACGTTCTTCACGAAGCGGGCCGGCCGGTACATGTCCCACACCCACGCGTCGGACATCCGGACCTCGAAGTAGATCTCGCCGTCGGCGTTGCGCGCGGCCACGTCCACGGAGTTGGCGAGGTAGAACCGCCGCTCGGTCTCCACCACGTAGGAGAACTGGGAGACGATGTCCCGGTACTCCTTGTAGAGCGTCAGCTCCATCTCGGTCTCGTACTTCTCGAGATCCTCGGCGCTCACCGCGACGCTCCCCCGGCCATCCCGGTCACCTCGACATCCACCCCCTCATTGTGGACCAGGGCCGCGGGCACCCGGAGCCCGGCCGCGCCGCGCACGTTGACGAACGAGTACCGGTGCACCGGGCTCGGGCCGTGCGCCGCCAGCGCGGCGTCGTGCACCGGGGTGCAGTAGCCCTTGTGCTCGGCGAACCCGTACTGCGGGTGCTCCCGGTCCAGCTCCACCATGAGCCGGTCCCGCGTGACCTTGGCCAGCACCGACGCCGCCGCCACGCAGGCCGCGGCCTGGTCGCCCTTGGGCACGGCCAGGGCGGGCCGGCCGAACCCGCGCACCGCGAAGCCGTCGGTCAGCACGTAGCCCGGCGGTGCGGACAGGGCCGCGACCGCCCGTCGCATACCCTCCACGTTCGCGACGTGCACGCCGCGACGGTCCACCTCGGCCGGCGGGATGACGACGACGGCCAGGTCCGCGGCCCACCGCCTGATCCGGGCGTAGTGGTCCTCCCGCGCGGCCGGTGTGAGCAGCTTGGAGTCCGTCAGGCCGTCGAGCCGTCCGGCGTCGCCCGGGCGCAGCACGCACGCCGCGACCACGAGCGGGCCTGCGCACGCCCCGCGGCCGGCCTCGTCCACCCCCGCCACCGGCCCGAGGCCGTGGCGGTGCAGCGTGCTCTGCAGGGTCCAGCTGCCCGAGCGGCGCACGACGGCGCGAGCCGGACGCAGACCGGCGGGCAGCAGCGCGCGGGGACGGCGGGGACGGCCGGGCATTCCGGGCTACCGGCCGGGCAGGAAGCGCCCGTGCTCGTCCGCGCGCCGCCGGCGCTGCGAGCACAGCCCGCCGAGGCCGCGCGCGTACCGGCGGCCACCGGCCAGCACCGGGAACGCGCCGAGCACGCCCAGCGCCAGCGGCGCCTCGATCGGCGCGGCCGGCGCCGCGGCCGTCGTCTGCGGGTCGACCGCGTCGATCCAGCCGAACCGGGTGAACGGCAGCACGATCATCCGGGCCTGCCCGATCACGTTCTCCACCGGCACCGGCCCGTGGCCGGGGACCCGGGAGTCGGCCGAGTTGATGCGGCTGTCGCCCATCAGCCACAGGTGGCCCGCCGGGATCGTCTCCGGCCCGAAGGTGGGCTGGCGGGCCTGGCCGAGCTCGGGGGCGAAGTACAGGTACGGCTCGTCGAGCGGTTGGCCGTCGACCAGCACCCGGTTGCGCGCATCGCAGCAGGAGATGGTCTGCCCGCCCACGGCGATGACGCGCTTGACGAAGTCCTTCTCGTCGGGCGGGGCGACACCGATGAGGGAACCGAACAGCTGCAACCCCCGGGCCACCGCACCGCTGGGCTCGGCGAACTGCACCTCGCTCGTCCAGCTGTCCGGCCCGCGGAAGACCACGACGTCACCGGGCTGCGGCTCGCCGAGCCGGTAGGTGATCTTGTCGACGAGCACGCGGTCGTTGTCGCACCCCGCGCAGCCGTGCAGCGTGGTCTCCATCGAGCCCGACGGGATCACGTAGACCTTCGCCAGGAAGGTCTGGATGACGAACGTGAGCAGCAGCGCCACCACGACCAGCAGCGGCAGTTCCTTCCAGAAGTTCTCCCGGCGCCGCCGCCCGGTCCTCGGTCGCCTGCCCGCCGGCAGGGACGCCGCGTAGCCGGCCGCCGGCCGCTGGTCCGGCGAGTCGCCGGCCCGGCGCCGGTGCCGCCGTGGCGTCGCGTCCTCCGGCTCCGGGTGGTCCGCCTCGGCGGACCCGGCCGGGCCCGCGGCACGCTCGACCGGCGCCTGGGGCCGGCGCGGCGCGCCGTTCACCCGCGGCGGCCCGGACCCGTTGCGCCACGGCGGCGCGGGCGACGGACCGCCCGGAGGCCGCAAGGGGGGCGCGACGGGGCCGGGCGGAGGTGCCCCGGCCGGCCCGCGCGGCGGCGGGCCCGCAGGACGGCCGCCCGGGGGCGGCTGCTGGCCCCGTACCGGATGCTGCGCCGGCCCGGCTGGAACGGCCGGCCCGTACCGTCGCGGCTGGGCGCGTCGATCGTCGGGGAGCTCGGGTAGCGCCACGGACACGAGGCTACGTCACCTTCGGCGCGGACCGCGGCGCCCGACTCAGGACGCGGACGGGGTCTCGCGCTTCTCCTTGATCTTCGCGGCCTTGCCGCGGAGCTCGCGCAGGTAGTAGAGCTTCGCCCGGCGGACGTCGCCGCGGGTGAACAGTTCGATCCGGTCGATGTTCGGCGAGTGCACCGGGAAGGTGCGCTCCACGCCGACCCCGAACGAGATCTTGCGCACCGTGAAGGTCTCGCGCGCGCCCGCGCCCTGCCGGCGGATGACCACGCCCTGGAAGACCTGGATCCGGGAACGCGAGCCCTCGACGACCTTGACGTGCACCTTGACGGTGTCACCCGGCCGGAAGGCGGGGATGTCGGGGCGCAGCGTCTGTGCGTCCAGGGCGTCCAGGGTGTTCATCGCGGGAGTCCGTCCTCGTCGTAGCGCGTCATGCGGTGTCGCGGTCATGCGGGGGCGCCGGTCCGCACGAGGGATGGCGCCCGGCGGGCCCGACCGGTTGCGTCGGGCGCCGGCAACCCGTCAATAGTGCCAGACGCGGGCCGGACCGCCCGCATCGGCCGGTCCGGCGGGGGTCAGCGGAGCCCGAGATCGGCCAGGACTGCCTTGTCGTCGGCGTCGAGCGCGCCGTCGGGCAGCGCGGCGAGCAGGTCCGGTCTGCGCCGCGCCGTCCGTTCCAGCGCCCGGTCCCGCCGCCAGCGCGCGACGGCGCCGTGGTTCCCGCTGCGCAGCACCTCGGGCACCGCCCGGCCGCGCCAGACCTCGGGCCGGGTGTAGGACGGCCCCTCGAGCAGCCCGTCGGAGAAGGAGTCCTCGGCGGCCGAGCGGGGGTTGCCGAGGACCCCGGGCAGCAGTCGCACCACCGCCTCGACGACGACGAGCACCGCGACCTCCCCGCCGACGAGCACGTAGTCGCCGATGCTCAGCTCGTCCACCGGCATCCGGGTGGCGGCGTCGTCGAGCACGCGCTGGTCGATGCCCTCGTAGCGGCCGCAGGCGAAGACGAGCCGTTCCTCGCCGGCGTACGCGCTGGCGGTCGCCTGGGTGAACGGCCGTCCGGCCGGGGTCGGCACGACGAGCCGCGGCGGGCGCGGGTCGGCGGCGACCACGGCGTCGAGCGCCTCACCCCACACCTGCGGGCGCATCACCATCCCGGGCCCGCCGCCGTACGGGGCGTCGTCGACGGCCTGGTGCACGTCGTGGGTCCAGGTCCGCAGGTCGTGCACCACGAGCTGGACGAGGCCGCGCTCGATCGCCCGCCCGGGCAGCGCCTCGCGCAGCGGCGCGAGATAGCCGGGGAAGATCGTGACGACGTCGATCCGCACCGCTCGATGCTCCCAGGCACGCCGCCTCCACGTGGCGGCGGACCTCCGCTCCGCTCGCGGATTTCGATCCTCGCAGCGCGCCGGGGCGCTGCGAGGACGCGAATCCGCGAGCGTCGTGGCGAGCCCCGACCCCCGGGGCTCACTCCGGTTCGAGCAGGCCCTCCGGCGGGTCGAGCACCACGCGACCCGCGTCGAGGTCGACGGTCGGCACTATCTCGCGCACGAACGGCACCAGCGCGTCCGGAAGGTCGGGACGGGCGAGCACCAGCAGCTCGCCGGCGGGCCCGTGCACGACCTCGCGCACCCTGCCGACCACCGCACCGTCCACCAGCTCGGCCCGCAGTCCCTCCAGCTGGTGGACGTGGAACTCGTCGTCGTCCCCGGTCGGAGGGAGGTCCGCGACCGCGACGAGCAGCTGCGTGCCGCGCAGGGCGCCGGCGGCATCGCGGTCGGCGACACCGGCGAAGTGCACCAGGTAGCGCCCGCCGTGCGGGCGCGCCGACTCGACGGTCAACGGGCCGAACACCGCACCCGGCGCGAACCGCTCCTCGGGGGAGTCGGTGCGCACGTCGACGACGACCTCGCCGCGCAGTCCGTGCGGCCTGCCAACGATCCCGACGAGGAGGGCGTCGCTACCTGTCGGTGTCGACGACATCGACCCGCACCCCGCGGCCGCCGATGCCGCCCATGACCGTACGCAGCGCCGTGGCGGTGCGCCCGCCGCGGCCGATCACCTTGCCGAGGTCCTCGGGGTGCACGCGCACCTCGAGCGTGCGGCCGCGCCGGGTGGTCACCAGGTCGACGCGCACCTCGTCGGGATGGTCGACGATGCCCCGCACGAGATGTTCGAGGGCATCCGCCAACACGTTCACGATCCGGCGGGCGCCTCGGCCTCGGCGGAGTCACCGGAGGCGTCGGCGGAGTCGGCCGCGTCGGCCTTCGGGCGCCGGTCGGCCTTCTTCCTCGGCGTGGTGGCCTCCGTGCCGGGCTCCTCGCCGGCCGCGGCCAGCGCGGCCTGGAACCGGGCGAGCCTGTCCACCTTCTCCGGCTGCGGCTTCAGTGTGCCCTCGGCGCCCGGGAGGCCCTTGAACCGCTGCCAGTCACCGGTGACCTCGAGCAGGTGCTTCACCGGGTCGGTCGGCTGCGCGCCGACACCGAGCCAGTACTGCGCGCGCTCCGAGTCGACCTCGATGAGGCTCGGCTCGTTCTTCGGGTGGTACTTGCCGATGGTCTCGATGGCCCGGCCACTGCGGCGGCTGCGGGCGTCGGCGACGACGATGCGGTAGTACGGCTGGCGGATCTTGCCCAGCCTCATCAGCTTGATCTTGACGGCCACGCTGCTCGGTGCTCCTCGCGATGATTCGTACGGTGCTGAGCTCGCGTCGCTCGCGTGGGGAACGGGCAGCGCGTCGCTCGACGTCTGTGGCCACGGCCGGGGTAGAGGGCCTGCCGCGGGGCCGATCCGTCATTGTGCCAGACGGATCCGCGCTCCCGCGCACGGGCGGCGGCCTACAGTTGGACGACGCCGGTCAGCGCCAGCACCAGCGCGATGCCGGGCAGCAGATTGTTGACCTGGTGGGCGACGACGCTGGCGAGCAACCGGCCGGTGTGGACCCGGGCCAGGGCGATCGGGATCGTCGCGACCAGCAGCAGCGGCGTGCGCAGGATCTCGAAGTGCAGCAGCGCGAACACCAGCGTCGTCACCCCGGCCGCGATCCACCGTCCCGCACCCAGCTTCTCCAGCGCGCCCCAGAGCAGGCCCCGGTAGAGGATCTCCTCGCACAGCGGCGCGACGAGCACGACGATCACCAGGATCACCAGCGCCACGGGCAGCTCGGCGCGCTGCCCGGCGAACACCTCGCCGACCGCCGACGTCGCGTCGGGCCCGACCAGCGCCCCCCAGACCAGCGCCGCCGCGCCGGTGAGGAAGAGCCCGCCGAACCCGAAGGCGAGCCCGATCCCGACGTCGCGCCAGGACCACCACAGACCGAGGTCACGGCAGGGGCCGTGGCCGCGCAGCCAGGTCGCGGCGAGTGCGACCGCGGCGGCGACGACGGTCGGCACCGCGAGCACCAGGCCGAGACCGGCCACCGACGGCGCCCCCTGCGCGAGGACGGCCGCCCCGACCACCCACGACACGAGCAGGAACACGCCCTCGGCGAGCAGGAACGCCCCGAGCCCCCAGCGGTGGGTGCGGCGTCCGTCGGGCGCCGCCGGTGGCGTCGGCCCGGGACCACCGGGCCACGGCGCCGCGGGGGGCCCCTGCGGTGCGGCGGGCCCGGGCGCGAGCGGGCGGTCGGTGCTCCCCTCCGGTGACGTCACTGCAGCGACGCTACCGACTCCGGCGCCGACGTGTCCGACTCGACGCACGGCCCCCGGGGCACGATGGCGCGCAGCCGCACGAGGCGTTTTGCGCGACGCTGCCCGCCACCACGGTCCACGGCTGTGGTCGACCGGGTACTGGGGTCGCCGGTCAGCCGCGGCGGGCGACCGGCCTGCCCCGCAGCACCACCAGCGCCGGGTCGCGCAGGGCCGCGAGGTCGGCCCGCGGGTCGTCGCGGTATATCACCAGGTCCGCGCGGGCCCCGGGGTGCAGGCCCGGCCGGCCCAGCCACTCGCGCGCCGCCCAGCTCGCGGCGCCGATCGCCCCGGCCGGGCCGAGGCCGGCGCCGGCCAGCGCCGCGACCTCGTCGGCGATCCGGCCGTGGCGGATCCCGCCGCCCGCGTCGGTGCCGGCGTACACCGCCACCCCGGCCTCGACCGCGCGGCGCACGACGTCGCGCGCCGTGCGGTGCAGCTCGCGCATGTGCGCGGCGTAGGCCGGGTACCGCGCGGCGCTGTCGGCGATCGAAGGGAACGTGTCGACGTTGATCAGCGTCGGCACGAGAGCGGTGCCGCGTCGCGCCATCTCGGCGATGAGGTCGTCGGTGAGCCCGGTGCCGTGCTCGATGCAGTCGATGCCGGCCTGGATCAGCCCGGGCAGGGCGTCGGTGCCGAACACGTGCGCGGTCACCCGGGCCCCCGCGGCGTGGGCGGCGCCGATCGCCGCCGCCAGCACGTCGTCGGGCCACAGCGGGGTGAGGTCGCCGGCCCCGCGGTCGATCCAGTCGCCGACCAGCTTCACCCAGCCGTCCCCCGCCGCCGCCTGCTCGGCGACGACCTCGGGCAGCAGGCCGGGGTCGTCGAGCTCGGCGGCGAGCCCGGGCAGGTACCGCTTGGGCCGCGCGATGTGCCGGGCCGCACGGATGATCTCCGGCAGGTCGTCGCGGGCCTGCAGCGGGCCGGTGTCGACCGGGGAGCCGCAGTCGCGGATGAGCAGCGCGCCGGCGTCGCGGTCGGTGCGGGCCTGGGCGTCGGCCTCCTCCAGGTCGACCGGCCCGTCCGGCCCGAGGCCGACGTGGCAGTGCGCGTCCACCAGCCCGGGCAGGATCCAGCCGCCCTCCGCGAGGGTCTCGGCGCCGGCGAGCGGGCCGTCGAGCAGCACCCCGGCGCCGTCGACGAACAGCTCGACCGGTCGGTCCTCGGGCAGGAGCACGCCGCTGATCCGGTAGCCAGGACTCATGCCCGGGAGGCTAACCGGGCGGCCGCGCCTACGTGCCCTTCGGGAACCGCAGCCGGCTCGGGTCGAAGTCCGGCGGGAGCTGGTCCAGGCCCGGGGGGAGCTCGCGCAGGCTCGGGGGCAGCTGCGAGAGGTCCGGGAAACCGGCGGGCAGCCCGCCGCGGGCGGGCGCGGGCCCGCGGGCCCGCCCGCCCTTGCCCTTCTTGCCCTTGCGCGCCTTCGCCTGCTTGCGGGTCGCGCTGCGCCCGCCACCGAACCCGAACTGCCCGGCCATCTGCTTCATCATCTTGCGGGCCTCGAAGAACCGGTTGACCAGGTCGTTCACCTCGCTGACGGTGACGCCGGACCCGTTCGCGATGCGCATCCGCCGCGACCCGTTGATGATCTTCGGATCGGCCCGCTCGGCCGGGGTCATGCCGCGGATGATCGCCTGCAACCGGTCGAGCTGGCGGTCGTCGACCTGCGCGAGCGCGTCCTTCATCGCCCCGGAGTTGGCCCCCGGCAGCATCCCGAGGATGTTGCCGATCGGACCCATCTTGCGGATCGCCAGCATCTGGTCGAGGAAGTCCTCCAGCGACAGTTCCCCGGTGGACATCTTCTGCGCCGACGCCGCGGCCTGCTCGGCGTCGAAGACCTGCTCGGCCTGCTCGATCAGCGTCAGCAGGTCGCCCATCCCGAGGATGCGGCTCGCCATCCGGTCCGGGTGGAAGACGTCGAAGTCCTCGAGCTTCTCACCGTTGGAGGCGAACAGGATCGGCTGGCCGGTGACCTCGCGGACGCTCAGTGCCGCGCCACCGCGGGCGTCGCCGTCGAGCTTGGTGAGCACCACCCCGGTGAACCCGACGCCGTCGCGGAAGGCCTCCGCGGTCGCCACGGCGTCCTGACCGATCATGGCGTCGACGACGAACAGGGTCTCGTCGGGCCGCACGGCGTCGCGGATGTCCGCCGCCTGGCGCATCAGCTCCTCGTCGACGCCGAGCCGGCCCGCGGTGTCGACGACGACGACGTCGAACATCTTGTCGCGTGCGTGGGCGATGCCGCGCCGGGCGACGTCCACCGGGTCGCCCACCCCGTTCCCCGGCTCGGGGGCGAAGGTCTGCACGCCGGCCCGCTGGCCGACGATCTGCAGCTGGTTCACCGCGTTCGGCCGCTGCAGGTCACAGGCCACCAGCAGCGGGGTGTGGCCCTGGCTGCGCAGCCAACGGGCGAGCTTGCCCGCCAGCGTCGTCTTGCCCGAACCCTGCAGACCGGCGAGCATGATCACACTCGGCGGTTCCTTGGCCAGCCGGATCCGGCGGGTCTCGCCCCCGAGGACCTGGACCAGCTCCTCATTGACGATCTTGACGACCTGCTGGGCGGGGTTCAGCGCGCCACTGACCTCCGCGCCCTTCGCCCGCTCCTTGACCCGCGCGACGAACGCGCGGACGACAGGCAGCGCGACGTCGGCCTCGAGCAGCGCGAGACGGATCTCGCGAGCCGTGGTGTCGATGTCGGCGTCGGAGAGGCGGCCCTTGCCACGCAGGCCCTGCAGCGTGCCGGAGAGGCGCTCGGAGAGGGTGTCGAACACCCGAGCGAGCCTACTTGCCGTGCGGGCCGGTCTGCGCTCCCGCCGGGCCGGGCGCCACGGCGCGGCCGTCGACGGCCAGCCGCAGGCCGCGCGCCGCGGTGCGCCGGTCCAGCACGGTCACGCTGCGCCAGCCCCGGCCGGCCCGCCCGGCCCGCAGGTCGGCCACCGCGGCGGCCGCCCGGGCGGCGTGCCCGGCGAACGAGGCCGCGGGCACCAGCCTGCCGCGGGTGTGCTGGCCGCCCAGTGCCTCGGCGGGCTCGGCGTCGAGCCACAGGAGGTGCGCGTCGCGCCCGGTCAGCGCGGCGAGGCGGGCGACGGCGGCCCGGGTGGCGGGCGCGGTCGCCGGCAGGTGGACGGCGACGGTGCGCGCCGCCGACACCGCCGCGGCGGCGACCGCGAGGCGGTGGCGCAGGTGTACGAGGGCCCGGTACCGGCGGTAGGGCAGGTGCCCGAACAGCCGGGCGAGGGCGGCGCGGTGCTCGTCGGAGTCGAGCACCACGACGTCCGGGTCCCGCCGCACCCCGGCGAGCAGCGTGGACTTCCCGGCCCCGGGCAGGCCCGCCACCAGCAGCAGCGTCCGGCCGGGCAGCGCGAGCCGCACGGGATCCGCCGGGGCCCCCGCGGGCGGTGCCGGCAGCGGCACGGTGGGGGCCACGGCGCGGGGCACGGTCATGCCGGGGGAACGCCCGGCACCCGCGGTTCGTTCCGCACCGGCACCGGACCCCGGGCTACACCGCGTCGGACCCGCGCTCGCCCGTCCGCACCCGGACCACGGTCTCCACCGGGGTGACCCAGACCTTCCCGTCGCCGATCTTGCCGGTGCGCGCCGCCCCGACGACGGCGTCGATCACGCGCTCGGCGAGCTCGTCGTCGACGAGGACCTCGATGCGGACCTTCGGCACGAAGTCCACGGAGTACTCCGCACCCCGGTAGACCTCGGTGTGGCCCTTCTGGCGGCCGTAGCCCTGCACCTCGCTCACCGTCATCCCGAGCACGCCGAGCTGCTCCAGCGCGACCTTGACCTCACCCAGGGCGAACGGCTTGACGATCGCGGTCACCAGCAACATCGGGCGCGCTCCTGCTCCGCCGCGACGACCGCGGACCCGCGGGCCCGTGGTCGTGAGCGGCGAGTACTCGTCGGCGGTTTCGGCGTGTTCCGCCTCGTCGATACCACCTTGCCCGACCTCCGCCGAGACCCGGAACCCGATCGTGACCCGGACGGTCCGCGCGCGTGGCTCGTCGTGAACGGCTGTCGCGCCCGCCCTCGCGGCGGCGGCGGGCAGGATGGCGGCCGTGGTGAACGTGCGCCGGGCGGCGGTGCTCACGCTCGTGCTGAGCGTCGCCGGATCGGCGCTCGGGCTCGTCCGCGACCTCGCGATCGCCGTCGTGTTCGGCGCGGGAGCCGCCGTCGACGCCTTCCTCGTCGCGCAGGGCCTGATGAACCTGGTGCTGGGGCTGGTCACCGGAGCACTGGCGAAGGCCGCGATCCCGGTGATGGCGCGGTCGGTGCAGGCGGGCCGGGCCGCCGAGGGCCTGGCCTCGGTGCGCGCGGCGCTCGGGCTCGCCTGCGTCGTGCTGACCGTCGGGGCGTCGGCGCTGTGGGTGGCCGCGCGGCCGGTCGTCGCGCTGCTCGCCCCCGGTTTCGACGCCCCCACCGCCGCGCTGGCCGTCGAGCTGACCCGGATCGTGCTGGTCGCGACCGTGCTGATCACGGCGACGAACCTGCTCGCCGGCGCCGGGCAGGCGCTGGGCCGGTTCGGACCGGCGGCGCTGCAGAGCCTCGGGTTCAACGCGGTGATGATCGTCGCCGCGGCGGTGGCCGGGCCGGTGTTCGGCGTGACGGCGCTGGCCTGGGGGTTCGTGCTCGGCTCGGCCGTGCGGCTGGCGCTGCAGCTGATCCCGCTGCGCGCGGCCCGCCTGCCCGCGACCCCGACGCTGCGGCTGAACGACCACGGGCTGCGCGAGATGCTCCGGCTGGTGCCCGCGCTGGTGGCGGGCAGCGCGCTGTCGTCGGTGAACACCCTCGTGGACCGTGCCGTCGCGTCCACCCTGGGCGACGGGGCCGTGGCGGCGGTGAACTTCGCCGGACGGCTGTCGATCACCCTCGATCTGCTGCTGGTCGCCACGCTGTTGGCCGCGCTGTACCCGCGGCTGGCCGCCGCCGTCGCGCCCGAGCGGCGCACGGAGCTGCGGGCGCTGGTCGGGCGCGGGATCGGCGTGCTGGCCGTCGTGCTGGTGCCGGTCGCGGCCGGGATGGCGCTGGCGGCGACCCCGCTGGTGCGGCTGGTGTACGGCTACGGCGCGTTCGACGCCGAGGCGGTGGCGCTCACGGCGTCGGCGGCGGCGGTGTTCGCGGTCGGGCTGCCGGTGCTGGCCGCCCGGGAGGTGGCGGTGCGGACCTGCTACGCGCTGGGCGACGGCACCGTGCCGGTGGCGTCGGCGGTGGTGGGGATGATCGTCAACGTCGTCGGGGACCTGCTGCTCGCACCGGTGTTCGGGGTGGCGGGGATCGCGGTGGCCACGGTCGCGGCGGGCACGGTGGCGACCGCCGGGACGCTGCTCGGGCTGCACCGGCGCCACCGGGCGGTGCCGCC